>RFPI01000059.1 GCA_009926205.1 Methylophilaceae bacterium
AAGATGAGAGGTGTTATCCATGCGTGAGTGGTTAATTACCTTTCAAAATCGCAAAAAGTGAAATTAAATGTTTAATCGATTTGAGCAGCTTGTTAATCCTTTTTCTGAAAAAGGGATTGCTACGCCAAATAATAATTTTTGGCAGTTTATTTGGGGATGTACCAAAGGGTTTCGTCTGTACTTAGCAGGTATGACGCTATTTACTGCGCTGACCGCTGCTTTTGAGGCAATCCTATTTGCGATGATGGGCAAGGTTGTGGATTGGCTTAGCCATATTCCACAGGCCGAGATTTGGTCGCGTGAGGGTGAGCGTTTGATTTGGTTGTCGATGGCGTTGATTGCTAGCGTCGTATTGATTGCATTTCAAACACTGTTTAAGCATCAGACCTTGGCGGGTAATTTTCCGATGCGTATGCGTTGGAATTTTCACCGATTGATGCTTAATCAAAGCATGAGCTTTTATCAGGATGAGTTTGCAGGGCGAGTGGCCGCAAAAGTCATGCAAACTGCACTTGCCGTCCGCGATGTGTGGTTTATTGTCGCTGATATATTGGTATATGTATTGGTCTACTTTGGCAGTATGGTGGCGATTGTCGGAGTTTTTAATCCGCTCGTCATGCTTCCTTTTCTTGTTTGGCTGATCGCCTATATTTTTTCGTTAAGTTATTTTGTGCCACGCTTGAGTAAACTCTCTCAACAACAGGCAGATGCTAGAAGTTTGATGACAGGGCGCATCACCGATGCTTATACCAATATCAGTACCGTGAAGTTATTTTCCCATGCTGGCCGTGAGGCAGCCTATGTGCGTTCTGCTATGGACGAATTTTTAGGCACTGTCCATGGACAGATGCGACGTGTGAGCCAAGTTGAAATTGTGAATCATCTTTTGAATATGGTGCTCATCATTACAACTGGATTTTTATGTTTATGGTTATGGAGTATCAATGAGCTCTCTATAGGTGGTTTGGCAGCGGCTACAGCAATGGCTTTGCGACTGAATGGAGTCTCGCACTGGGTGATGTGGGAAATGACCTCACTTTATGAACAAGTGGGAACCGTCCAAGATGGGATGAATACCTTGTCGACGCATAATAATATTCGTGATGCGGAAGATGCTAAACCCCTCATCGTTCAACGTGGTGAGGTGAAATTTGATCATGTCGATTTTAGCTATCATCAAGATCAGGATGCTACTGATAGAGTAAACGTATTGCAAAACCTAAACCTGACTATACATCCAGGTGAAAAAGTTGGTTTGGTCGGGCGATCTGGTGCAGGAAAGTCAACCATCGTGAATCTACTATTACGATTCTATGAAGTTGAAAAAGGCGCCATCTACATCGATGCACAGAATATTAATTCAGTTACGCAAAATTCATTGCGTGCTCAAATTGGTATGGTCACACAGGATACCTCCTTATTACACCGAAGCGTCAGAGATAATATTTTGTATGGTCGACCAGATGCATCAGAAGCTGAGATGCTGGCTGCTGCAAAACGAGCAGAAGCACACGAATTTATTATTCAATTGATAGATTCAAAAGGACGCAAAGGCTATGACGCACATGTAGGTGAGCGTGGGGTGAAACTATCAGGTGGACAACGTCAGCGCATTGCAATTGCTCGTGTGATGCTTAAAGACGCTCCAATTCTTCTATTGGATGAGGCAACAAGTGCTTTAGATTCTGAAGTCGAAACAGTGATACAGGAAAGTTTGTATCGGCTCATGCAAGGGAAGACTGTTGTGGCCATTGCGCATCGTTTATCCACTATCGCTGCAATGGATAGATTAGTCGTGGTCGATCAAGGAAAAATCGTAGAGCAGGGGACCCATGCCGAACTCCTCAAATTAGGCGGAATATATTCAAGCTTATGGGCTCATCAAAGCGGTGATTTTTTGGGTGAGCACTAATTGCTCATTTGCATTCAATAAGACTTGAAATGTTAAGCGATATCCTCGTCAATATTGTTTGGTTTAAGCGTGACTTGCGAATACAAGATCATGCTCCGCTCTATCAAGCCACACAAAAATCACTACTTGATAAAAATAATATGGTCATTCCAGTATTTAGCTGGGATGCATCTGTATGGTCTAGCCAGGATTACTCACAACAACATGTGGCATTTGTGCGTGAATGTCTACTTTCACTCAAAAAAGATCTGCAAGCTATAGGCTTAGAATTATTTGAGACACAGGAGGGAATGGTAAATTTTCTGAATGTGGTGTCACAACAATATCGCGTTGTTGGATTGTATAGTCATGAGGAAACAGGGAATCAATTTACCTATGCTTTAGATAAACAAGTCGCACAGTGGTGCAACGAGCATCAAGTGCCATGGCAGGAATACCCCCAAAATGGTGTGGTGAGATGCTTAAAAGATCGAGATCGCTGGAATGCTATCTGGCAAAAACGCATGGCTATGCCACAAGTCCCCACTCCTTCAGCTCAAGGATTAAATGGCCATCTCCTCGCATTATCTAATCTGAATAAAGCGCATGTCCAAATCAAGAAACCGCAACCAGATAAGCCATTGAGGCAGAAGGGTGGTCGTGAATTAGCCATTAAAACTCTGCAGTCATTCTTGAATGGGAGAGCCAGCAAGTATCGAGGAGGAATATCTAGCCCGATTTCTTCTGTTGATGCAGGGTCAAGAATCTCACCCTATTTATCATGGGGAGTGCTGAGTATGAAAGAAGTGATACAAGCGCTTCAAGCTCAACGACTTAGAATACAACAAACACCCAATCGCTACCCTAAGAATTTAGATGCTGGTTTAAAGGCGTTTGAAAGTCGCCTGCATTGGCATTGTCATTTTATGCAAAAGCTAGAATCAGAACCTGAAATCGAATATCGAAGTATGCATAGCGCTTTTAATGGCATTCGTGACGAAGCTTATCAAGATGAAGAAACCATGCAAAAACTAGAGCGTTGGAAAACTGGACAAACCGGATGGCCCTTGGTGGACGCGTGTATGGAGATGTTGAGACAAACTGGGTGGATTAATTTTAGAATGCGCGCGATGCTCATGAGTACAGCGAGCTATTTGTATTGGTTACATTGGCGTGAGACAGGCTTGCATTTGGCAAGAGAATTTTTGGACTATGAGCCGGGTATACATTGGTCTCAGGTTCAGATGCAATCTGGAACTACAGGCATTAATACCTTGCGTATCTACAATCCTATTAAACAGGCTAGAGATCAAGATCCTGAAGGAAAGTTTGTTAGAGAATGGTTGCCTGCACTGAAACATGTACCGAATATGTGGATTTTTGAGCCATGGCTGATGACCCCTGAGCTTCAACAAAGATATGGCTGCGTCATAGGTCAAGACTATCCAGAACCCATCATTTCGGTTGAGTTGGCTATCAAAGCCGCTAGAAAAAAAATTGCCGAAGCTAGACTGGCAGCGCGTCATAGTCAAGAAACGAAAAACATCGTACGCAAACATGCATCTCGAAAATTTAAACCGCAAGCAGGTACTAAAAAAACTCAATTAGCCAGAGAGCGAAAGCAATCTGATAGTGTGAATCAGCAAGATCTTTTCCAATAAAAAATCTCTGTTGTTGATTCCTGATTAGCAGTGCAAAGGAAGGATTGAAAATGGCTTGAGTATCGTCATATATGCTGAAAAATATTAACCCTTCCAAGTGCCTCCATAACGATAGTCAGGTAATTCTTTAGCTTTCAGGCAACACTGCTCACAAACAAATACCCAAGTTTTCCCTTTCTGTAGCTGAACACGGTACATGACAGAAAATAGATTTGTGCAAACATGGCATGATTTTGTTTTCATTTGATCATCTTAAAAAAAAGTCAGTATCTTGCTGATAAAACTAAAAACCATATTTTATGTCTTTCTAGTTAAGCCAAAAAACTTATCTATCTAGCATTTTAAAAGAGTGGTCTTAAATGGAATAGAAAGCTATGCGTGGACGTATTAAGAAAAAGAAAATCGCTGATCAAGAACAGCATTATCAGGAGCATGTGCAAACTGAGTACCTTTGCCAATTATGTCTTAGGCCTACGACGAAAGCTCAGAGAGATAAACATCACCTGATTCCTAAATCACGAGGTGGAGTAGAGACTGTCATTCTTCATAAACTCTGCCACCAGCAAATCCATGCACTGTTAACTGAAACCCAGCTAGAGAGACACTATTCCACTATAGAGGCGTTAAGAAATCATCCAGAAATCGCCAAATTTATTCAATGGCTAAGTAATAAACCACCGTACCTTCGGGCTTCCATTAGGTCTAGTCGAGATAAAGGATTTTTGTGATGAGGGTCAAAAATTTAGAAGAGAAAGTAGAATCATTCATGCAAGATATTTCCAAACTACCCTTAGAGTCTCTATCTACACAGCCACCTGAAAATTTAGTAGGCAGAGTATGGCAAGAATTAAGTAGAGCAAGCAAGGACAGACATCATGCATGGAGAAGACCTGCATTTGCAACGCTTGGCGTGGATGGCTTTCCACAAGTTAGAACCATTGTTCTCCGTCACGCTGATCAGACTAGATCAACTCTAAGGGCATATACCGATTCAAGGAGTCCTAAATGCCAAGAGATTTTAAAATGCAATCAAGCACAGCTTGTGTTTTGGAGCGAGAGGCTAAGATGGCAATTACGCGTCAGTGTGCGTGCCTCGGTTTATCATGAGGGTGAAGTTGTCGAGAGGGCTTGGGCTAGTGTGAGTCAGAGCCATGCATCAAAAGATTACTTAGCCAAACAAGCACCGGGAAGCGCTATTGTTTCTGATCCTCACCATGAAGATTTTCTAGTCCATCAGCCTGTCATTCATCACTTAGCAGTATTGAATTTTGAAGTGATTTGTATGGATTGGTTAGAGCTAGGAAAAGATATGCATCGTCGCGCTCAAATAGATGCAAATGGGATAGTGACTGTTTTGACTCCATAATGATCAACAAATTATTTAGCTTTAAATGGAGCTCGCTCTTCTAGTTCATTCGTATACTCAGCAATTCCCTGCGTTTCTTGAAGAACAAATTTCTCAATCGCTTGGGAAAAATCAGGGTGGGCTATTTTATGGAATGAGCAGGTAGCTTTAGGTTTAAACCCTCTGGCTAATTTATGTTCGCCTTGAGCGCCGCCTTCAAAGAAAAGTAAATTTTCAGCAATGCAAAACTCCTGCGCTTGGTAATAACAAACCTCAAAATGAAGATTAGGGATGTACTCTATGCTGCCCCAATAGCGCCCATACAAAGTATTTTGATTATAAAAATTAAGCGCACTTGCAATAGGTTGATTGTCCTTAAAAGCCATGACCAACAAAATATTTTGTGACATGGTTTGTCCGATGATTTTAAAGAAATCTCTTGTTAAGTAGGGCGTCGAGCGATGTTCAATATAAGTCCTGCAATAACACTGATAAAAGAAGTCCCATTGAGATTCTGTAATATCTTGACCTTTAATTCGCTGGCAGACGACGCCTGCGTTGAGAACTTTTTTTCGTTCTTGCTTAATCTTCTTACGTTTTTCTTGAGTAAGCTGAGTTAAAAATTCATCAAAATTTTGAAAGCTTTCGTTGTGCCATTCAAACTGAACCCCATGTCGTTCTAGCCAATTATGTTGTCTAAATGGGACTGCGGATGTTGCATTGGGAAATAGCACATGAACACTTGAAAATTGATGGGTATATAAGAATTGCTCTAAAGCTTTTACCATCAGTGAGCTTATTTGCGATTGATCATGTTTAGGGGAAAGCAGTAATCGTTGACTAGTAATCGGGCTAAAGGGGATGGCCGAAACAAGTTTGGGATAATAATTTAAGCCATTTCTCTCATAGGCTTCAGCCCAAGCCCAGTCAAAAACATATTCCCCGTATGAGTGGTTTTTGATATACAAGGGGATAGCACCAACTAATGTATTTTCTTCATAAAACAATAGTGGGCATGGTTGCCATCCAGTTCTAGCCCCCACTGACTTTGACGCTTCAAGAGCACTCAAAAAGGCATGACTTAATAGAGGCATGTCGCCTGCTAGGGCATTCCAATCATCTGCCACTATCTCACTAATGCTATCGGCAAGCTGAACCTTCAACGGTAATATTTCTCGATAAAAAGCTTTAAAAAAGGATAGGTATTAAACCAGACATACTGTCATGTCATTCATCAATATCAGGCCATCAAAATTAGATATCTTATGAAAATAAAAAACCACCAAAAGGTTCACTTTCTGCTTCTGGTGGCTTACTTCATAACATATTATCTTAATTAAACTTTACAACACCATTCATTATCGCAGCATGACCTGGGAAGCTGCAGAAAAAGGCAAAAGTATCTTTACTATTCAATTTATCTGTTTTGAATTTAATGGTTGCAGACTCACCGCCGCCTAGCACAGCGGTATAAGCAATGACTCTATCATCATTCTCTTTCACAAAGTTTTTAGCTAAACCAGCAGCATTGCCATCTGCCAATACAGCCTGCATATCTGCTTTTTTGCTAATGACAAGATTATGCCCCATAGCTGCTTTTGGCATATTGCCTGTATTTTTTAGTGTGAGATTCACTTCTTTACATGTTTTTTTAATATCGATTTCTTTTGACGAAAAAGCCATATTGGCTGTTGCATCTATTGATATATCACATTCTCCCGCATAAGCTGCTGAAGAAATAAAACCAAAAACTACTGTAGCACCTAAAAGTTTCTTTATCATGATGATTACCT
>RFPI01000060.1 GCA_009926205.1 Methylophilaceae bacterium
AGGGAGCAATTGCTCCCTTTTTTATTGTTTAAATTGAACGTTATACTTTTAATATCCCTCTATTGCCTATATCAGCAATGACAATTATGACCATGCAAGACGAAAACGAAATTATCTGCCCATGTAGCGGGACTACCCGCAAAAAAGTCATCACTTTGTTTCAGCAAGGGATGGATGTGGAGGCTATTTCTCGATATACCGGGGCCATCTCAGGATGCGGCGGTTGCGAATGGGATATCGCAGACAGCATCAAACAATATCAAGACAGTCAAAATCCGACTTAAGCCACAAACGTCGATTCGCCCAAATCTGCTTGGCGACGGAAATGACAGGTATAACCATCTGGCACTTTCACTAAATACTTTTGATGTTTCTCTTCTGCTGGATAAAACCCATTGAATGAAGTGAGCTGTGTCACCACTGGCGCGCCCCACTCTCCCGAGGCATTGACGGCGGCAATCACTGCTTCAGCTGTTTTACGTTGTTCCGCATCCAGATAAAAAATCGCCGAGCGATACTGGCTGCCTCTGTCGTTGCCCTGTTGATTCGGCGTCGTAGGGTTATGAATACGGAAAAATTCGAATAATAAATGCGCTAGCGTCACCTGCGCAGTATCAAAATCCACGCGCAAGGTTTCTGCATGCCCCGTTGTTCCTGTGGTCACCTCTCGATAGGAAACATTGACCACATGGCCACCGCTAAATCCTACTTCAGTACTGATAACCCCAGGGATTTGTCTAAATAATTCTTCCATCCCCCAATAGCAGCCACCGGCTAAATAAACTGTGTGAATTGAACTGGACAATGCGATCCCTCTCTTGAAATTAGCGAATCAAACTAGACTGGCAATTTGCCTCAATGGCAAGATAGAACCAATTTTTTACGGATTAGTTCAAGTGAAGACGGAGAAGCTTTTAGACAGATGATCATTTATCAATCTATTTTTGAGACGATGAGGGCTTATCGTTAACTTCAGCACTGGCATTGTCTTTTTTTGCTGCATACTTATCCACTTTGCCGTCTATCGTCCCACCACTCTCAATCTCAAGTGATTGACGTAATAAATCGCCCGTTATAATTGCACCAGACTGAATCTCGATATGACTGTATTTGACTTTTGCAGACACAGACCCAGTTTTATTCAAAATCAACTTATTGCACTTTACTTCGCCCAGGACTTTGCCATACACAATCAGACTATCTACGACCAGCAAGCCATTGAATAAGCCACTCTCTCCAATGTTAACCGTCTCCGCCTTGATATTCCCTTTAAATTTGCCATATACCTGAACACTGCCTGGATAATTTAAATTGCCCTCAATCTCAGCCCCCTCACTAATAACGCTGGGCTGTAATTGCACTTTTTCTTCTTTAAGCATGGGCCTCTCCTGTTCTGGCATACGCACCTCTGTAGAGTCATTAGTTGATAAGTGCTTGGTTGATTCAGGTTCCGATTTTTTGAATTTGAACATATGGATATCCTGTGGAGGTTGAATGATATCGAAATCTTAATTCGGAATATATTAAACATTTTGCCGGATAATGAAAAGCAAGAAAATATACAGAAAATGTTCATAGTGATAGCATGAGTACCCTTCTCAACTTGCTCTAAAGGTCAACATGCATATCAGCATCACCGCATTCTATGCCGCACTACTGGGTTTAATTTTTGTTCGTTTAAGCACACGCACCATTCAACTGCGCCGAAAAGTAAAAACTGCTTTGGGGGATGGGGATGATGCAGAATTAAAACGCGCAATTAGAGCGCACGCGAATTTCTCTGAATACACACCGATTGGTTTATTGCTGATTGGCATGGGCGAAAACCTTGGCACTTATCCTCTTCTTGTCCATGCGCTGGGGTTTTTCTTGCTGTGTGGCAGATGCCTCCATGCCTATGGACTGAGTCAGGTAAAAGAGGATTATCGCTTTCGTATCTTTGGCATGAAAATGACACTCAATGTGATCATCGTCAGTGCACTGGCGATTATATGGATGCTGATATTTGCTTGAGCTTATCAGCCAGCTTATGACTATTTGGGCATTTTTTCCTTAGCCCAATCTGAAGCCTTTTGTAAATCTTGCCCTGCGCCTTTGACCGTATTACAAGCGGTCAGAGTAAGCATCAACAATAAAAGGAATATCTTCTTCATCAACCACCCCACTACTTCATTTGCATGAATATTACATCTATTTGGAGTGCATAAGAATAAGCATGATTGAGAAATTAATGAGGATTTGAAAGCGCGAATTATTTCAAAATCTGCAAAGCAATCTCAGCAGTTCTGGTCAGGTCCTGTTTATTCGCGCCATCTTTAGCACGCAAGGACATTCCTTGAATCAGCGTCACATAAAAATCTGCCAACTGTTGCGGACTCAACTGCCCTGTTAATTGCCGCTCTTGCTCGGCACGCTCGAAGCGTTGTACCCATGCATTTCTATAATCCTCTCTCATCGCACGCAAACTCACCACGTGGTCTTGATGTTCAGGAGAGGCGTTAATGGCGGCGGTCATAATCAGACAGGTATGAGGATTATCAGGACTAGTAAACAAACGTACACACTCTTTTAAAGTGTTTTCAACGGCTTCAACAATATCCGATGTGTTATTCAAGGTGGCTAATTGGCCATTCACCACGATGGGCAAATACTTCTGAACCACCTCTTTGAAGATAGCGTCCTTATTACCAAACGCGGCATAAAGACTTGGAGCTTTCATGCCAATCGACTCAATCAAATCAGCCATGCTGGTGCCCTCATAGCCCTTTTCCCAGAACACATGCATTGCTTTTTTGAGTGCTTCCTCTTTATCAAAAGATCTTGGTCTACCTACTGTTGCCATGCTTTAACCTCATAAAATTTTGAAATAATATAACATAGATTACAAAAATATGTTGACAGATGATTTGGCGAAGAATAATAATGTAATCCGTATTACAATATTCAATATATCAATCTCAACAAAGGAGAAAATAATGAAAAAGGTCGCATTTATCACGGGTGGTAATCGTGGCATAGGATTCGAAACAGCCAAAGCATTAGGCGCAGAAGGCGTGAGTTTAATCATCGGATGTCGTGATCTCAGTAAAGGCCAAGGAGCTGCCAAAGCATTGCAAGAACAGGGCTTTCAAGCTGAGAGCATCAGCTATGATGCAAACGACAAACAAGCACCTGATCAAGTCTATCGTCATATTGAAAAAAACTATGGTGCCTTGGATATCTTGGTCAATAACGCTGGCATGATTATGGAAGATCTAATCGGAAAAAATAGCAGCACTTCTGTGGATCAAGGTATCCTCAAACAAACTTTTGAAACCAACTTTTTTGCAGTCGTAGCGCTAACGCAAAAGCTGATACCTTTATTAATGAAATCCACCGCAGGACGCATCGTCAATCTATCCAGCATTGTTGGTTCTCTGGGTATCCAAAGTATGGAGAATTCACCGATTGAACCCGCCAAAGCTTTTGCATACAACGCCTCCAAGACAGCGTTAAATGCCTTCACCGTGCACCTCGCACACGAGCTCAAAGACACCCATATCAAAGTAAATTCAGCACATCCAGGTTGGGTAAAAACCGAATTGGGTGGTCCTTATGCCCCAATGGAAATCGCCGATAGTTATAAAACATCATTACGTCTTGCGACATTGGATAAGCATGGTCCAACAGGTGGATTTTTTCACGAGGCAGATACACTCCCTTGGTAAGAGAGCAGCATGAAAAAACTACCGCACCGATATAGATTATTTGTATTTGCGCTCTTTATGTCGTCATGCACCGCTTTTGTGGTGAGCGGTGTCATGGCGTACATTCATGCACCAACACGAGAACTCTTTTATAAAAACTGGTTAGATTCATTCAGCCTTGCATGGCCTCTCGTGTTCCTAAGCATCATCGTCATGGGGCCAGCATTGGGTAAATTCATTAATCTGTTTGTTGAACAAAAGTAGCGTTTTAAAACTACACGATTCGTATCAAAAAAAGGAAACGAAAATGACCAAAACAGTAGTGGTATATCACAGTGGCTATGGCCACACATCCAAACAAGCCGAAGCGGTTGCGCAAGGCGCAAAAGCCGAGCTAATCGCGATTGATGCCGAGGGTAATATCACAGAAGCACAATGGCAATCCATCAATCAAGCCCAAGCGATTATCTTTGGATCGCCTACTTATATGGGCAGCGTAAGTTGGCAGTTCAAAAAATTTGCCGACGCAACTTCCAGATACTGGCCAACCCAAGATTGGAAAAACAAAGTATTTGGAGGCTTCACCAACTCAGCCTCGATGAACGGTGACAAGCACGCCACCATCCACTTCTTCTTTACCTTATCTATGCAACATTCTGGTATTTGGGTGGGAACAGGTTTAATGCCATCAAACTCAAAAGCCGCAAAACGTGATGATGTGAATTATGTAGGGTCATTCTCTGGCGCGATGATGCAAACGCCTTTTGATGCGACTGTGGATGAAGTGAGTAAGGGTGACTTAGAGACTGCGAGACTTTATGGAGAGAGAGTGATGCAGTTGGCGGTGAAGCTTAGTGGGTAGTTGATTTGATTGTAATTAAAGCTTAATTAAGAGCAAAAAATATCTAACGCCATACAAGATTGCAGGATTATAGTCTTCTGTTTGCTCTTAAATAGGCGTCAAATCTATCTCTTTTTCCAACAGAAATAACAACCACTACGACACGACTATCAGATACCTCATAAACAAGCCTATACCCAAGCTTTAGAAGCTTTATTTTGTAGCAATTGCTCAACTCTTTTGAAAGTCTTGCGGCTGGGATATGCGGCTCAATCAACCGCTTTCTCAATACTTTTATAAACTGCTCTTTTACTGTCTTATCTAGCCCATCCCATTCTTTAAGCGCTTGCAAATTAAATTCAAGACTATAAGTCTTCAATATTTACCTTCACTGTTTTTCCACCTTGCCGCTCTTTAACCACTTTCGCGAGCTCCAGGTTTTCAAGTTGCTCCACCACATACTCATAGTGCTCAGCAGAGAGTAGATAGGCTGCGGCTTTATTGTGATTTAAAACGGCTACAGGTGAATCAGTCATAATTTCACTCAAACTCACACGACGCAAATCGGTCATGCTCACCGTATTAGCCGCATAAATTTTGCAAGTTACCGCCATGTTTGTTCCCCATTTGATCGAAATTTAAAAAATAATGTGTATTATTTTGTGTAAATATAGTTGTGTCAATAAAAAATGGGGTGCTTTTAAAATTTGGGCCAATAGCTACTATTCTTCTCATGATGAAATTTTTCATCATCATTTCCTGTCATAGTTGCTCACCAACAACATTTATCAGGAATCTCTAGTTTTTAAAATGAAGAATCATTTATCCTACTGGGCACTAGTGTTAAGCATTTTCACTCTATTCATTTTTTCAGGAATCGCTGTGGCCACCGAAGAACCAAAATTTAGCCTGTTAGAAAAAGATCAATCTTTTGAGCTGCGACTCTATGAGCCGAAAATCATCGCTGAAGTTGAAGTAGATGGAGATATGAGTGCCGCCTCAAGAAAAGGCTTTAGGCAGATTGCTGATTTCATCTTTGGAAATAACACTGCGCAATCGGGCAAGAGCGAAAAAATCAGTATGACCGCCCCAGTCGCAATCAAACCGGCCTCGGAAAAAATCGCCATGACCGCCCCTGTTGGTGTTCAGCAATCTGAAAAAGGATGGAAAGTAAGCTTTGTAATGCCCAGCCAATACACTCTAGAAACATTGCCAAAACCCAACAATCCTCAAATTTCAATCAAACAATTGCCCGCAAAGAAATTTGCCTTGATACGCTTTTCTGGATTGGTGGATGAAGAAAAAATGCAGGCTAAATCGGCAGAGCTTAATCAATGGATTACGATGAAAAAACTAAACCCTGTTGGCATTCCTGAACTTGCGAGATATAACCCACCTTGGACACTGCCATTTCTGCGTCGAAATGAGTTGATGATAGAAGTGGAATAAAAAAAGCTTTCAGCGATGGATTGCGATTAAGCTTTTAATCCATTCAAGTTTGCATGAGCTAATAAGCGATTGAGTAACCGAAATAGGCAAAAGGCTGAGTGCGTGTTTCAACAATAGGACTATTGGCTTGCGCGTCGCTCAGTCTGGTCAAGAATGTGCCAAATAGCAAATAGCTGTCATTGCCTACCGCATAAGATCCATTCACCCCAACTTTATATTCCGTTCCCGCCCCAGCAGAATAGGCAGGGCGATTTGGCGATGTTTCATTTACACCAACACCAAAGTAGTAATCATTGAAATTGCTATTATTCCAAGTCGCGCCAACACTACCGTTCAATTTAAATTCATTGCCGCGAATCAGACTTTTAATATATTGCAATTCAATGTTTTGACCGTTACTTGCCCCACCAATATCAAAGTTCCACTGCGTATTAAACGTTCCATAGTCAGTTTGCCATCTTACCGCTGGGCCAAAATCAAAGGTAAAGTCACGATCTTTCATACCACGCGTGAGTCTGCCATCATTTGCATCCCATCCGAATCGCGCTTGTGTGGCAAAACCGAATCTTAGGCGTTTATCATCGGAGTCTAAAAGCCAAACACCAGCTTGTAGAGCGTTGATGTAGAACTTGTCACCATAGTTACCATTAATTATAGGTAAAGCGATTGTCCGGAATTCATCAGAGCCTG
>RFPI01000007.1 GCA_009926205.1 Methylophilaceae bacterium
ATCATCTTGGTGGTGAGCCAGCAAAATCAAATCTGCAGGCTGGGCCAGCAGTGCTTGATAGCGAAGTTTTCGCGCCTCACCTTCTACACCCGCAGAAGATGCTCGATTCACTTTCACATAAGCAATTTCGCAGGGTATTTGGTGGTCTTCACAGAGAGTCTTACAAAACTTAACCCAGGTATCAGCATTTACACTGAGACCATGATGCACATGTAAGGCGGATAAATGGAAAGGCATGGTTTTTTGTAAGCCGAGCAAAATATGCAACAGCACACAGGAATCTAAACCACCGCTGAGGGCTAAAAGAATCTTGACTTGATTAGCTCGCCCTTGCGCTAGAGCCGCCTGCAAACTAGCCTCAACTTGTTGCGTCAAGGCTAGTGCAGTAGATGTGAATGGAGAATTGGAGCTAGCCTTGCGCATTCGCTTGGCGCAGGCCGTTTATTGGCCTTCCTGATACTGACCAAAGCTCATGAGTTTTTCGTAACGCGTTTTGAGTAGGTCTTTAAGTGATTTTTTCTGTACCTTGGTCAATTCTTCTGACAAAGCTTTTTGTAATGATTGCATCATGGTTTCCCAAGAGCGATGTGCACCGCCCATAGGTTCTTCCACCACACGATCAACAAGTCCCACTGATTTCAAACGTGGCGCGGTAATCGCCAAGGCCTCAGCAGCCACTGAAGCTTGATCAGCACTACGGAATAAAATAGAGGCACAGCCTTCAGGCGAAATAACGGAATAGGTGGAGTATTGCAACATCAGCATCTGATCCACTACCCCCAAGGCTAAAGCACCGCCAGATCCGCCCTCACCAATAATGACACCTATGATAGGTGTTTTGAGTTCAGACATGACGTACAGATTGCGCGCAATGGCTTCAGATTGACCACGCTCCTCAGCTCCAATGCCGGGATAAGCACCTGGGGTGTCTATCAGAGTAATAATCGGTAAGCCAAATTTTTCTGCCATGCGATATAAACGTAACGCTTTGCGATAGCCTTCTGGACGTGGCATACCAAAGTTACGTAATTGTCGCTCTTTGACATCGCGACCTTTTTGATGACCGATAACCATCACAGGTTTACCGTCAAATCGGGCTATTCCTCCCACAATTGCTGGATCATCAGCATAGGCACGATCACCATGCAATTCTTCAAAATCGGTAAATAGCGCTTGGATATAGTCAATGGTGTATGGACGTTGTGGATGACGGGCGACTTGAGAAATTTGCCAGGCATTTAAATTGCCATAGATTTCGGTCAACAACTCAGAAGTCTTGGCCTGTAGTTGATTGATTTCCTCGTTAATATCCACAGAACTTCCGTCCTGCACCTGCTTTAAATCCTCAATTTTGGATTCAAGCTCGGCAATAGGTTGTTCAAAATCTAGATAACTTAATTTCATTCTGAATATCTTTAGTCGTAAGAGGGTTAATTATAGAGGATTTTTACGTTTTCATCGCTTAACCAAGCTTTTAATCCCGCAATCAACTCATCACTTAAATGAACACGCCAAGCATCCCCCAGTAAAATTTCCGCACATGCCTGCTGATTGTGATATTCCACTTTGACCGCACAACCACTCTGCTGCGCTCCATTTTGAACCGATTTAGGCTGGCAATAAGGCTGCAACAGCTCGCGTAATTTAATCGCGTCGGCTTGGCCATTACAGGAGATTTTTAACCAACTGGCACGCGAATTTCTTGCCGCAACAATATCAAATATCTTGCGTACATTGACCCGTATGCCGCCAGAGAAGTCGTCATGGGAAACGCGCCCCTCAATCACCAAAAGCTGGTCTTCTTTAATCAAATGGGCGTATTGGCTTAATAATTCATTTCCTATCACCACTTCCACACGCGACTCAGCATCATCCAAGGTCACAATCGCCATCTTGCCGCGTTGCGTCATTCTGGTGCGTATCCCCATCACCACCCCTGCCGTCATCTGCGGCTGTTCCTGTGGCTTAAGGTCTTTCAAACGGGTATGAACAAAATTCGCCAGCTCTTGCTGATAAGCGGTAAAAGGATGGCCGCTAAAATAAAAACCTAAAGAGAGCTTTTCCTGTTGAAGTTGTTCTTGTTGACTCCATGCAGGCACCAAAGGCAAGGCTGGTGCCTGATCAGCACCAGCATCTCCAAACAAGCTATTTTGCGCGCTATTGGCTCCATTTTGCTCCGCCATGCTAATGGCCAGATTCACGCCCGCTAATAAGGCGTTCCGATTCGGCTCAAGACGATCAAATGCACCGGCACGAATAAGTGTTTCAATGACGCGTCGGTTCACTTTGCGTAAGTCAATGCGCGCACAGAAGTCGAATAGATCTTTAAAGTCACCGCCTGTTTCTCGGGCTGCCACAATCACCTCAATCGCAGCTTCGCCAGAACCCTTTAAGGCGCCCAAGCCATAAAGTATTTGTTTGTCATCGATGGGCTTGAATTTATAAACACTACGATTGATATCAGGCGGCAATACTTCAATCCCATTGCGTACACAATCATCATAAAAGATATGAATATTGTCGGTATTGTTCATGTCCGCTGACATGGTGGCCGCCATAAACGCGGCAGGATAGTGAGTTTTTAGATAAGCCGTATGGTAGGCCACAAGGGCATAGGCTGCCGCGTGAGATTTATTAAAGCCATAGCTGGCAAACCTTTCCATCAAGTCGAATAATTCAGCCGCCTGACGCTCCGAGGTGCCCTGCTTAACCGCCCCTTCCACAAATACGGCACGTTGCGCATCCATTTCTTCTTTTTTCTTTTTACCCATCGCACGACGTAATAAATCCGCGCCACCCAAACTATATCCCGCAACTACCTGAGCAATCTGCATGACCTGCTCTTGGTACACCATAATGCCGTAGGTTTCTTTCAGTATGGGTTCTACCGCAGGGTGTGGATACTCGACGCGCTGTAAGCCGTGTTTGCGTCGACAAAAATCAGGAATCAAATCCATAGGGCCGGGACGGTATAGCGCCACCAAGGCGATAATGTCCTCGAAGCAGTCAGGTTTGGCCTGCTTCAACATATCCTTCATACCCCGTGATTCCAGCTGGAATACTGCCGTGGTATTCGCGGATTTGAGTAATTGATAGGTGGGCTTATCGTCTATCGGTAAAGTTTCGAAGCTTAGCGCCGGCTGACCGCTAGCAGCGCGTTGCTGATTGGCGTCTTGCAGAGCCATGGCTAGAATGGTCAGGGTACGCAGGCCCAAAAAGTCAAATTTGACTAAGCCTACCGCTTCAACGTCATCTTTATCGTATTGACTGACGACACTTTCACCATTGGGTTGACAGTAAATCGGAGAGAAATCAGAAATTTTTCCTGGCGATATTAAAACGCCGCCGGCATGCATGCCCACATTACGGGTTAAACCCTCCAAGCGCAAAGCCAACTCCATCAGCTCTTTAACTTCTTCCTCTTTATCAGCGCGCTCGGCTAACTGTGGCTCTTTAACCAATGCGTCGCGCAAGCTAATACCTAATTCGTTTGGAATTAATTTTGCGATACCATCGACAAAGTTGAACGGCAAATCGAGTACACGACCAACATCTCGCACCACCGCCTTTGCGGCCATGGTACCGAAGGTGGCGATTTGCGAAACCGCTTCAGCTCCATACTTTTGGCGCACATAATCAATCACACGATCTCGGCCTTCTTGGCAGAAATCAATATCGAAGTCAGGCATAGAGACTCGATCGGGATTTAGGAATCGTTCAAACAGCAAGTTATATTGCAAAGGATCTAAATCGGTAATTCCCAAACTATAGGCCACCACAGAGCCAGCCCCAGAGCCACGACCAGGCCCTACAGGCACCCCATTACGCTTGGCCCAATTGATAAAGTCAGCCACAATCAAGAAATAACCGGCAAACCCCATTTGCACGATAATGCTGATTTCAAAAGCCAGCCTATCTTCGTAGCTTGCCCGCTTTTGCTCACGGATTGCTGAATCTGGATACAGTGACTGCAAACGCAATTGCAAGCCAGCAAAGGATTGATCGCGCAGGAAGTCTTCTAGTGGGACATTCTCGGGGGTAGGGAATTTCGGGAGATAGTTCTTGCCGAGAACCAAGCTCAAGTTACAACGTTTAGCAATTTCTACGGTGTTCTGTAAAGCACTAGGAATATCGGCAAACAAATCTTGCATCTGGGCTTGAGTTTTGAAGTATTGTTGTTCGGTAAACTGCTTAGGTCGGCGACTATCCGCCAACACATAACCCAAACGCGAGCTTCGTGTGCTTTGAAGTCCTCTGTTTGCATAAATTGAACCGGGTGCGTAGCCACCAATGGCAAATCCAGCTGGGCTGCCAATGCCAACACATTATTTTCATACAAGGCTTGCTGCGGGTGACCAAAGCGTTGCAGCTCTAGATAATAACGATCTCCGAATGCGTCC
Source organism: Methylophilaceae bacterium (assembly GCA_009926205.1). GTDB lineage: Bacteria > Pseudomonadota > Gammaproteobacteria > Burkholderiales > Methylophilaceae > RFPI01. The sequence continues at coordinate 4,401 of RFPI01000007.1, forward strand.
AGCCAACGTCTTGCATATTGCTCGGCTTGCGCCACATTATTCATCAACAACGCCTGGCCAACATCGCCAAGCATGGCGCCAGACAACATCAATAAACCATCATTATTTTCGAGCATCCATGAGGGTTTGAGCTCAGCTCTATCGCGGTGCTGATTTTGGGTATAGGCGAGAGAAAGTAATTCACACAAACGCAAATAGCCCGTTTGATTTTGGCAGATGAGTAAAGCCCGATGGGGCTGATCCCGATTCTGCTCATTTTCCAGCCAAACATCACAGGCAATAAGCGGCTTAATGCCTGCCGAACGACTGGATTTATAAAATTTAACCGCGCCAAAAAGATTGCTTAAATCAGAGATAGCCAAGGCTGGCATCGCGTCCTTTGCCGCCGCCTCGACATAGTCGTCAACACGCACCATGCCGTCCACAATGGAATACTCGGTATGGCATCGCAAATGAACAAAATGAGCTGTTTGGGCGGGACTGGACATAGGCTCAAATTTTAACTGATACAGAGATTATTCGCTGATATTTTTTGAAACCTAGTATCTCGCGCCATCCCAATAAAGACGCCATTCTTTAACATTCATAACTGAAAAATCAATGACTTATTTATGCTTAAAAAAATATTTTCAAAAACACTCGCATCAAGAAAATAATGTACTAAAATAGTCAAGTAATCAGCATGTCTTGATAGATCAAAATAAAAGGAGAAACACCATGACTTCCAGCGTTACTTTAAAAGGCAATCCCATCAAGATTGGGGGCAATTTCCCTAGTCAGGGTCAAACAGCCCCTGCTTTCTCACTCGCCAATGCAAAACGCGAAATGTTGGATTTAGGCTCATTTGCCGGCAAAAGAAAAATCCTGAATATCTTTCCTAGTATAGATACTCCAACTTGCGCAACATCCGTCAGGGAATTTAACCAACGTGCAGCCTCTGCCAACAACACGGTAGTGATTTGCATTTCTGCTGACCTGCCATTTGCTCAGTCACGCTTTTGTGGCGCCGAGGGCATTGAAAATGTACAAACCTTGTCTACCTTCAGAGATACGGCAAAATTCGCCCATGATTACGGCGTTGCCATCTTGGACGGCAGTTTGGCTGGCTTAACTGCTCGAGCAGTTGTCGTACTAGACGAAAATAACACAGTTCTACATAGCGAGCTCGTCTCAGAAATAGCCAACGAGCCTAACTATGACGCTGCACTGGCAGCACTGAAGTAAATAGATTTTGTGATAAAAAAAAATCCATCGTTACGATGGGTTTTTTATTAGTAGGTTATTGATAATCTGTATATTTAGCATTGCTACCCCTGGCTTTATCGACAGGGTATTTAAGTGCGTTCAAATCAATCTTTTGATTGGCGGCTTGTATCAGGTCGACACCTAAAACATCTGCTAAACGTAATAGATAGACAAAGGTATCCGCCAACTCATGACTGACTTGTGTGCGTTTCTTCTCGTCCATCAGATAACTTTGCTCAGTCGTTTCCCACTGGAATATTTCAACCAACTCAGCCGCTTCCACAATCATCGCCATCGCCAGATTTTTAGGAGAATGAAATTGCTCCCAGTCACGTTCATTGACGAAGGCACGTACTCGGTTTTGTAAGTCCTGCAAACTATCTTGAGACATTTTCCGTACTCCCTATCATGCTGTATTGTCAGCTTAAGCAGTAAGCCTAGCCATCTAGCTTGGGTTTGCGATTAGAGCCCGCCACTAACTTAATTTCAAACAGACGACATTCTAGCGGCCCATTGAATAACGGCGTTTTTTTGCTCGGACTTAACCGCATGAGCTTGGGTAAGCGTAAATCATTGGTCAAGAAGTACGCCGTCCAGCCTGCAAAATGGCGTTTTAATGTCTCTGCCATTTTGGGATACAAAGCCGCCAACTCCTCATCCTCGCCGATGCGTACTCCGTAAGGAGGATTGGCCAATATCACGCCATGCTCAGCTGGCGCCGGTAGTTGTGTGAATTCCACATGTGAAAGTTGTACCGCCTCTAATAGGCCAGCCTGACTAAGATTTTGCCGTGCCACACGGACAGCACGTAAGTCCATATCACTACCATACAACTGTTGAAAACTGATCGGCTTGGCTTGTGCCAAAGCCCGTTGGCGGATTTCTTGCCAAGTCACTGCGTCAAAAGTGCGTAGTTTCTCAAAGCCAAACTGACGTTGAGAGCCCGGTGCAATATGGAGTGCTATCATTGCCGCTTCGAGTAAAAATGTTCCGCTACCACACATCGGGTCCAGCAAGGGCGTGCCCGGCTGCCATCCTGTCAGTGCCAAAATCCCCGCGGCAAGATTTTCTCTCAGAGGAGCATTCACGCTGCTTTTACGTTGACCACGCTGATACAGCGGATCGCCGGATGTGTCTAAATATAATTGATAGTCATGCTGGGTGAGAAATACATGTACACGCACATCTGGCTCTCGCGTATCAATCGAAGGACGCGAGCCACCATGGGCTCTGAACTTATCGCAAATAGCGTCTTTGATACGCAAGGTGGCGAATTCTAAGCTTTTTAATGGAGATTTCACGGCGGTTACTTTGACCATCATGGTATGACGTACTTCAAACCATGTGGGCCAATTGAGGGCGAATGCGGCGTTATATAAATCCTGCTCTCCCGCGTATTTTCCTTGTGCAATCCGCCACAAAATTCGTGTTGCGACACGACTGTAAAGGTTGGCTTGATAACACAGCGCCCAATCACCGCTAAAACTGACCCCGCCGTCGACAGCTTTGACTTGCTGAGCTTTAAGCTGTTGCAACTCCTGACTCAAAATGGATTCCAAGCCGCGCGGACAGGTGGCAAAAAATTCAAGTTGTTTCAATCCACGGCTCCTAAAAATAATCGGTGTTCACTACAAGCATTATCGTCCTTTAAGCGCTCAGTAAATTGTAAAAACTCTATTCCAAATTGCTGCTCTAGCGCTTTAGCGCGGTCACGCAAGGCGTGCCAACGCAATTCTGTAGGCAACTGATTAAATGCCAGCACGATAATATTGCCAGGGCGGCCCGTGCGCAACATCAGCGCACGTTGTCCAAAACTCAGTTTGATACGTTCAAAATAAATATGAAAGTTTTTATCCGAGCCCCACAGATTCACTGCCAATATACCCTGTGGGCGCAATACCGCTGCACAGTGATCAAAAAAATCTTGGCTGACCATATCAGGTGCTACCCCGCTACTGTCATAGGCATCAAGCATAAGCACATCACAACAGGTTTGCTGCTCTCGTAAATAGGCAATACCGTCACCTGCTATCACTTGCAGACGCGCATCATTCTCTGGCAAATAAAAATGACTTCGTGCAATATCAATCACACGCGGATTAATTTCAAGCACCGTGGTCTTGCTGTTTTCTAAAAATCGATAAATAAATTTTGCAATTGATCCACCACCTAAGCCAAGGATCAGCACATCTTTTGGCACAGCATGAAATAACAAAAACATCATCATGCCACGCGCGTATGCAAGCTCTAGGGCATCTGGATCACTCAAGCGCATGGAGCTTTGTATGGTATCCGAGCCTAAATACAATGAGCGCACACCGTCTAATTCAGCGACTTCTACTGGTTGAGAGTCCGCCTGCGAGCGTGCCATACGACGACCCACTCGCAACATTATGCTTGTTCCTGCGTAGGATTTTCAGATGCAGAAGACGCAGCATCTGTTTCCGATGTAGCCGCTTGCGTGGCTTCTTGCGCGAGCATCAATTCACTCTCTTCATCGAGTATGACCGGCTCTATCTCTCCTTCGATTTGGGCGACAAACTTAGCGGAAAGATGGAGATTGAGGGTATCAATCTTTTCTATATGTAGACTGACATGTGTTCCAGATGGAAGATTCGGCAAGCTGCTGACCTTGCAGAGATATGGCATGCCATCAATACGCACCAAGTTTTCGCGCCATACCACCCCTGTCAGCGTTTCTAGCTGCTCTTGTCGCAAATACTGCAGACACCAATAGCGTTCCATGCGTGTTTGGAATTCACGATATTGTTGATACACCATATCGAATCTACGCATTACCCCACCTATGACATCATCCGACTCACTATACGGAGCGGCTTGTTGGGTCACGATACTGATCAGTTGACGCTGATTGAATAAATCGATGGCACGACGTAAAGGCGAGCTAGACCATGCATACTGTGGCACACCTAAGCCCTGATGGGGTTCAGCGCGCAAGGTCATATACACTTTGCTGTTTTGCTGAGCGCGATAAATACCGGCAATTTTGTGCTGTGCCAGCCAAGCCCCCCAATGCTGATTGACTGCAATCATCAATTCAGACACCAACTTGTCTATCGGCGTACCGCGCCGGCGCTCAACAATGCGTACCCTACCCGCTTCAACATAAAAACTATAATCTCGTTGTGTATTTTGCTGACTGTCAGCTTTGCCACGCGCTTTTTCAAGCGTCAATGCAAAGCGGTATAACAGATTCAGTGAAGACCAATAGGCATGTCCACTATCCTGCATACAGTTTTGCTCATTAAAGTATGGCTCAATCGCGTCATGGCGCAGATTGTCGGCAATCATCACCTGTTCTAACTTGGTGGATTGCGCGGTTATTTGAAACTCAGCATCGATATCCAAATATAAGGATAAGGCGGGACGCCAAATACCCTCGTCTAAACTAAAGTGAGAAACCAGTTGATTGGGCAACATGGTAATTTTATTGCCCGGCATATACACGGTCGATAAGCGTTGCTGCACGATACTATCCAAGGCAGTATTCGGCTTCACCGCTAAGGCTGGCGCGGCGATATGTATTCCTACACGCCAAGCACCATCCTCTAGGGCTAGGATAGAGAATGCATCATCAATCTCTGTGGTGGTGATATCGTCAATACTAAAAGCGGGTGTCACAGCCTTGGGAAGCTGCTCAAGCGCTTTGAACAAATCTTGCTCAATCATTAAAGCATCTGGGAAGTCTGTGCCCTCAGAGAAAAATTCACGCACAAAAGCACCAAAATGATATTGCTCATGCGAGGGAATCGCACCAGCCTGATCGAGCAGCAGCAAAGGTGACTGCTTGGATTGCAAAGAGGCCTGGTCGAGCGCCTTCCACTCTATGGTATTTTTATCCGGAGCGTAAAGTAATTGCGCCAGCTTAGACTGCCACCCCATAGGAAATTGATGTTGCAATAACATCTCGGTCCATTGCGCCATTTGTTCCATTTGCAGTCGACGTTTTTCTTGTCCCGCCAAAGCAGCTTGTAAAATATCTGCTGGCGCAGCGCGATAGCGTCCTTTGCCTTTGCGATGAAAATAGATAGGCGCACTATGTAGCGCAATCGTCAGAGCAGCCACTTCCACCGGGCTAGGCGTATGTCCGTAATAATCAAGGGCAAAATCCTGCGGAGCAAACTCCTGATCACCACAACATTCCCAAATAAATGGCACTTCCTGCTCTGCTGCCAGCGTTTGCGCTTGTTCCATAAAAGCACTCAAGCTACCGTCGAAACGCAAAATCACACTGGCTAGTTTGATTTTTGAGCGTTTGCCGCTGACGCTTTCTACCTGTAATGAACCAGGATTTTCGGCAAGGATAGAAGCGACTTTAAAACTGCCGTCTTCTTCATAAAAGACATTCATGGAATGAGGCCAAGACATACAAAGGTGGCCATTTTACCGCATAATCTGCTGAGATAAATTTTGCGCTGAACTTCTTTTTATGTACAGAAGTTCAGCGCAAGCAATCAAAATGATAATTTTGGTGCGCAGGGAATAGGATAAATAAAAGGCGCTAATAAGCGCCTTTTTGATCAATTGCAAAGAGATAAAAGTATTAATGCAAGGTAATAACCACCAGCTCACCCGCTTTCATATCTGGTATATACAGTGTCTTCTTATCAGGGGATAAAGCAATATCTGCCGCTGCCACATAACCATCTTGAAACACATCAACTTGTGCAGCCGATTGTTTGTCTAGTTTTAGCCTAAATACCTGACCACCCTTCCAATCACTGATTAAGTAGTCGCCATTGGCGATCTGCACAATACCATCACCGCCGCCAAAACCCTTGGCTTCTTCGCTTAATTCAGCTTTTTTACTGTCATAGCGATACAGCACACCGCTAGCAAAATCCACAATCATGATGCAATTAGGTGTTTTACCCATTAACAAACCATTTGGGGCAGCGATGCGAGGGTCTTGTTTGGCATCAATCAACGTCGTGACTTTGCCAGCAGCATCAATTTTATAAACAGCGCCCCCACCCCCCTTTAAATCGCCACTATCACTAACGTAAAGATTGCCATCACTATCGGCTTCTAGGTCGTTTAAGAATTGTGGCGCTGTAGGGAATGCTTGAGTATCCACAAAAACTTCAACTTTACCTTGCATATCGATTTTGAAAATACGCTGCTTGTCAGCCACATACAAGACTTGTTCTATCATGGCTAAACCCTTGGGGTCATCCAAGCCTTTAGCAAATACTAAGAATTTTCCGTCTTTTCCCAGCACACTGATTTGACCATCGCCATCTTTACCAAACTCGCCAATTTCTGACACAAACACATGTCCATGTTTATCAACTAGGACAGATTCTGGCATTTTCAGGCCACCATACTTTTGGGTTTCATGCGCTTGAGCAGTTGCCCCAATGAAGAAAAATATCAAGCTGATGCCAGCCGCAAGTTTGCGCGAAAAATTCATGGAGTCTCCTTTTGTTTAATATCAGGCAAGTGATTATTGAAATGCATTGAATCTAAATTTGGATACCGGCAAAAACTCTGCCGTCGCACATGGGTTTAAGGTCACCATGCCCTTCACTTTACCATTCAAATAATCATAAACTTGGCTATTGCTCTGCATGCGTTGGTATAAATCTTGGGTCGCGGCATCAAATAATTTAGCTATTTGCACCTTGGTCTGATCTCCTAACAAGCGACCAACACTTTTACTTTCTCCAGTAATTCTTACCAAGGGCTTACCATCAGCAGTATAAAAATAGCCTTGAACTTTTCCATAAAATGTACTGACTTGGGGATTGAAATATAAATTAGGACGCAACCAAACCAATAAGTTTGCCGCTTCTACTTTACTGTTACACATGGCATAGCCATGGTCCCCAAATTGAGCAAATGCTTTTTGAGCGGAAGCCTCGACAAAAGGCCCCTGCTCTACCCACAAACTCTCAGCAAAATTCCAAAGTCTGGTGGGGTGGTCATAATCTTGCTGTTGAATGTGTACCGCCAATTTCACTGGACCTTCGGCCTTTGCAGTAAGAGAAATGACACATAACATCGCGATTGTTAAAAAAATCAATAATTGCTTATTCATCATCTTTTCCTTTAATTAAGTCAAAACATCTGCCCAAATATTGTCTGCCCAAGCGTAGGCGTAATCACCTTCCAATTTTGAGGCTGCTTACACCGCCACCTTCAGCAGGCAGCATGATATGTTTGACCGCATCATAGCGATAAACATTCGCTACATGCATGGCCATTTCATTATCCACAAAACTATAACAAGTGTTGGCAAAAACTGGCTGTGGATCTGGAGAATTTCCTCGCACAATATCCACGATGGCAGCGGCGCAAACTTTGGCTTGGGATGTTGCCATGTGGGCCGACTTTGGTAACGCAGAGGAAACTGCATCGCCAATCACATGGATGCTTTCGTGCGCCTTGCTAGCATAACTCAGAAAATCAACATCTACCCACGCTTGTTTAGCACCTAGCAGCCCTGCCATTTTGGCCAATTGTCCAGCTTGTTGAGGGGGAATGATATTTAATACATCCGCCCTCACACTCTCAAACTCGGTATTCACCATTAAAGATTGACTATCCACCTGCTGTACAGCGCTGTTGGGTCTATAGTCAATCATACCCGCATAGTGTTCTTGCCAAACCTTAGTAAATAAGCCTTTTTTTGACACGATATCAGGGTTTGCATCCAACACAATAATCTTGGCCGTTGGGTTGTATTGCTTAAATAAAAATGCTACTTGGCATACGCGCTCATATGGACCGGGCGGACAACGATAGGGAGCTTTGGGGATACTCATCACGAACACCCCTCCTTGTGGCATGGCGACTAATTGTCTATGCAATAGCTCGGTTTGCTCGCCAGCTTTCCATGCGTGGGGAATGCGTTGCGCAATATCATGGGCTTGCATTCCAGCAATGGCTGAGTAATCAAACTTGATTCCAGGGGCGAGTACGAGTCTGTCATAGCTGAATTTTGCATGCGGCGTACTCACGGTGCGTTTGATCGGGTCGATAGCCTCGACATGATCGCGTACCCAATGGATAGGATAGTTTTTTTGTAGGCCACGGTAACTAAAAGTGAGATCCTGAATGCGTTTGCTGCCGCTCAACACTAAGTTACTTAAAGGACAGGAAATGAAATTGGCATTGGGTTCAATGACGGTCACGTCAATTTCACCTTTAGACCATGTGCTTAGATACTTGGCGCAAGTAGCCCCAGCATAACCTCCACCCACCACAACCACTTTAGCAAGACTACCTTGTTTGTGGCTGGCTTTGGTCGATAGAGAACTGCAGCCTATTAAAGGTAAACTGGCCGCCAATCCCCCTATCATACTTAATTTGAGAAATTCGCGTCTTTGCATAGAAACCTTTGCCTAATCGCGCTTAACAGGTTTTGCCGTGATACGTGCTTGTTGAGAGAAGTACTGAGCAAGCTGCTGGATTTCATCTTCGTTCAGACCTTTGGCATGGTGATGCATAACCGTGGCAGGAATTGTGCCATCTCTAAAACCATGCATTTGGCTGATGAAATAATCTTTGCTTAGCCCTGCAATGACAGGAGTCAATCCAGCACTATTCCCTTGCTGTCCGTGGCAAGCGGCACAGGATGAAGCTAACACTTGAATATGAGACGCATGAGGCGTCGACAGGGTTTCTGCCGACGCTTCACTGACGGCAAGGATGGCGAATACCAGCCATCCTTGAGAATGATGTTTTAGAAACATTTTTCCTCTTGGCAACCATCATCTTTGGCGCCAAGGGAGAGTAATAGTGTTTCCATTTTTTTGTTGCCGGTATCACGCATAGCACGCACGATAGAAACGCCACCCTTAAGTTTCAAATTAACGTCTGCGCCCTTGCTTGCCAAGTAGCTCACAACATTTTCAAAACCATCAAATGCAGCCAATTGCAATGCAGTCATTTTAGTCAATGGGTGACGATAGTTCATATCTGCCCCTTTTTCTACTAAAAGCTTAACGACTTCTAATTGACCCTTGTTTGCGGCGATTTGCAACGCTGACCAAGCAAAATACTTGTCGTTAAGATTAACGCCAGCATCGATATATTTCTGCACTACTTTGACGTTACCAGTAGATAGGGCATCCGTGAATTCAACTTGCTCATCGCTAGTTAAAGCAAATACAGAAGCGCTACAGACCAACATTGTCGCTAATAACAGGGATTTAATTAATTGCATTGTGTTCTCCATCTTTCGATTAATTATTAATTTACTACATTCAAAAATATTAACTTTATTTCTATGTTTACTTGGGTGATGGCAATCAACCAATCGCATGACGAGCGTTTCTAAACATACGTAACCATGCGCCATCATTGCCTAAGCCATCTGGATACCATGAGTTTTGTACTGTGCGGAATACACGTTCTGGATGCGGCATCATGATGCTGAAGCGCCCATCTGGTGTAGTTAGCCCAGTAATTCCTTGTGGTGACCCATTTGGATTGTAAGGGTACTGCTCAGTGACTTTAGCGTAATGATCAACATACCGCAGAGTCACTAGTTGTTTTGAAACCACTGCATTGACAGCACTTTCTGAAGAAAATTCCGCAAAGCCTTCACCATGTGCCACAGCGATGGGCATCACACTGCCAGCCATGCCATTAAAGAACAATGATGGTGAGCTTTGAACCTCTACCAATGCGAATCTTGCCTCGAATTGCTCAGACTTGTTGCGAACAAAATGGGGCCAATTTTCTGCACCAGGAATAATACTGTGCAGATTACTCATCATCTGACAACCGTTACATACGCCCAATGCAAATGAGTCGGATCGCGCAAAGAAACGCTCGAATTGCTCTCTAGCCACTGGGTTAAACAATATAGATTTGGCCCAGCCCTCGCCGGCACCCAATACATCGCCGTATGAGAATCCACCACATGCCACCAAACCGGCGAAATCGGCCAACTTGATTCGGCCTGCGATAATGTCGCTCATATGCACGTCTTGTGCAGCAAAGCCTGCCGCATCAAATGCGGCTGCCATCTCGACATGCCCATTCACACCTTGTTCGCGCAATACTGCCATCTTGGGTCGAGCAGATAGATTGAGATAAGGCGCAGCAACATTCTCTTGTGGGTCATAGCTTAGTTGCCATTGCAAACCCGGTTCACTGACATCCAAAATACGGTCATATTCTTGTTGTGCACAGACTGGATTATCGCGAGATTTTTGCATATGGTAAGTAGTCGCAGACCACGCCCTGTGCCAATCCACGCGATTTGCCTGCAACAAAGTCTTACCTTCGCGACGGATAAGGATTTGATGTTGCTGTGTCACATCTCCCAGCAGATGCACACAAGCCGGTAACGCGTCCGATAGTTGAGTCAAAATCGCATTCGCCTGCGCCGCATGCACTTGTATCACTGCGCCCAACTCTTCGTTGAAAAGCACAGACAAGTCATCACCAGCCAAACTGCTCAAGTCTAGAGACAAGCCACAACGTCCGGCAAACGCCATCTCCGCTAAGGTGACTAATAAACCACCATCACTGCGGTCATGATAGGCGAGCAGTTTTTTGTCACGATTGAGTTGCTGTATCTCAGCAAAGAAACGTTTGAATAACGCTGCATCATCCAAATCTGGCGATTGGTCACCAATCTGTTGATAGACCTGCAACAGGGCTGAACCGCCCAAGCGATTTTTGCCAGCACCCAAGTCAATCAATATCAACTTGGTATCCCCCACATCTTTTCGCAACTGCGGCGTCAAGGTATGACGCACATCAGGAACAGCGGCAAACGCTGTTACGACGAGAGAGATAGGCGCTGTGACAGCCTTGTTTTGTTGATTTTCTTGCCAAACCGTCTTCATAGACATGGAGTCTTTGCCCACAGGAATACTAATGCCCAAAGCAGGACATAACTCCATACCAACGGTACGCACTGTGTCATATAACGCTGCATCTTCGCCTGGATGCCCTGCAGGTGCCATCCAGTTTGCGGATAGTTTGACTTCGGATAAATCGGTAATGGCCGTCGCTGCGAGATTAGTGAGCGACTCCCCGATAGCCATACGCCCAGAGGCTGGTGCGTCAATCAAGGCTAATGGCGCTTTTTCTCCAATCGCGAATGCGACTCCATGAAACGCTACATAACTGTCCATCGTCACGGCCACATCAGCGACAGGTACTTGCCATGGCCCAACCATTTGATCACGTGCCACCATACCGGTCACACTGCGGTCGCCAATGGTTATCAAGAAAGTCTTATCCGCTACGGTAGGCAGATGCAACACTCGCTGCACCGCGTCTTGAAGATCGATGCCTTGCAATTTTGCTGACGGTAAATGACGGCTTAAATGCTGAACATCGCGCAGCATTTTTGGCGGTTTGCCCAATAACACAGACAAATCCATATCTACTGGCAAATTATCAAAATGTTCGTCATGTACGCTCAAATGACGCTGTTCTGTGGCTTCACCCACAACCGCATAAGGACAGCGCTCTCGCTGACAAATCTCATCGAAACGCGCCAAATCGTCCTTGCTCACAGCCAATACATAACGCTCTTGTGCCTCATTACTCCATAATTCGCGCGGAGACATCCCTAACTCTTCATTGTGCACAGCGCGTAATTCAAATTTCGCACCAACCCCGGCATCATTCACCAGCTCAGGGAAAGCATTGGAAATGCCGCCAGCACCAACGTCATGAATACTCAAGATTGGATTGTTTGCGCCTAACTGCCAACAGCGGTCTATCACTTCTTGTGCACGACGTTGAAGTTCTGGATTACCGCGTTGCACTGAGTCAAAGTCTAAATTCTCTGCATTAGAACCGGTGTCCATACTTGAAGCAGCACCACCACCCAAGCCAATTAACATGGCAGGACCACCCAATTGAATCAGACAGGCACCGGGTGGAATCGCACGCTTTTTGGAATGTGCTGCCGAAATATTGCCAACACCACCCGCCAACATAATGGGCTTATGATAGCCACGCATCTCGCCATCTACTTGCAACTCAAAAGTACGGAAATAGCCACTGATATTGGGACGTCCGAATTCATTGTTATAGGCCGCTCCACCTAAGGGACCGTCAAGCATAATTTGATAAGCCGAAGCGATACGCGCTGGCTTGCCATAGTCCTGCTCCCAAGGTTGTAGCAAGTCAGGCAAGCGCAAATTAGAGACCGAAAAACCGGTCAACCCCGCTTTAGGTTTTGAACCTATACCGGTAGCGCCCTCATCGCGAATCTCACCCCCAGCCCCTGTCGCGGCACCGGCAAAAGGAGAGATGGCGGTTGGATGATTATGAGTTTCTACCTTCATTAAATAATGGGTCGCTTCATCGATATAGCGATAAGCGCCATGCGCATCAGGATAAAAACGCCTTGTCTCAGATGTTGCGCTCTCCACGATAGATGCATTATCCGCATAGGCAACCACCGTCTTTTTCGGGTGCAGTTGATGGGTATTCCGTATCATGGCAAACAACGACTTAGCTTGTTCAACCCCATCAATACGCCAATCGGCATTAAAAATCTTATGTCGGCAATGTTCTGAATTGGCTTGCGCAAACATCATCAATTCGACATCAGTGGGATTACGCGCTATGCGTTGATAATTGTCGAAGAGGTAGTCCACTTCGTCGGGTGATAGCGCCAAACCCAGCTCTTGATTTGCTCGTTCTAGTGCTTGTTTGCCACCACCTAAAACATCCACTCGGCTGAGTGGCTTAGGCTCACCTTGATGATACAGTCCTTGTGCTTGCTCAAACGCAGACACCACGGTCTCGGTCATCCGGTCATGGATTAACTGACGTATTAATTGGCGCTCAGCATCATTAAACTGACTGCCATCGGACTTAGCCAAATAATAGGCAACACCCCGCTCAATTCTCAGGGTGCTTTGCAAACCACAATGGCGCGCGATATCTGTTGCTCTGGAGGACCAAGGAGAAATCGTACCGAAACGTGGCAATACCAAAAATAACTCACCCGCTGGCTCATCGTTTGGCACATTAGGTCCATAACGCAGAATGCTATTCAAGGTTTGCAATTGTTCAGCAGTGTATTCCTGCTCTGACCATACAAAGTGCCAGAACTCTGCATGCAGATGCTGCAGGTGAGGAATGGCTGACTGCAAGCCATGACGAATTTTTTCTAGTCTAAAGGGAGAAAGTGCAGAGCCGCCGCGAATACTAATCATGAGAGATTTCTGATGAATAACTTAATTATTGGCAAAGACGTTATTTTAACTCAAGGCAAGCTGTCTCAACAGTAAACTTTTCGGATTCTGTTTACTCTATAATGGCGCAAGCAAATGTTTATTGCCTTTCAGGAGTTGTCATGTCTTCCGTGCGCTATCAGTTGCAAGGTATGCATTGCCAAAGTTGCGTTGGCAAAGTGAGTCAAGTTTTGCATCAGTTTGTAAAGCAAGCCAATGTGAGCTTGCAACCTCCACAAGCCGAACTGATCGACAGCGCACAAAATCTCGACAGCCTAGACCTAGGCAAAATTAACCATGCATTGAGCCTTGTAGGCAAATATCAAATGATGGTGATGGCGCGTGCAGATATTGCCCCTGAGCAGCAAGATACAGTGGACTCGCAAAAATCATGGCTAAAAACCTATCAGCCCCTATTGATTTTGTTTGGCTATTTATTGATCAGCAGTTTTTTATTGCAATCCAGCCAAACGAGTTTCGATTGGGGAAGATGGATGCAACATTTCATGGCCATGTTTTTCTTGGTATTTTCTTTCTTCAAACTGCTCGATATTGGCGCTTTTGCTAACAGCTATGCCATGTATGACTTATTGGCTATGCGTTTTAAGCCCTATGGCTATGTTTACCCCTTTATAGAATTGAGCTTGGGTTTAGCCTATTTGACGGGTGTCAATTTAACCATGACCAACTTGGTGACTTTTGTGGTGATGGGCTTTTCTAGTTTAGGGGTGATTCAATCGGTGCTACGCAAACAAAAAATTCGCTGTGCTTGTCTTGGCGCCGTGTTCAATTTACCCATGTCCAGCGTGACCATCGTGGAAGATTTACTGATGGTGGCGATGGCCGCTTGGATGTTGTTGCAGCATGGCTTTTAATTGAGGCAGGCAAATGACTTCTCCGCATGATGTTCCCTTACAAAAGATACAGTTTTATGTGACCTCCCCATATAGTTGCGGCTATTTGGCTAAACAACGCGCCCAGTCACTGATTGCCACGCCGCAACATTTAATCGATAGAAACGTATATAGCGGGCTTATCTCGCAAGGATTTAGACGTAGTGGGCAGTATGTTTATCGCCCTTATTGCGAACAATGTGACGCTTGCATACCTGTGCGCATTCCTGTCAATGAATTTACCCCTAATCGTAGCCAAAGCCGTGCCTGGAAAAAACATCAAAATTTATCTGTCTCCATACAAGCCTTACATTTTGACGATATCCATTTTGAGCTTTATTTGCGATACCAAGCAGCCCGCCATGAGGGGGATGGAGAACATGAAAGTGCCGAGCAATATAAGCAGTTTTTGGTGCAAAGCAATGTCGAGTCTTACCTTTTACAATTTGAGCTAGATGGGGTTTGCAAAATGGTCTGTGTGGTAGATCGCGTGCAAGACGGACTATCTGCTGTCTACACTTTCTATGAACCCAATGATCAACACGCCAGCTATGGAACCTATGCCATTTTGTGGCTGATTGATTGGTGTAAACGCGAGCAACTGCCTTTTCTATACTTGGGATATTGGATTTCAGGCAGTCCCAAAATGGTATACAAGCAAAACTTCCGCCCGTTGCAGGCGCTTATCGACCGGCAATGGCAAGATTTTGATGCTACTTTGGCGAGCGCATCCACGATTTAAGCCCGATTGTCATGAATATAATCCGCTAAAGAACCCGCATTTTTCAGGTAAAATGCGCCCTTTTGTTTCGGCGCCCTAGCATGAGCCTCCCTAAAGAAATCCAACGCAGACGTACCTTTGCCATTATTTCTCACCCTGACGCGGGTAAAACCACTTTAACTGAAAAACTTCTTTGGTTCGGTGGCGCTATTCAAGTTGCCGGTGAAGTCCGTGGACGAAAAGCTGCTCGTCATGCGACATCAGACTGGATGGAGTTAGAGAAACAAAGAGGAATCTCGGTGACCTCTTCCGTGATGCAATTCCCCTATCGTGAGCACATGATCAATCTACTGGATACTCCAGGCCATGATGACTTCTCTGAGGATACTTATCGTACTTTGACGGCGGTGGACTCGGCTGTCATGGTGATTGACGCAGTGAATGGCGTAGAAGCTCAAACCATCAAGTTACTGAATGTCTGCCGTATGCGCGACACACCGATTATTACCTTTATCAATAAACTAGACCGAGAAAGCCGCTCACCTATCGAATTGTTGGATGAGATTGAATCTACTTTGGGGATGCAATGCGCCCCTATTACCTGGCCTATCGGAATGGGTAAAGGTTTCCGTGGGGTTTATCATTTGTATTTGGATCAAATCGCCTTCTTTGACCCGCGCGCCGAAAAAGGCACTGCAGAGATTATTCAAGGCTTGGATAACCCCAGAGTGAATGAGTTGCTGGGCTCTCAAGCAGATGATTTGCGCTTGGATATTGAGTTGGTGCGAGGTGCGTCCCATAGTTTTGATAAGCAAGCCTATCTGAGCGGAAAACAAACCCCAGTATTTTTTGGCTCTGCAATTAATAATTTCGGCGTACAGTCATTACTGGATGCTGTGGTCGAGCTATCCCCTGCCCCACAAGCCCGCGTAACGGCAAGCCGCACAGTTGAGGCTGATGAAGCTAAGTTTTCGGGCTTTGTGTTTAAGATACAAGCTAATATGGACCCTAAGCATCGCGATCGCATCGCCTTCTTGCGAGTGTGTTCTGGTCGCTTTGAGCGTGGGATGAAAATCAAGCAAGTCGCGAGCGGCAAACAATTGGCCGTGAATAATGCCATTACCTTTATGGCGCAAGACCGCAGCACTACCGATGAGGCTTACTCTGGCGATATTATCGGCATCCCGAACCACGGCACAGTCAAATTGGGTGACACTTTCAGCGAAGGTGAAGATTTAAAATTTATTGGTATCCCCTGCTTTGCGCCCGAGCACTTCCGTCGCGCACGCTTGCAAAATCCCCTCAAAATGAAGCAATTACAAAAAGGTCTGCAGCAATTAGCAGAAGAAGGCGCGTCACAGTTATTCCGCCCACTATTGAGCAACGATATGATTTTGGGCGCTGTGGGGATATTGCAATTTGATGTGGTCGCACACCGCTTGCAGCATGAGTATGGCGTTGAAGTGATTTTTGAGCCCTACGATTGTGCTACGGCGCGTTGGTTACGTGGCAGTACTGCCGATCTTTCTGCCATCGCAGACCGCTACGGATTTAATGTGGCCCTGGATGGAGCAGGTGACTATGTGTATCTTGCCCCCAATCGGGTTAACTTACAGATGGCACAAGAACGCTATCCGGATATCACCTTCTTGGAGACACGTGAGATAGCCTAAGCCGTCTCACGTGAGCCAGTTTAGCTAAATGCTTCGCATAACATGCTAAGCAAAGTAGCGAAAACTGGATATAACTCTTCTTTATTGTAAGGCGCTTCATCATCGGTTGAAGCCACGACAAATGCGATCACTGCCTTCTCTAAATCTTGACGATATTGCTGCCAATGCTCTGCGTCGGCCTGGCTGATCAAATTAAACTTACGTTGACCGCTTTCAATCACATCCACCAACTCCTCATCCGTCAACTCTGCAAACAGTGTCTTGGCAATCACATATTGTTGTTGATCAATCTCTGGGGCGACGCGTTCTTGCTGCAAAGGCATAGAAAGAAACGCATAAGACAATAAAGCAAATAATTGATACACGCTCAGCATATCAAATTGATCGTGGCGCTCGTCCGCTGGCGAGCGGCCTGATTCACGTATGCCCTGAAAAGTCACGAAACAAGCGATGTAACTCGCCGCATCCACTGATGGATAGTCATTTAAATCGGTACTGGGCTGTGGATCGTTCTCTCTTCTCAATTCTGATAGCAATAATGCATGCATCAGACTGAGTCGTTTTGCGTAGGTAAATTCAGACATGTTGTTCTCTCAGTATGTACAAAATATTCGTCGCTATTTTAGCAAATCGGCACAACGAATTAGGGCTGGCTATAGTAAAATAGTTGAGCATTTTGCAGGCATTATCAGGCATGGTCAAAAAATCTCTTATTTGGTTTTACCGATTTGCGCTAACCGCTATTTGGTTAGTGCTGATTTTTATGTCTGTCACCATCATAGGTCTGCGTTATTTTGTTCTGCCTGAAATTTCCAAATATCAGCCAAAAATCACCCAAGCCATCAGCAACACATTGGGGCAGCGAGTCACCATAGGCAGCATTGAGGCCAATTGGCAGGGACTCAATCCTCATATCCGTTTAAATGATGTAGACATTTATGACCAAGAAAATCGTGTCGCCCTATCGTTACATAAAGTGGATAGCGCTATCTCATGGCTTTCTATCCCATTTTTTGAGCCTAGACTTGCCAGCCTCACCATCCATCAACCGGAGCTGAGTATCCGCAGAGAAGAAGATGGCACTATTTATGTTGCAGGCATCTCGATGAGCGGCCCAACTCAGGCAGCTTTCCCCAACTGGTTATTACGCCAATCAGAAATTTCAGTGTTAGATGCAGAAATTAATTGGAATGACGCTATGCGCAAAGCGCCTGAAATACGTCTATCACAGTTGAATTTAAAAATTGAGAATCCCGCTTGGGACGCTATCCGTGGTCATCATCGCTTTGCCTTGAAAGCCAAACCCTCTGCAGTGAGTCAACAGGTAGTCGATATTCGTGGCAAGATTTTTGGACGTGATGTTAGTCAATGGCGGGAATGGCATGGCACCCTATTTGCTGACATTCAACAAGCACAATTGGCGGAGATAAAACAATGGATAGACCTGCCTGTCGATTTGCAATCTGGCTTTGGTGATACCCGCCTATGGGTAGATTTCGACCATGCTGCAATCGATAGAATCAGCAGTGACCTTGATGTTCAGCAATTAAGTACCACATTGCGTTTTCAAGAACAAGTCAGCACTTTCAATCATATTGCAGGGCATATCACTTGGGAGCAGAAAAAGGATGGGCAGTTGCTAGAGGCTAGCAATATCAAGCTCACGACTCCAGATGATTTAGATATGAAAAAGGGCTATTTCTTTTTAAGAGAAAAACAGCAAGCCAACCAAACACGCTATGAAGCAAAAGTTAATCTAGATGAATTGCAACTTGAGACCGTTCATAAACTATTGCCTTACTTGCCATTATCAAGCGAGCTGAGTGAAAAAATTAAGCAATTCCAACCCGTTGGAAAACTCAGCAACTTATCCCTTAGCTGGCAAAGCATTGGGGATCAACTCAATCAATATTCCCTCAAGACAGACTTTACTGACTTAGGTTTGGAGCCATACGAGCCCTATGACATCCCCGGCTTTCAACATGTCAACGGGAGCATTAATCTCGACCAAAAGAGCGGAACATTACAGCTGAACAGCGAGCATGTCGTCCTGTATATGAAACAGGTGCTCCGCTATGGTGTTCCCGTTGACTATATCCGCGGCAAGATAATTTGGCGCCATGATCGTGACAAATTCAATGTGCATCTGAATAAACTGGCATTAGGCACACCCCATGCAACAGGCGAGATTAATGGCTACATTCAACATGATGCCAAGACTGGGCCATATTTTGATTTAAATGCGACCTTTAGTCATGCTGATGTGCGATTCACTAAACTTTACCTGCCAACTATTCTCAGCAAAGAAACCCTAGATTGGATTGACACCTCTGTGCTCAACGGATACGCAGAGGATGTCAGGCTGACACTAAAAGGCAGTCTAAGTGACTTCCCCTATGTGAATAATCGTAATGGGCTATTTCGCATTACTGCCAAGGGGCACGATGTCACTTTAGATTACGCCAATGGCTGGCCCGTCATCGACCATATCAAAATGAATATGCTGTTTGAAGGCAAACGCATGGAGTTGTTTATCAATGAAGGCGCTGTGCTCAAAAACAAAATCAGCAACACAAAAATCGTCATTCCAGACCTCATCGTCGCTGAAAATGATTTAGAGGTGAAAGGTGAGATCACAGGTTCGCTGCAAGACCAATTGCAATTTATCAACAACAGTCCTCTGGCAGCTTGGTCCGGTGGCTTTACCCAAGGAATGAAAGCCAATGGTTCTGGCAAATTGAATTTAGAGATATTCATGCCGCTTTACCACAATGAAAATACCAAATTTAAAGGCAAGTACACTCTGCAAAATGCATCGATGGTCAGTGAATCTATGCCAGAGCTGACGCAAATCAATGGTGATATTTTGTTTAATGAAAACACGTTGAATACTCAAAATTTACGGATGAATGTGTTTGACTCACCTGCTATCGTCAACATCACGACGGACAAATCAAAAGTCATTCAAATCAGTGCGCATGGAAAGATAAATGATGCGGGACTCCGAAAATCTCTTGGCCTAGCTCTACCTAGCAGCGTTGTAGGTAGTACTGATTGGCAAGGGCGCGCTACGATTTCTGACAAGAAAACCGATTTCAGTGTGAAATCTAATTTACAAGGTTTGGCGCTACAACTCCCCGCACCTCTCAATAAGACAGCCTCTGAAAATATGCCATTTACCCTTGAGCGCAAACAATCCGCAAACAATCAGGACATCATTCAATTTAATCTTGGTAGCGCCGTGGCGGGTAAATTCTTGCGCTCATTGCAAAATGGCATAGGCAAAATTGAACGGGGCGAGATTGGCATCAACACCACGCCAGAGATTCCAAATCAAAAAATGATCAATTTACGCATTGTGAGCAACCATTTGGATTTGGATGATTGGTTATTACAATTTGATAAAACTGGAAGCAACTCACACTCTGCCGAATTGCCCTTTAACCATATTGATTTATCTGCTGATAGCTTCGATCTTTTTGATAAACGTATCAATAATTTAAAAATGAATGCACAGATTAGTGGTAACACTTGGATGTTCAATCTGAAAAGCGATGAAGTGACAGGAAGTATGCGCTGGGTTCAGCAAGGGGCAGGAAAAATTTTGGCTAATCTGGCACAGCTCACCATGCCGCAAAATACGCCTGATAAAAAAACCCATGATAAAACCATCAAACAATTGGATATTCATTATCCGGATTTAGAAATTAATGCAGAAAATTTTGAAGTGAATAAGAAGAAATTCGGTCGTCTAGAATTGAGTGCTAAAGAACAAAATGGCAATTGGATGATACAAAAGCTTGCGCTAAAAAATCCTGACGGAATCATCACTGCCACTGGCCAATGGAGCAATTGGAAAACCCAACAAAATACGCAAATGAATTTCAATTGGCAGATATCGGATATCGGCAAAACATTTAAACGTCTGAATTTGGGCGATACGATTAAGGGTGGTACAGCACAATTAAATGGTCAATTACGTTGGGCTGGAAGTCCACATGAGTTTGATATCCCTAATCTTGCAGGCAATGTGCAAGTCGAAGCGAATAAGGGACAAATTCTTAAAATTGAACCTGGCGTAGGCCGCCTATTCAGTGTGCTTAGCTTGCAGAACCTACCTAGACGCTTGACCTTGGATTTCAAGGATTTATTTAGCTCAGGTTTTGTTTTCGACAAAATCTCAGCGGATATTTCAGTAAATCGCGGCATTATGCGTAGCGATAATTTCAAAATGGAAGGCCCCACTGCAGGCGTTGAAATTAAAGGCGAGACGGATTTAGATAAAGAGACCCAACATTTGTTTGTTAAAGTAAAACCCTACATCACCGACACCCTCTCTTTAGCAGCATTTGCTGGTGGCCCTGCCGTAGGCGCTGCCGCATACATTGCACAAAAGGTTTTGAAAAACCCATTGGATAAAATCGCTGAGAGTGAATATGAAATTGTTGGCACATGGAGCAATCCAGAAGAGCTAGAAAATAAAAACAATCCTAACCAACCGAATGGTGTCTTTAAGTAAGGTTTAATATGGCAATCAAATTAAGATCCGGTCAAAAAACTGCTGCTTCATCAGATAAATCAAGCTCTGGTATTGTCAAAATTGCCGGGGTTCAAATGGCCTCTGGTCCTAATGTTGCCGCCAATCTAAGTGAGGCAGAAAAGCTGATACAGATAGCCGCTGAGCAAGGCGCAAAAATGATTGCGCTGCCTGAGTACTTTGCCATCATGGGTCTGAAAGAGACCGACAAAGTGGCGGTAGCTGAAGACTTAGGCAAAGGGCCCATACAGCAATTTTTAGCAGACACTGCGAAAAAATTTGAGGTTTGGATTGTGGGCGGCTCCATTCCATTGGTATCCGACACTGCCGGTAAAATTCGCAACACCTGTTTGGTCTTTGATGATCAGGGCAATCGAGTCGCTCGTTATGACAAGATTCATTTGTTCGGCTTGGACTTGGGCACCGAACATTATCATGAAGAGAAAACCATACAAGCTGGCGATCAGGTGGTAGTGGTCAATACGCCATTTGGTAAGATTGGTTTATCTATTTGCTATGACTTACGCTTCCCAGAGCTATATCGGGCTATGGGCAATGTTGATTTAATAGTCATTCCTGCAGCATTTACCGAGACCACAGGTAAGGCGCATTGGGAGACATTAATCCGTGCCCGTGCGATTGAAAATCAATGCTATGTTTTGAGCTCTGCACAAGGGGGATATCACGCCTCCGGTCGCGAAACCCACGGCAACAGCATGATCGTCGATCCTTGGGGAGTTATTTTAGACAGACTCCCAAGAGGTTCTGGCGTGGTCATTGCGTCTATTAATCGTGAGTACCAAGCGAGTCTACGCAAGAGTCTGCCCGCACTAAAACACCGAACCGTTTTCAAATCTTAGGGTCTGCTTACTATCAGCATTTTTGCAAACCTATCTCTAAACTAAAAATGATTAAGCCCCACTATGAAAAATGAATCCAACTTGAACCAATCCGCTGACAGCATGGCATTTGCCAGTCAAACCCTGTTGCGTGCGAATGATTTAGACTTTCCCCAAGTTCAGGGTGTACTAAAACAAATCATGACGCATGAGGTGGATTATGCAGATTTATATTTTCAATATACCCGCAGTGAGAGTTGGGGGTTGGAGGAAGGTCGTGTTAAATCAGGACATTTCCATATCGAACAAGGCGTAGGTGTTCGTGCTGTCAGCGGCGAAAAAACAGCTTTTGCTTATTCGGATGACATACGCGCTGACGCTCTATTGAATGCTGCCAACATTACCCGTGCTATCGCCCAAGCTGGGCAAGAACGTAGCATTCCCGCCTTAATCAAACGACAACAGCCCTCTTTGTATTTGCCACAAGATCCTATTGCCTCACTCAGTGCAGAAGCCAAAGTGAAGCTGCTAGAAAAATTAGAATCCTATGCACGTGCCATGGATCCAAGGATTAAACAAGTGATGGCAAGCATTGCTGGTGAATATGAAGTGGTTTTAATTGCGCGTCATGACGGTGTGATGGCGGCGGATATTCGCCCATTGGTACGCTTATCCATCAATGTCATCGCTGAAAGCAATGGACGTCGCGAACAAGGCTCTAGCGGTGGTGGTGGGCGTTTTGATTACAGTGGATTCAGCGATGAAGTGTTGCAACAATATGCCAGCGAAGCTGTACATCAAGCGCTTGTGAATTTGGACGCTAGACCAGCACCTGCGGGCAATATGACGGTGGTGCTTGGCGCTGGGTGGCCTGGTATTTTGCTGCATGAAGCCATTGGACATGGTCTGGAAGGTGATTTTAATCGCAAGGGTAGCTCTGCTTTTGCTGGCAAAATCGGACAGCGCGTCGCCGCACCCGGTGTAACCGTCGTCGATGACGGCACATTAAGCCATCGCCGTGGCTCGCTCACGGTGGATGACGAAGGCAACCCAACGCAAAGCACGGTGTTGATTGAAGATGGTATTTTGCGCGGTTATATTCAAGATAGTTTAAATAGTCGACTCATGGGTATGCCTTTAACAGGCAACGCTAGACGAGAGTCTTATGCCCACATTCCTATGCCACGCATGACCAATACCTATATGCATAACGGAAATGTAGCGCCCGAAGAAATTATTAAGTCCGTCAAAAAGGGCTTGTATGCAGCTAACTTCGGTGGTGGCCAAGTCGATATTACCAGCGGTAAATTTGTATTCAGTGCCGCTGAGGCTTATATGATAGAGGACGGTAAGATTACCTACCCGGTCAAAGGGGCAACCTTGATTGGCAATGGCCCAGATGCCCTGACACGCGTTTCTATGATAGGCAATGACATGAAGCTAGATTCAGGCGTGGGAACCTGTGGTAAAGAAGGACAAAGTGTTCCTGTAGGGGTGGGACAACCCACCCTGCGGATTGATGGTTTAACCGTGGGTGGCACGCTTTAAGCCTATCAAAACATGATGCAGTTTGATGTCGATTTCCCGGCTGGATCCGGTCAAAAAAAATTTGATGCACTTGCCGCAGGCTTAGACGCCGCTTTTTTTGCTCAGGCAGCGCAAGCTCTGCAGAAATCGCCAAGTAAAGCTCCGCTGGTGATTTTTACCGAAAATGCATTTACTGCACAACGATTGCTTGAAGAAATCGTTTGGTTTGCTCCCGACTTAAGTGTGCACCTTTTTCCAGATTGGGAGACGCTGCCTTATGATCATTTCTCTCCGCACCCAGACTTAATTTCAGAGCGACTAGCGACGCTTTATCAAATTCATCAGCAGCAGGCTCACGTGGTCTTGGTGCCAATGGCGACTGCCTTGGTAAAACTTCCCCCTGTAGCCTACTTATCTGCACGTAGTTTTATGCTGAAGAAATCGCAAAAACTCAATCTTGAGGCTTTGCGTCAGCAATGTGCCGAAGCAGGCTATCATCATGTATCGCAGGTCATTAGCCCAGGTGAGTTTAGTGTACGCGGTGGCTTAATCGATTTATTTCCTATGGGTAGCGCTTTGCCCTACCGCATCGATTTATTTGATGACGAAATTGAAAGTATCCGTACTTTTGATGTAGACAGTCAACGCAGCCTATATCCCGTTTCTGAAATTCGCCTACTACCAGCGCGCGAATTTCCTTTGGATGAACAAGGGGTGGCGAGCTTCCGCCAGCATTACCGTGAGGTCTTTGAAGGTGACCCGTCTAAAAGTCGTATATACAAAGATATTAGCAAAGGCGTAGCGAGCGGTGGCATCGAATGGTATTTACCACTGTTTTTTGACGAGACAGCCAGTCTGCTGGACTATCTGCCTAAGCAGAGCGTGTTATGTATGCATGGCTTACCCCAACAAGCAGCCGAGCAGATTTGGCAAGAGGCGCAAATGCGTTATCGTTTGTTGGCCTATGATGCAGAACGGCCAATCTTGCCCCCCGAACATTTGTTATTTAAAACCGATGTGTTTTTCCAAGCTTGTCATGCTTTTGCAAGACTGCAGACCTCTTTCCACGCGCAAAGCGGATTGCCCGAGCTAGAAATACAACGTCGCGCTGAGCAACCCCTGCATTTTTTGCAACAGTTTATTGCCAGTTTTCCCGGACGCATACTGATCGCTGCTGAGAGTTTGGGACGTCGAGAGACGATGGCGCAATTGTTCGATAGTCACCAAATCGACTATCAAGCTTGCGAACAGTGGCAAGAATTTTTACAGTCTGACGCTCCTGTCATGCTGGGGGTCAGCAGTCTGCATGCAGGCTTTAACTATGATGGCGTCGCCGTTATCACGGAAGCAGAGTTATATGCCAACACCGTGCGACAACAGCGCCGTCGCAGCAAAGAAAAAAATCGCTCAACCGAGGGTATGCTCAAAGACCTCTCTGAGCTACGAGATCATGACCCAGTCGTACATGAACAACATGGAGTTGGGCGTTATCGAGGTCTAGTCAATCTAGACTTTGGTGAAGGCGAGAATGAATTTTTACTGTTGGAATATGCCGGCAACGATAAATTGTATGTTCCTGTCTCGCAATTGTTTCTGATATCACGCTATTCTGGCGGTCCTCCAGAGAGCGCCCCGCTGCACACCTTGGGCTCAGGACATTGGGAAAAAGCCAAGAAAAAAGCTCTCAAACAAATTCGTGACACCGCGGCTGAATTACTCAATTTATATGCTCAACGCGCTGCCAGACGTGGGCATGCGTTTACCTTATCACTGCATGACTATGAAGCCTTTGCTGAAGGATTCCCCTTTGAAGAAACGCCAGATCAATTAAGCGTCATCGAAGCAGTGATACAAGATATGCAATCCGGCAAACCTATGGATAGATTGGTGTGTGGTGATGTGGGATTTGGCAAAACCGAAGTAGCGCTTCGTGCCGCCTTTGTCGCTGTAATGGGCGGCAGGCAGGTGGCAGTACTGGTGCCAACCACCTTATTGGCAGAGCAACACTACCAAAATTTCTGTGACCGATTCTCTGCCTGGCCAGTCAAAATCGCCGAAATTTCTCGTTTCCGCACTGCCAAAGAGCAGCAGCAAGCCATTGATGATCTTGCCGCTGGCAAAATCGATATTATTATCGGCACCCATAGACTCATCTCGCCTGATGTGAAATTTGATCGTTTGGGTCTGGTTATCTTGGATGAAGAGCACAGATTTGGGGTGCGCCAAAAAGAAAAATTAAAGTCATTACGTGCCGAAGTGGATGTATTGACGCTGACTGCGACGCCGATACCACGCACACTGAGCATGGCCATGGAAGGCTTGCGTGAGTTTAGTGTGATCAGCACACCGCCACAAAAGCGCCTAGCTATCAAAACCTTTGCTTGTGATTATTCAGATGGCATTATCCGTGAAGCTGTACTTCGCGAATTCAAGCGTGGCGGACAAGTCTACTTTTTGCACAATCAGGTGGATACCATCGTCTCTATGCGGGAAAAACTGGAAAAGATTATTCCCGATGCACGTATCAGTATTGCCCATGGACAGTTGCGTGAGCGTGAGCTAGAAAATGTAATGCGCGACTTCTATCATCAACGCAGCAACTTGCTTCTGTGCACCACCATTATTGAGACAGGAATCGATATTCCTACTGCCAATACCATCATCATTAATCAGGCGGATATGTTTGGTTTAGCACAATTGCACCAACTGCGCGGTCGAGTTGGACGCTCACACCATCAAGCCTATGCGTATTTGCTCACTGACCCCCATCGTAAAATCACCAGCCAAGCACAAAAGCGCTTAGAAGCCATTCAATTACTGGAAGATCTCGGCGCTGGATTCCATCTGGCTATGCACGATTTAGAGATACGCGGTGCGGGTGAGTTATTAGGCGATTCACAAAGTGGCGAAATGCAAGAAATCGGCTTTCATTTGTATTCAGAAATGCTCAATCATGCAGTCAAGCGTTTGCAACAAGGCAAGGAGCCTGACTTATCTGCGCCATTAGGGGTGACCACAGAAATTAATTTGCACATCCCCGCCCTGCTCACTAACGATTATTGCCCCGATGTGCATGAGCGTCTGGTGATTTATAAACGTCTCGCCAACTGCAACAATGATGATGAATTGGATGAGATGCAAGAAGAGTTGATAGACCGCTTTGGCCTGTTACCGGAACAAGGAGAAGCATTGATGGCATGTCATCGTTTGCGTGTTGCAGCAAAATCCTTGGACATTCTTAAAATTGATGCCAGTGACGCCAGCATACAATTGCAGTTTAGCCCCAAGGCCGATTTAGATCCGATGAAGTTAGTCGCCATGTTACAGCGCGATAAACGATGTCGTATGAATGGTCCGGATAAACTCAAAGTCACGGTACAATATCCTGACTTGCAACACCGCACAGACTTTATCAAATCACTGATGAAAGAACTTAAAGCATGATAGAAAAAATTATTGCCATCCTTGCTGGGTGGATAATCTCGGTTATTTCCAGCATGGGATACAGTGGCATTGTGTTACTGATGGCCATCGAATCCGCCTGTATTCCGCTTCCCTCAGAAATCATCATGCCGTTTTCGGGTTATTTGGTGTTTAAAGGTGAAATGACACTATTGGGCATTGCGCTCGCTGGCGCAATCGGCTGTGTGGTTGGCTCTATTCCTGCTTACTATCTTGGTATGTACGGTGGGCGTCCATTGGTAGAAAAATATGGTAAGTGGGTGTTGATTTCACATCGTGATTTGAATTGGGCGGATCGTGCTTTTGAAAAACATGGTGACATCATCATTTTTATTGGTCGCTTGTTACCTGCCGTTAGAACCTTTATTGCATTTCCTGCCGGGGTGGCAAGAATGGCGATGGGTAAGTTTATTGTTTATACCTTCGTTGGCTCATTTATTTGGTGTTATCTGCTGGGATATGCTGGCTTTGTGATGGGTGAGCATTGGGAAAGTTTAAAAGTGTATTTCCATGAGTTCCATTATGTGATTGCGGGTGCTGCGCTGATTTTTGTCGTTTGGTATTTACGCAGACACTTCAAGCACAGCCATTAAACCAGCATGGCGCTTGCATGGAATTAATTCAGCATCAAAGCTCGACAAATTCTGGCACGCTGAGTAACAAAACTCCCATGCGTATAGGCAGCGATTGATGCGCAAATAAACGTGCATAATTTTCTAATTGTTCACGATAGCTTTCAGCCAGCTGCTGAGGACTTTGTCCTGTCGCCAATCGATCAGTTTTGTAATCGATAATCCAACGCTCGCCCTGTACGACAAAAGTCCTATCGATAATCCAGCGTTTCACCTGACCATCATCTAGCACTTGCTCCAAAGTGTATTCTGCTTCAGCCTCATCGTGTGCTTCTAATACCCAGCGCGCTTGCGGCATGGTCAGCGCATGTCGCAACATTTGCAAAACGGCTTCAGCGCCTTGCTGTGCCTGCTCGAATGAATAACGCTGACGTGACAACCAAGCTCGCATAGCAGGCAGAAATTGATCTAATTGATGCGTGTCCCATTGCGCCAATCCTTGCTCAGCAATCATTTGCAAATAATAGTGCGTCAAGGTACCAATAGAGATTCCCAAGCCAGCAGCTTGCTGTTCCTCATCGCTCGAATCTGCAATCTGCAAAACAGGATTTCTAGAGGCAGAATCCAAATCTATCACTGGGGTAAAATGTGCAAACTCTGAGGCTAAATTTAGGGCTGGCAAGCGTATCAGTTGTGGCACAAAATCCTGCAAACTACGCTCATCCTGAAGCACAGTAGCGTCGCCACTCAAGCTTGTATCGAGGAGATTTTGTTGGGTGAATTTAGGAGTTAGGGACTAATGGTGCGACCACCACATCAGTGCGTCTGATTTGACCATCGGGTAATTCTTCGAGCACTTCCTCCCAACGCATTAATGGGCTCTCATCGCGGCCACTTGCCAAATCTAATCCGGGCAGAATCACACTGTCAAACTCTAGGCCTTTGGACTTATGTATGGTCATAAATTGCAAGGTATCAGGAGCGTGCACATCCGGTTGTGCGTATAACTTATCAACTTCGCGTTGTAATTCTTGAATACTAAATCGACCCGCACGCTCTATCTGATCGATACGCTCAAAAAATGCCTCAACATCTGCCGCATCGCCTTCTTTCCACAAGCAATGGGGGCCATTTAACATCAACCATGTGGCGCGAATCCAGCGACTGGTGGACATACGGCCTTGTTGTTGGAGAGCCATGAATAGGATATCGCGCACATACACTAAGCGCTTTCTACCCTCATCCGTCAGCTCAGCGACTCGCTGTGGATTCGACATTAATTGCATCACAGTGGAATGTCTGTCTTCCCCAATCAAGTGATGCAAATCTTGCAGACTTAAACCACACCAAGGCGCACGTAATACGGCCAACCAATGCACACGGTCTGCACGATGATGCAAGGCATAACATAGCGATAACAAATCCTGCACTACTTGGCGATTAGTGAGTTCCTCTATCTCGACAGCTTGGAATTTTAAATCTGGGTAATGTCTACGAATTTGGCTGACTAATACCTGCAAATGACTACGAGCACGCACCAATACAGCGATTTTTGCTTGCGGACGTTGCGCTTGGGTATCACGGATAATCTTGATAATCTGGTTGGCTTCTCGCATACGAACTGCCCCCACTGGCAAGTCCTCACCCTCCTCATCTTCAAGCGACTCAGTCTGACTCTGCTGTTCATAGATGGGATAGACATACACGCCATTACTATCGCTGTCATGCTTAGTAGGCAAAAATTCTCGGTACTGAATTGCGCCATCCGCAATCGCATCATGTTGCGGAAAAATTTGCTTAAAGCTTTGATTAATCCAATGCACCACACTCGGCTCAGATCGATTATTTTGCGACAGTTTTAAGGGGGTTAATGCAATATGGCCAATACCCTGACGCTGCGCTTTTAGAAACAGGCCTACGTTAGCTTTACGGAAACGATAAATCGACTGCATGGGGTCGCCCACCAAAAATAGGCTATGCCCATCACCGCTCTGCCAGCCGCGCGTCAGCATTTCAATTAAACGAATTTGGGTAGGGCTGGTGTCCTGAAACTCATCAATCAATAAGTGGCTGATTTGATAATCCAAGCGAAGTGCCAATTCACTTGGCATACCCAGCTCATCTTGTAACGCGGTAATGGCGCGCTGAGAAACTTCAACAAAATCCACTTTACCTTGTTGTTGAAACAACAACCAAAGCTCGGCACAAGACACCATCAGCAATCGATTTAGGCTATGTATCATGGCCTTGCCTTGCTCACCGAAGACGGGCATGGGCAGGCTACGCAAGTTGATCAAGCGTGTTGCAGCAGCTGAGTCTGACTGCAACATTATGACGATATCCGCCAGCTGCTCTTTGAAAGCACGCCCCTGATCCTCAGGCAGGATGCCAGTCTTCTTATCCCATCTTTTGCGAAAATCCTCTTTGCTACAAAGCAAATCGACCAGCGCTTGCCACAAAGCCAAGCTTTGAATATCCGCACTAAGCGCGTAATCCCAATCTCGCAAAAGTGCGATCGCATGCTCACAAGGCAGATTCGATGCGGCATATCTGGCGATGGGCATTAGCATTTTTTGTATCCGCTCACTCATCACTTCACGCGCCAACTGCAAATCTTTCTCTATCATCGCTGCCAATGCTTGCTCAACTTGAGAGATATCAATTCGACTTGCGTGATAGTCCAACCACTGGTCGCGTTTTTCTAACATTCCCGCCATCAAACGGGTCAATTGTGCGCTATCGTTATTAAAGAAACTAAGCGCAGTACGGACGGCATCTCCATGTTCAGGGTCATCCAATAGGGCAAGTGTTTGACTAGCGGCTTGCTGATATAAACCATCTGCTTCATCTAATACCTCAGGTTGAGAGCCAAAACGGCTCATCAAAGGCATCTGTCTTGCAAGTTGTCCGCTCAATGCGTCTATGGTGTAAATGCGTAATCGTGATGGTGTTTTTAAAATATCCCATGCGAGCAAATCAGAGCGTTTTAAAGCCGCCTTAGCAAGCTGCATGGTGACCTCTTTATGCGGTTTATCTGCAGGGATATTGTCATGCGCTTGTTGCAAGCTATTCATTATGCGCTGACGCATTTCTGAAGCAGCTTTATTGGTGAATGTCACAGCAACGACTTCTTCAGGGTGCTGCACTGTTTGCAATAACATCAAATAACGCTGTGTGAGCAGTTCGGTTTTACCTGAACCAGCGGGAGCTTCAACAATATAGGAGGGTAAAGGATTTTGTAGGGCAATCGCCAATGCACGCGCTTGTTTATCCTGTTCTAACACCTTAGCATCGGCTTGCATCTGGTGTTGCGTATCCACACGATAGTCGAGAGAGAGTAATGGACTATCCGCCATGCTTTGCTCCAACCGCTTGTTGATTGGGTTGTCCCACCTGGTGATGCTCGAATTGCAACTGACGCTCAGCCAAACGCAGTAATGGTTTTACCTCACAAAAATCCAAGTGTTTTTCTTGTTCAAATTTTACCGCTGCTGCACCTGCGCCAATCTCTGCCGCAATGGCATTCAGACTTGTTTGCCAATGTTGCATCACATCCTGCCAGCTTGGAAATGTTTGGCTTTGTAATACATAGTGGCTTTTATCTTCCCCTAGTATCTGCACACCTTTGAGTAAATCTTCACTAGACACACCAGCGTATCCCGCTTTATCAAACAAGACCTTGGCGAAAACCACAGCGGCAACATGCTCTTGTTGTAACACCATCGCAGCATAAAATGGTAATTGTGGTTCACGTATGCGAGTGCTGGCCCAGCTCTTAAAATCAACATCACGTCCAGTTTTATAGTCCATCAAAATCAATGCACCACCATCGCTGAGCTGATCAATTCGGTCCATTTTGACTCTAATCAAAAGGTTCTGCAGACTCAGCACCCGCTCTTGCTCAACCGCAAGGACAGTAAAATCATGACTGCGCTTTGCTTCCACCTCGCACAACCAATATTCCACCAGTTTCACCATGCGCTGCTGTTCGAGTTGAATAAAGCTGTCACTGTAGCTTCCGGCACGTTGTTCACTAAATTTTGTTAATACGCGTAGCGCAATGTTATCCAACACATCACGCAAAGCTTGATTGCCCTCAGACGTGATTAAACTTTTTAAATAGTCTGAATCACGCCCTTGCCAGAAATATTCCAATACTTGATGCACCAATTCACCACGTTGAATGGCATCTAAACCATTCACCGGCTCACGTAGGCGACGTGCAAATAAACGATATTGGTAAAAGCCCCAAGCGGGACAAATCGCCTGCGCTTTGAGCAAACCCGTGCCCCCTCTCACCTCACTATCTCTAGCGATGGCTGGGGCTTGAGCATCATCCAACCATTGCCAATATTGCATACGCTGCTCATCCGACATCTGCTTGACCCATTGGGTCGCTAGGCTATGAGACTCCACTAAGCGAAGTTGCTCTGGGCTTTGTGCTGTTAAATGTTCAAGCAATGGACTGGCTCTAAGTTGCTTATCGCCATCTTGTTTGGCGTAAGAGAAAATGAGCTTGCTGGCTGCATGCAACAAACGCTGTTGTACCAACTTGGCAAACTCTGATTGGACTTTGCTATCCGCGTTAGGGGTTTGCATCTGCTGTTGTAAATACGCCGGAATAAGCGGATTAGGTCTCGCTAAACTAGGCCATAGATGATCATTCATGCCCATGACCCAAATCGCATCTAAAGGGCTTGCGGGTATCTCAAGCATACCCAAAACTTGCAAACGAATCTTGGCTGGCGCTTCAGCTTGAAAGATATCCTGTCTGCATATTTGCATCAGTCGACTAAGCGCAGAGCTTGCGCTTAATTTGTCCAACACACTGTCTAATTCAGCGAATGTTTGCAGTTGTTGTAGAAACTTTTGTTGCGCTTGATATTCATGGCTAGAGAGAGCTCTTCCTTGCGCCCAAGCCACTGCCTCTAACAAGCTTTTAAAAACCTCCGTCCATGCTGAAGGCAGTTGATGAGCTCTCGCAACAGGTTGCCACAATGCCTTCAGGTGCTGTTGCAAGTTGGCGATATGCTGCGTATCGAGTTTAGCTTTTGGCTGCTCAATCAAACTTTGCAAATAACGTAATACACTCTCAGGCTGGACTGCCAAAGCTAACTCATCGCGCATACAAGCTTCGAATTGCGCGCGAGCATCCATGATGCTGACATCAGAAAAGTAAGGGTTGTGCAGCAAATCACTGACGTCAGTTTGGCTTAGTTTGCGTTGATGAATATGCGCCGACAGAATCTGTAAAGCTGAAGCGACAATAGGCATGGAAGCCAAGGAGACGCCCAGCGAAATATCATAAGGGCGATCAGATTCTACGGCGTCTAATCTGAGGGTGTGAGGAATCAGATTCTCATCCAGCAAACAAATCAATTTCTCGCGCAAAACATTGAGCTCGGGGACTACGATGGCGATTTGAGTATCGGCCGAATGTTGTAATTGCTGTTTTGCCCAAGCAACCGCTAAACGACATTCATGCGCTTGATCTTGCGCCACCACACAAATCTCTTCTGCGGCCTGTTGATGCCCAAGTGTCATCTCACTGACACTCACACCACGGGCACTCAGTATTTGTATCAGTTTGATAAGGTGGGGGGATTTACGATCAAACCCAGCCAACTGAATATGACTAGCTAATGTCCCTGCCCCTTGGCTTAGTAAATTCAGGACTGTGGCTTGATATCGCACAGATTCAAGCACCTGCTTATCTTTACAAAGTCTCTGAAAGATATCGCACCATTTTTTAAACGCACGACTCTCCGGTGTTTCATGTTCTTGTGTCAGGCTGATATTCCATTCGATAACAAAACGGTTTGCCTCGATTGCCGATTGCGCTAACCCAGAAACATCAAACAATGCTTTGCGGTCATCAGCTTTGAGATATTCATCGATGGCCTGCTCCCACAATATGGTCTCTTGCAGGGCTGACAATTCTCGCAATGAAGATTCTGACTCGGATAGTCGGCCAACCAGTAAAGCTTGCTCAAAGATTTCACCCCACCACGAGGCCAGTGTCTGAATATGCGGCGGATACCAAATGCGTTCTCCCAGTTGCAAGGATTTAGCTTGTTCGACCTGACGCAAAGCCCTCGCCAAACGGGGCGAAGAACACAAAATCAAGATAGAATGAGCGGCTTGTTTCATGAGTGGATTTTAGCTGAGATTTGGATATGGCAACGCAAAAAAATTACATCACCCCAGAAGGCTTAGCCGCCTTAGAAGCCGAATTCAATCACTTGGTGAAGGTTGAGCGGCCTGAGGTCGTTCGCGTGGTGTCATGGGCGGCAGGCAATGGCGATCGTTCAGAAAATGGCGATTACATTTATGGCAAACGTCGCTTGCGCCAAATTGATTCCAGACTGCGCTTTCTTTTGCAAAGAATAGACAATGCCGTAGTCGTTGACCCAGCCTTACAAGAGAATACGGAAAAGGTTTTTTTTGGCGCGTGGGTCAGCTTGTACAACCTAGACAAAGATAGTGAGCATCACTTTAGAATTGTGGGGCAAGATGAGCTTGAGCCTAGCAAGGGCTATATCAGTTGGGTGTCACCTTTAGCAAAAGCCATCTTAGGTAAGCAAATTGGCGACACCATTCGCGTTCAAACCCCAGCAGGTGAAGAAAGTTATGAAGTTCTCGACGTGCAGTACCATGCGCCAGATTGAGTAGGCAATATGGTAAAAAATAGGATAAAAGTTGATATCTTCTGTCAAATTGTCGATAACTTCGGTGATATTGGCGTTACATGGCGACTTGCGAAACAACTAAGCGCCCACTATGACTACCATGTACGTTTATGGGTCGATGATATCGTGACGGCCAGCAAACTCATTCCCGCATTAGCTGATTTTCAACATCAAGCAGACAGACTCAAAAGCGATCCCTTAAGGGTTGACGGGGTTGATATTCATTATTGGCAAGCCAATCAAGATACTCACAGCCAACCGGCCGAAATCGTAATCGAAGCATTTGCCTGCGAGCTACCGCAGCCTTATCAATTAAAGATGCCAGGAAATACCCGCTGCTGGCTAAATCTTGAATATCTCAGCGCAGAAGCTTGGGTACCGCAATTCCATCTGCAGTCTTCCATACAAAGCCTCAATGGATTGCGTAAGACATTTTTCTTTCCTGGATTTAGCCTACAAACTGGCGGATTGATTCGGGAAAATGACTTAATGAACGATATTGAAAGTTATCGACAAATAACCTCACAATCAGGTCATTTAAATGCAGATAGCATCAATATTTCTTTATTTACTTATCAACATGCTCCTGTCTACCCTCTGCTTAATGCACTCGCAAACATGCCTCAGCATATTTGCTGCCATATTCCACTCACAGCGATACAGCCGGCATTAGAGCAGTTTTTTTCATGCTCCATACAAAGCAAGCAACAGTATCAACAAGGCAATCTAACGGTCGTCACCAGTGATTTTCTGACCCAGACCGAGTATGACCAACGATTGTGGCAATGCGATTTAAATTTTGTCAGAGGTGAAGATAGCTTGGTGCGAGCCATATGGGCTGGCAAACCCTTTATCTGGCTGCCCTACCAGCAGAGTGATGAAGCACATTTAGATAAGTTAAGCGCTTTTCTAGATGTCTATTGGGGCGAAGATGCCAAAGCACTGGCTTCATTAAATTGGGAATGGGCAAACGGCATTGTTGATATTGGCAAGCTAGCGCAATTCTTCAGCCAAATGGACAGATGGATACAAATCAGTCAATCGCGCAGCCAACTGCAAGCCCAGCAACAAGATTTAGCTTTTAGGCTTGATCAATTTATCCAATCCACTATTTAACTTGTTCGCCTTGCAAAGCCAAGATAAACAAACAAGCCACGGTCAAATCAGCACTCGTCCCCGGATTGATACCACGGTTTTTTAAATCCACATCCCAAGTCATCAGGGTTTTAAAATAAGTTTTTGGATTATCCAACGCAAAGAATGCATCTCTGTGCTGAATGGCTTCTTGTTGGATGAGTCGGGCTTGGTCAGCGCCAAATTTACGTAGGATATGGCTATCCAAATACTCGCTCAGGAAATTCAGATAGATTGCCGTGACGGCCCAGCCTGGGCGCTCCCATTTTTGTGCAAACCGCTTAAATATGGGTACACCTACATCTAACACATCGCGATAGCCCTCAGCATATTGGCGCGCCACCCTATCCTGATGACTTGCCAGCTTCATTGCCTCTAGCAAAGTCACCGTTGGTGTTTGATGCACATCCTGCTGACTCACATGGCCAAGACCGGCAGGATTCATCAAACAAATCGCCTGATAGCTCTCTATAGCATCTTGCACAGACAATTGCTGCAAAGTCTGCCGAAGTGATTCTGTATTAAATTGATTTCCAGCTGCTTGATAAGCGTGTGCAATAGGTGCACATAACAACAAAATTCCCAGATTGGTATTGCAGCCAACCCCCTGCCATGTCGCTTGTGCTGCCTGCAATATGCGTTGGCCTACACTAAGCTTTTCGTCACCAATATAGGGGGCAGATAATTCAGCACTTTTAACAAACTGCTCAACAGTCATACCATGCCCATCCGCCATAGCGTGGACGTTGCCGGGCTTGAGCGCGGCTAGTTCGGCGAGGCACGCGGATTGATATAACTGCGATGACATAAAGTAACAATGCGAGAGAAATTTCGATGCTGCAATTTACCTCAAAATCCATTTATTTGACTATGTTTTTTAAGGTTGCAATAAAAAGGGTAATGTCGAACAACAACATTACCCTTATATTCAAAACTTAACTGATCACCTATATCACTGCGACAGACTGCCAACTTTGCGTCATGACATTACCCAACTGTGATTGATAAGCGATAGGCAAATCATTTTGTCCTAAGATAGGTTCTGATAGAGATGCCATTGCATTGACGAGATGATTGACGGCGCTATCACTTAATAGTTTTCCATTCGCTGTTCTAATCTCTTCCACACGATTACCAGAGTACCAATCCTCAAACACAACTTTATCTTTAGTGCCTATCACACTCATTTCAAGATAATTGCCATTTCGTTTAAACCATAATTTTTCGGCAGTAATCCCTGGTCGTAACATCACAATATCTCTATCGCTTAATGAAGATGTTTCGACTA
>RFPI01000061.1 GCA_009926205.1 Methylophilaceae bacterium
TTTATTGCCTCTGCTGCTTGCGTAGCGCCAATAATACCCACCAATGGGGAAAAAACTCCGTTATCAGCGCAACGCATGGAATTTTCACTACCATCATCTGGAAATAAACATGCATAACAAGGACTATCGAGTTTTCGGAAATCAAATACACTGACCTGACCTTCAAAAGAGATTGCTGCACCAGAAACAAGAGGTTTTTTATTTTTTTTACAAAGTCGATTGATGTTATACCTTGTTTCAAAATTATCAGAGCAATCCAAAACAATATCTACATCAGAAATTGTTTTATCAAGTTCAGTAATACTCAACCTATTTTGAATTGCTTCAATTTTTACTTCTGGATTTAACTTCTCAAGAGCTTTTCTAGCGGATATTGCTTTATTAAGTCCAATGGAACTCGTCTCATGAATAATTTGTCGTTGAAGATTGGTTAAATCAACTGTATCAAAATCATTAATAGTTAACTTCCCAACACCTGCTGCGGCTAGATACATTAGTGCAGGCGAACCTAAACCACCTGCACCAACAATTAGGACATGAGATTGGGTTATTCGCTCTTGTCCCTCATAGGATATCTGGGGTAAAAGGATATGTCGGCTGTAACGTAGAAGTTGATTATCATTCATACTAGAGTTTGAAAAATCGTAAAAAAATAAATAGCCTTTGAAGTCTGTGATACTACAGGCATTGCAGCCAAATTAAAATTGCTGCCAATAAGAAAATAAACAAAATTTAACTTTATTATGAAAACTTGTTAAATTTTTTCTTGATAGATTATTTATGTTTATTTTAAAAGCCGTATATCAACCTCAAATGAATATTAATTGAATTTTTTGTACACCTACGAACCTAATGCATAACTAAAGAATACATAATCAACTAAATTTTTATCCTTTCATCAAGGTTTGTTTTGAAAACTCTCAGACTAATTCTCGGCGACCAACTTAATATCCAGCACTCTTGGTTTAGCCAAGTCGACCCTGATGTGACCTATGTCATGATGGAAATCCGCGCAGAGACTGATTATGTACTGCATCATGCGCAAAAAATTATCGCCATCTTCGCTGCCATGCGGGCTTTTAAAGAAAAGCTAATTTCACTTGGTCATCAAGTCATTTACTACCCAATCGACAATCCAGATAATCAGCATGATTTTGAAAAAAATATACGCAGCTTGATTAGTCAATTGGGGGTTACTCGTCTTGAGATGCAATATCCTGATGAAGTGAGAGTCGATGAAGTTTTTCATAATATGGCTGCGTCACTGCCCATCGAAACCAATATTGTGGATAGCGAGCATTTCATTACACAGCGTGACGAAGCGACTAAATTTTTTGGAACTCGCAAATGGTTGATGGAGAGTTTTTATCGTCACTTAAGAAATAAGCATCAAGTTTTGATGGCGAACGATAAGCCTGTCGGTGGTGCATGGAATTTTGACAAAGAGAATCGCAAAGCTTGGCGTGGAAAACCACCTGCCCCAGAAGATTGGCGTGATACACATGATCACCATGCTCTTTGGCAGTCCATACAGGCACAAGGGGTCAATAGTTTTGGTGAGGCAAGCGCTGATGATTTCCGTTGGCCTTTGAATAGGGATGAAGCACTCCAACAATTGGATTATTTTTTAAACCATGTACTGATGCATTTTGGTGACTATCAAGATGCAATGAGCAAGCATCAATCGAGAATGTTTCATGCGCTCATTTCCTTTTCTTTAAATGTGAAATTGATCTCTCCGATGGAAGTGATATCTCGTACAGAACAGATATGGAAAGAACAGAGCTTACCCTTGCCCGCAGTAGAGGGATTTATCAGACAAATTCTTGGTTGGCGTGAATATATTCGTGGCTATTACTGGCGTCATGCCAAACAGCTTCAGCAGGTGAATTTCTTTCAACATCAACAGCCATTACCCAAATGGTTTTGGACGGGCAACACCAAGATGGCCTGTCTTAATAACTGCATACAGGACTCATTAAAAAACGCCTATGCACATCATATTCAACGTCTGATGGTAATAGGTAATTTCGGATTGCTGGCGGGAATCAATCCGCAGTCTCTACATGAATGGTATTTAGGTATATATATTGATGCTTTTGAGTGGGTTGAAATGCCCAATACGCTGGGCATGAGTCAATTTGCTGATGGAGGTATGTTGGCAAGCAAACCCTATGTCTCTAGTGCCAACTATATTGATAAGATGAGTGATTATTGTCAGGGTTGTCACTATCATAAAAACCTAAAAATTTCAGATTCTGATCAAGCGGCTTGTCCATTCAACAGTCTTTACTGGAATTTTTATATGCGTCATGCCGACAAGTTACAAAAAAATGTTCGTCTCAGTATTGTCTATCAACAGATACGCAAAATGGACGATGCACAAAAAAACTCTATTCAACAGCAGGCACAAATTTACTTGGATAATCTTGAGAATTTATAGTGGCGTCCGTTGTCGGAGTTATATCGCGTAATTATTTGAAAGTATCTTTATGAAAATTTTATTATTGGTTTCAGTGATTGGACTTTTAATTACATTCTGTTTGCGGGCAAATGCTGCTGCAAACATCAGTGTAGGTGATTTGGCGCCAGACTTTTCTTTACTCAACCAGCATGGCCAAACAATTAAACTCAGTGAGTTTCATGGTAAATGGGTAGTTCTATACTTTTATCCGAAAGATGACACACCTGGCTGCACCAAAGAAGCCTGTTCTTTCCGCGATGATATTTCTGCATTTGAAAAACTGGGTGTGAATGTCTTGGGTATTAGCATAGATAATCAGGAGTCACATGCGACCTTTGCAAGCAAATATAAACTCCCTTTCTCTCTCTTGTCGGACTCAGATGGTAAAACTGCAGAAGCTTATGGTGCACTTTCTAATTTGGTGCTGATTAAACTTGCAAAACGCCATACCTATATTATCGACCCACAAGGCAAAGTTGCTAAAATTTATACGAATGTGAAACCCAACGAACATTCCAAGCAGTTATTGGATGATCTGAATAAGCTGCTCTAGTAATGAATTTTTAGTCTAAGCTTAGTTATCGCGCAAGAGCATCAACTTTTGCGGCCATCACAAAGTCATTTAGGTGCAAGCCTTGTATTTTATGTGTTTGAAAAAATACTTTGACGTAGCCCCAACCCACCTGCATATCGGCATGATGGCCCTCTTGCTCACACAAATCGCCAATTTTATTGGTGAACGCGAGCGCATCAACAAAATTATCAAACTTGAATGTACGTTTTAATTTTGTTGCGTCTTCTTCTAAAGTCCAATCCGGTATTTGCGATAAATGCTGTTTTGCCTCGGACTCATTCATTGGAGGGATACCTCCTTGGCAAGGTGTACATTTAATGTTTTCTAGTTGCATATTCAAGTCCTTTTTTAAATTGAATGATTACCTTGATGGAAACAAAATGTAGTAAAAAGTTCCAGTCCTAGATTGAACCAAGCGACTATTACCATAGACTAAATGAGGGTATTTAGCTTTTTGGAGATTGATAATGTCAGATGAAAAAACCCTACAAGAAATTTTGAGCACTTTACAAAAAATTAATTGCAATATGCTTAAAGTATTCTGGATTGTAACCATTTTTGCACTGTTATATTTTGGTTTGTTAATCTATCTTTTCGTAAATTAATTGAGTCATGATGAATAAGAAAAAATCTGTTTATAAGATTCTGGGACTGGTAGTTGTTATTATCGGCTCGGCCTCCTTGTCCTGGCATTGGCTTTCTTCATCTGCTCCAGCTGCTCAAGATCACCAAATGATACAAGCGATGAATGAGTGTGATGGGATTGCCGATAAAGCTGTGATTAATTTGCAAGAGTTTCTCGAATTTCAAAAAATTGAAAAACTAGCGAGAAAGTCACGCGTCATGCAGTTGTGCATGAGCGACAGAGGATATCGCGTTAATCCTGCTTGGCTAAATTCGCATCAAGCAGAAGCCCATGCATTGGCATTGCGAGAAAATATTTCTGATGATGCCGCTGTAGAAGAGCTAAAAAGACAGCATATGTATCCTGGCTCAGTCCAAGAGACCCCATTTTTTTGGGCAGCCATCAACAAGAAAGCTAACTCTTAGTCTCACCTTGAACTAGAAGTTTTTGTTTGAAATCTTGCAGTTCATCCGGATCATCATATTCAGTCAAAAACTTCTCAAGGTTGTCTAATAGCGCTTTGTCCTTATCTTCTACGGCTATATCAGTTAACAAATGAATAGCATCCAGATGTCGATGATTTGACTGTACGATTTTCTGCAAATGCTGTTTGGCTTGAGATTTCTGATAAAGGTTAATTTCTGCGAGCGCTAAAAAGTACATTGCATCTAATGAATTAGACTGATTCAACCAAGATTGGCTCAACTGCTTGAGATTTTCCCACTCGCGATTTTGATAAGGGATAACGACCTGCATAAAATAGGGTCTATCCTCAAGCTTTTTCGCCCAAAATGGGATTTCTGTTGTATTCAAACTATCAATATCATTAGATTTCAATAGCTGTTGTATCCACTCGACTGGGACGCTGTAATAAAAACCTTGCGGTCCTGGACTTTTAAAAGTGGTGATACCCACTAGCCTGGATTGTTGATCAAACAAACCACCGCCGCTGGACCCAAGTGAGATAGCTGCATTACTGCGGATAATGAAACTGTTATCTAAAGCATATAGGGCTTTGACTGTTCCAAAAGAAGGTTGAGGAACGTTGAAACCATTGGGATAGCCAATGGCAAACACTTGCTCCTCATAAAGTAAGTCGGCGCTCTCTCGCATCACGACTGGCTTAAAAGGAAGTCCTTCAAATCGCAGTAAACAAAGATCATGTTTCCAATCTGCTCGAATCGCAATCGGCTTGAATGCATCACCATACTTATTGACGCTGACTCCTTTGCCATTAGCGATCACATGACAGTTGGTTGCCACAAATTCCTTGTCAACAACCACACCCGTTCCTGTTCCACTAATTCCATTTTCAAGCTCAACCGACACCTGAACTAAAGAGTCATGCAGTAAAAGTTGCTGTTCGATATTAGGTTGGGCTAGGGCAATACTAGAAATGGTTAGCAAAGGAATCAAAAACTTAAACATTGAGAAGAATCCAAAAAATGATTGTAGTTAACGATATAGAAGTTATATTAATCAAATAGTTCTCTTAAATGAGCAATTTCGCTGAACAAACACATATAATCATTGTCATTTGTATGACAAAAAGATTGATTATCAAATCTCAAGGGAATCTAATGCTATCCTCACTTTTAATTCATTTAGCAGAAAAATCTGTTTTACCTGATAGTTTTATCCGTTTTGGCATCAAGCAACTCAGTGCAAAGCGTTTACAAGAAATTGCCGCAGACGATGTTGAACTTGCAGGCCGAATGAAAGAAGATTTTTTCAATGCAATGTCTAACGCTGAAATTGCACCATTGCCAAAACTAGCCAATCAACAACATTACGAAGTTCCTGCTGCTTTTTTTGAAAAGGTTTTAGGTGAGAACAAAAAATATAGTTCTTGTTATTGGCAACCCCAAGATAAAAACTTAAATGATGCAGAGCGCTCAGCTCTACAAGAAACGTGTTTGCATGCTGATTTGCGAGATGGCCTACAAATCCTTGAGTTGGGTTGTGGCTGGGGCTCATTAACTTGTTTTATGGCAAAACAATATCCAAACGCTCGCATCACAGCTGTTTCTAACTCTAATTCGCAACGCGAGTATATTTATCAGAGATTAAAAAGTCTAAATCTCAATAATGTTGAGATTATTACAGCTGATATGAACGAATTTGATACCGACCAACGCTTTGACCGAGTTGTGTCGGTTGAGATGTTTGAGCATATGCGTAATTATCAATTGCTATATGCAAAAGTAAGTTCATGGTTAAAGCCGCAAGGTAAATTTTTCAAACACATCTTCTGTCACAGAAGTTACCCGTATGCCTTTGAGCCGACTTCTGACGATGATTGGATGAGTCAGTTCTTCTTTTC
This sequence comes from Methylophilaceae bacterium, assembly GCA_009926205.1. Lineage (GTDB taxonomy): Bacteria > Pseudomonadota > Gammaproteobacteria > Burkholderiales > Methylophilaceae > RFPI01. The sequence goes on from RFPI01000061.1 coordinate 5,987, forward strand.
TGGCGGGTTTATGCCTAGCGACGATACCCCGCTCCGATTTCAAGATCATTTGAAATTGAAGTCACAATGGCGCTGGAGTGGAACCCATTATGAGAAGACCGCGCGTGCTTGGTTAGAAAATATGGATCATCACTGGCCTGAAATTGAACCTGTTTTTGCCAAATGTTACGGTAAAGAAAATGTTGGTTTATGGCGTCAACGCTGGCGCATCTTCTTTATGGCCTGTGAAGTTTTATTTGGTTATGACAATGGTCAAGAGTGGTGGGTCAGTCATTACCTATTTGAGAAACGCGCATGATTAACTTTATTGTGTTTCAGTTTGGCTGGTTTGCCGCCATATTAGGCGCTGCTAATCAATTGAATAGTATAGGCTTGTTTCTAGTTGTTTTGTGTTGCGCTATTAATCTTAGAATGTTGCCAAATGTTCGCTTGAATTTAATGTTAGTAATCCTTGCGATTATCTTAGGTCTGGTTCTAGATAGCCTGGCGCTTAATTTGAATTTGATTGTCTATACATCTTCAACTTTGTGGCCAGCATGTCTTGCACCTTTATGGATATTAGGTCTTTGGGCTCTTTTTGCCACAACCTTGAATGGTTATTTAAGTTGGATTAA
>RFPI01000062.1 GCA_009926205.1 Methylophilaceae bacterium
ACTTGATAACCTGCTTTGCGCAAACGATTTAATAGACCATCTTCGCCACCCAGATGAGATGCACCCACCGCAACAAATACGCTATGTTGCTGGCTTTGCGCCAACAGACTCTCTGTCATGGTCTGATTGCGATCGGTAATCAGTTTTTGTTTCATACGTTGCCATAGGGCTTTTGGCAACATGCCGCCAGTGATTTCATCATCTACTGCCGCAATCTTTTCTAATTGACCGGTTTGGTAGACGGAGATAAGCCGTTCAAAATCCTTCTCTTTGGCTTCCTGACTACGTTTTAACACGGCACGCAACATGGATAACTGCTCATCCATGCTAAAGCTATCTAATACGGAGAAATGCGTTTGAGTATTTTCCAAACCCACCACAACCTTGCCCTGCTCGCCAGCATCTGCCATCAATATCTCATCCATGGAGTACATCGCTTTAGGTTTAGGCAAATCAAAAATCACGGCTAACAACCAGGGTTTCATCCGCATCGCTGCTTCAATATGCATGGAATGATAATCGGCTAACTCTCGAACACGGTCAAACTCTTGCTCGGTCAACATTGAAGAGATATCGCCTTGCTTTAATAAAAAAGCGGAAGGACTTCTTGGTGGCAAGGCCTCGAGCATAAATATTTCTGCACTCTTGAATGCCTCTTTGATCGCGGGACTGAATTCGGTAATCCGTTTGTCGTCACTGTGCATAGTGCCTAGCAAATAACTGGTGCTGCCTTGCGGAGATTCTATCTTCCATAACAGACCTTTATCAGCAGCCCAAACTGAGGACGCGAATAAGGATGAAATAAACAAACTGAGTACTAAGAACAGGCGGGTGAAATAGGCCAAGACAGTCTCCAAAGCATGATGAAAATGAGTAAATCGCTAGTTCAGACTCATCTTTGATGATTATGGTTCAACGCGAACCTAAGGCCATCATAAAGCCTGCATAAGCCCTGTCAGCACTAAGATGAACGTGGGAATGGCTTCTTGGCTGGGAACTTGGCAGCGCGTCCTTTAGCCAGCGGTTTGGCGGCTAATTTGCCTTGTGGTTTGCCACGCGTAGCAACCGCATTGGTGCCCAATGGTTGATAGGCTGGCACTAGATGTTTTTTACCGTTACCAATTAAATCTGCTCTCCCCATATTTTTCAGGGCCTCACGCAACATGGGCCAATTGGCTGGGTCGTGATAACGCAAGAATGCTTTATGAAGACGACGCACGCCACCTGCTCTTGGAATAGGAACATCCTCGCTATCCGCAGTCACTTTTCGCAATGGGTTTTTGCCAGAGTGATACATTGCCGTTGCCATCGCCATTGGGGTCGGCGTAAAGGTTTGCACTTGATCCAAGCGGAAATTGTTTTGCTTTAACCACATCGCCAAATTCAACATGTCCTCATCCGTGGTTCCTGGATGCGCTGCAATAAAATAGGGAATCAAGAATTGTTGTTTGCCCGCCTGCTTGGAGTACATCTCAAACATTTCTTTGAATTTGTGATAGCTGCCCATGCCGGGTTTCATCATTTTGGACAGTACATTGTCTTCTGAATGTTCGGGGGCAATTTTTAAATAGCCGCCAACGTGATGTTGGGCGAGCTCTTTGACGTACTCAGGCGAAGTCACTGCGAGGTCATAACGCAAACCTGATCCAATCAAAATCTTTTTCACGCCTTTAATATTTCTGGCCTTGCGATAGAGTTGAATCAACGCACTGTGATCCGTATTTAAATTCTCACAAATACCCGGATAAACACAGGATAGCTTGCGGCACGCTTTTTCAATATCGGGCGACTTACATGCCATACGATACATATTCGCAGTCGGGCCACCCAAGTCTGAAATCACACCGGTAAACCCATCGACTTTGTCACGAATCTCTTCAATCTCATGCAGAATACTTTGCTCTGAGCGGCTTTGAATAATACGGCCTTCGTGTTCTGTGATAGAGCAGAAAGTGCACCCGCCAAAACAGCCGCGCATAATATTCACCGAAAAACGTATCATCTCCCACGCCGGAATCTTGGCGTCACCGTAAGAAGGATGGGGCTTACGTGCATAAGGTAAGTCATACACATAGTCCATTTCTTTGGTGCTCAATGGGATGGGGGGCGGATTCAACCACACATCACGTTCTCCGTGCCTTTGTACCAAGGCACGTGCGTTACCGGGATTGGCTTCAAGGTGCAAGATGCGCGAAGCATGGGCATACAACACCGGGTTTTCCACGACCTCTTCATAGGATGGCAGACGAATCACCTGATGATCACGCGGCACTTTGCTTCGACGTTGGAATTGCACCACTTTACTATTCTCGGCAGGATTATTATTGGCTGCCGGGTCAGCTGTGGCACAACTAGCGTCATTGCCCATCTTCATTTCATAGGGGTCTGGATGGGCTGCAACTGGGCCGGGACGATCAATCTGGGTGGAATCAACTTCTAACCAATCTTCAGGGATGGCTTTGCGGATAAAAGCTGTGCCGCGAATATCGGTAATTTCATGTACTTTTTCGCCTCTGGCAATACGATGAGAGAGCTCAATCAAGGCTCGTTCAGCGTTCCCGTAAAGTAGGATATCGGCTTTGGCATCAATCAAAACAGAGCGTCGCACCTTGTCTGACCAATAGTCATAATGCGCAATACGACGCAAACTTGCTTCAATACCGCCTACTACCAAAGGGACATCACCATAAGCCTCACGACAGCGCTGGCTATATACCAATACGGCACGATCAGGACGTTTGCCGGCAGCGGCATGGGGGGTGTAGGCATCATCAGAACGAATTTTGCGGTCAGCGGTATAACGGTTGACCATGCTATCCATATTACCGGCAGTAATGCCGAAATAGAGATTGGGTTTGCCTAGCGCTTTGAATGCACTGGCATCTGACCAATCGGGCTGGGAAATAATACCGACGCGGAATCCTTGCGCCTCTAACATACGTCCAATCAGCGCCATACCAAAGCTAGGATGATCGATATAGGCGTCACCGGTAATGAGAATGATGTCGCAACTATCCCAACCTAGCGCGTCCATCTCTGCACGCGACATAGGCAACATAGGGGCCGTGCCGAAACGTTTCGCCCAATAAGGGCGATATCCGAACAGCGGCTTAGGGATTATATTGGGTGCGGTTTGCATAACTTGACTATTTTACTCTGGAATTCGATTCTCACCAAAATCTAGTTGGAGCCATTCATCTGTTTCTTTACCTTGGCCAAATCATCCCAGTTACCATCTAGATTGGCATGAAAGCCCTCTACCCCATCTCTCAATGCAACCACTTGTCCCTCATACCATAGGGGGATATAAGGCAGTTGTTGATGAATACGTTGTGTGACCGCTGGCCAGTCACGCTGTTGCAATAACTTATCCAAAGCATCATCTTGGTAATGACCTCGGTTAAACCCTTGGGGCGGAATAGCCGACGTCGCAAAGGCTTTGTCATAGATATCTGGTGTTTTAATTCCCACCCAAGTCAGACCATACATTTGAAAATGTCCTTGCTGAATATCGCCAAAGAAGGTTCCCCAATCATGGCTTTTGATATTGAGCTGAATACCCGCCGCACGCATTTGGGCTTGCAGCATAGTAGCCAAACGTAATCGCTGGGGGTCGCTGGAGGTTTTATATTCTAGGCGTAAGGGCAGTTCGACACCCGCCTGCTTGAGCAATGTTTTGGCATACTCAGGACGATATGGGTAGGGAGTCAATTGCGCGTTACCTGCCCAATGTTGCGGTGGCAATATCGCGGTGGCTGCGCGGGAACCTGGTACCAAGCCATAGCGCACAATTTTTTGTGTATCAATCGCATAGGCAAGCGCTTGTCTTACCAAAGGCATACGCAGTGTTTGATCTTGCAGATTTAGTCCCAGATAAGAGTAATTCGCCCCCTCACTCACCGAGATCTTAACCCCGCTTTGCTTGTTGAGATAACTGACAAGCTCAGGTGGCAAATCTCCCTGCAAAATATCGACTTCGGAATGCATTAATTTGAGCACTCGCACAGTAGGGTCTTTAATTTCCATCAGTCGAATGAACTGACCATCCGCTACGCGTTGTAACAACAAGCTCGCGTCATGACGCACAAATCTTAGCGGCCCAGAACCTATCGGTTGCTGGTTAAAATCATGCCCTGCGTTGATAAGAGATGCCGGCAAAATGCCAATCACCAATTTCGCAACAAAGTCTGGGTCAGGCTGTTTCAAAACAAAACGTACATGTTGTGAATCCACGGCTTGTACTTGAGCGATATTGGCAAACTCGGCCGATAGAGGCGATGCAATCTGCTGCATGGATTGATAAGTAGCCGCCACATCAGCGGCGCTCAACGGCGTGCCATCATGAAACTTTGTTGGGCTGGATATCAGCGTAAAGAGATATTCTTGCGGGCTGATTTGACGCCAATTGGCGAGTTGAGCTTGTGGCTGAAAATGGCTATCGAATTGAATCAGCGATTGATATAACAAACGATTAACCCGGGCTGAAGCCGCATCGGTGGCATATCGTGGATCGAGATTGATGACTGGCTGCGCCACCGCCATGCGAATCTCATGTTGCTGATTTGACTGTTGTTGGCCACAAGCGACGAGCATCCCAAACAACAGACACAGCATCACTCGTGCAAGCATTTTCATTGGACCAACTCGAACAATGCAATGGACTCGATATGGGCGGTATGCGGAAACATATTAATCACCCCTGCGGCCTTGAGTTGATAGCCTTTTTCATTCACCAAAATACCTGCATCACGCGCCAAGGTGGCTGGGTTGCAAGAGACATAGACAATGCGTTTGGGGCGATGGGCTTGTTTGTTTTCGGCTGGTGGTAATGCTGAAACGAGTGCCATGGCACCATCTCTGGGTGGATCAACTAACCACTTATCAAAATGCGGTAAGGCTTGTAATGCTTCGTCCGTCATTTCAAATAGATTTTGTACAAAAAAACTGGTTTGTGCTTGCAGCTCATTAATAGCGGCGCTTTGTTCTGCCCGCTCAACCAAGCCTGACAAACCTTCATAGCCCCAAACCTGAGCGCCACTGCGCGCAATCGGCAAACTAAAGTTACCCAAACCGCAGAAAAAGTCAGCTATCTTCTCCCCTGCCTGTGGTGACAATAGATTCATCGCTCTTCGTATCATCACCTGATTGATCCATGGATTCACTTGGGTGAATTCAGTGGGATGAAATGGATAATTTAAATCGTACTCAGGCAAACGATAATTGAGCGCCGGCGCTTGTAATGGATAGAAAGGTTTTACCGTATCTAGACCTTTGGTTTGCGTCCAAATTTGCACTTGATGTTGGTCGGCAAACTGTTTCAGGATGACTTCATCCTCGGGCGCAAGGGCTTGCAGAATGCGGAACACCAAGACCGTGTTTTGCTCCCCTACCGCGACTTCGATCTGCGGGATTTGCTCACGCAAACTGAGTTGCAGGATACATCTCTGCAACGGTTCAATCAGCGCGGAGACATGCGCCGGCAAAACGCGACAACTCAACATGTCGGCCACATAAGGCGTCGCTTTTTCATTAAAACCAACCAAGACACGCTGCTTCTTTGCCACATAACGAACACGCAAACGTGCTTTGTGACGATAACCCCAAGCGGGTCCATACAAGGCAGGCAAAATAGAGCTGGGCTTCACTTTGCCTATATGTTGCAAATTACTCTCTAACAAGCGCTGTTTGGCAGCGACCTGTGCAGAAAACTCGAAATGCTGGAGTGCACAACCACCGCATCTTCCAAAGTATTCACATGCTGGTGTCACGCGCTGACTGGAGCCCTCTACTATCTCGGTCATGCTAGCGAAGGCATAGCTGGACTTATCGCGGCCTATGCGATAACGCACCAATTCGCCCGGCAGTGCTCCTTCGATAAATAATGCTTTGCCATCAAGTCGTGCAACCCCACGGCCTTCTTGGTCCAAAGATTCCACCCGCACGGGAGCTGATAAAACAGACTGACTCATGGATTAACCTTAAAAACTTTTAACTTATGTCGTTGGCCATGCGGCCAAGAATTGTTGCCAATGGACGGCATCTGATTGTGCCAATGTTTGGCGTATCAGTTGCACTTCTTGCTGATACTTGTCTTGATTGATCACACCTCGCATCAATTCAAAACGCAGATAAACCAAATACGTATTCACCACATCCGTCTCGCAATAATTGCGGATTGCTTCAATTTGACCCTGCTGATAGGCTGACCAGACTTGGCTACCATCCATGCCTAATTTACCGGGAAAACCACATAGTTGGGCGATCTCATCTAGGGGGGCATTGCCACGTCCCTGATACAAAGCCAACACATCCATTAAATCCAAGTGACGGGTGTGATAACGGCTGATGTAGTTATTGAATTTAAAGTCTCGGTCTTGCTCACCCATATCCCAATAGCGGGCGGCATGCACTTGATGTATCAGTCCCCGATAATGCAGTACTGGCAAATCAAAACCATTACCATTCCAAGACACAAGATTGGGTGTATAGCGTTCTATGCCATCATAAAA
>RFPI01000063.1 GCA_009926205.1 Methylophilaceae bacterium
GCTTGGCGATGGGATTCTATGCCTTTACCTTAGCCTACCGCAGGCCTTACCGAGCTGCAGGATTGCTTGCAGGCGGCATTGCGATTAGCTTATTAAGCACAGGACTGATGAATGCATCTATCTTGATTATTTGTGCGGGGCTACTCCCTCTATTATTTAAAAATTGGCGTAATCAAACCTTTTTAACCAGCGTCAAACTTGGCGTATCTGCTGGATTATTTGTCGGTGCACTGTGGCTAGCTGCCCTATGGTACTGGCAACCTGAGGCTGCAAGTTTATGGTGGCAAGAAGAAATCTCATTCCATCAAACTAATTTCAATTATTTCTTGCGTACATTGGCTTGGTTCTCTTGGCCAGCGCTGCCTTTAAGTCTTTGGGGCTTGTGGATATACCGTCCAAGCTTGCTCAACAAACCCAAATTTCAATTGATGCTGTTATTTTTCTCAGTCTCTTTGGTCTTGTTAGGGATTGCCGCCAACACCTCTGAAACCAGCGCTTATCCTTTGCTTTTGCCTTTAGTTGCATTGGCCTCAGGTAGCGTTGAAAAACTTAAGCGCGGAGCAGCTGGCGCACTCAACTGGTTTGGCTTGGTGCTGTTCGGTCTGCTGGGTATATTAATTTGGCTAGGGTGGATTGCCATGAGTTTTGGCTGGCCTGCCAAATTGAATGAGCGTATGAAATTTCTCTCTGGCTTAACGGATCACCATATCAATCTTGTAGCGCTAATCCTCGCGATTTTTATTAGTTTGGTGTGGCTAGTGACCGTCAATGCCAAACGCTCTAATCGTGCAGCAGTAACAGATTGGGCGGTGGGGATTACCATGGCATGGAGTTTATTAATGTCACTATGGTTGCCCTATCTAGACTCAGCAAAAAGTTATGCCTCAGTCAGTGTGTCCTTACAAAAAAATTTACCCAAGCGGTTAAATTGCATCAATAGCATAGGGCTCTCCAGCCATCATCAGAATTTATTGAGTTACCATCTAAATAAACGAATAACATCTACTGAATGGTATCAATTGCAAGATTGTGATTATCTATTAGTGAGAAGCGAAAATCGCTACAGCGAAATCACGCCAGCCAAACATGACTGGAAACCGATTTGGAAAGGCAAACGCCCGGCTGAAAGACATGAGCATTTTGTGTTGTATCAGAAAAATAAATCGCCATAGGGCAAGCACTCTGGCTTCTGATACATGTCATAACACTGTAAGTTTTTAATGAGGCTATCCTAGTGCTTGTTGATCAATTTAACCGTCGCATTGATTACATCAGGCTGTCTATCACCGACCGCTGCGATTTTCGTTGCACCTATTGCATGGCAGAGGATATGACCTTTTTGCCGCGCGACGAAGTGATGAGCTTGGAAGAATGTCTGCGCGTGGTCAGAGTATTTGCCGAGATGGGAGTCAGCAAGGTGCGCATCACCGGCGGCGAACCCCTAGTCAGAAAAAATGCTCTTTGGCTATTCGAGCAGATTGGCCAACTTCCCCAAATCAGCTCTTTGGTCACTACCACCAACGGTTCACAACTCGCCAAATACGCTGCCGCACTCAAGCAAGCCGGGGTGAGTCGCATTAATGTCAGCCTCGATAGTCTGCGTCCAGATACCTTCAAGCAAATCACCCGCACAGGCGATTTAGATAAGGTATTAAAAGGGATTGCGGCCGCCAAAGCCGTCGGATTTGATCGCATCAAACTGAATACTGTATTGATGCGCGGCGTCAATGATGACGAGATAGACGCGCTGATTGAATATGCTTTGCGTCATGAATTAGATATTAGTTTTATCGAAGAAATGCCTCTGGGAGAGGTCGACCATCAACGAGTTGATACCTATATCAGCAATGAAGAAGTACTGGCTTATTGCCAACAACATTACCCGCTCACCCCGACCAATATCAGCAGCGGCGGCCCCGCGCGCTATTGGCAGTTTGATGGCTCACCCAGTCGCTTGGGTTTGATTTCGCCGCATAGCCATAATTTTTGCGAGCTTTGCAATCGGGTCAGAATCAGCTGCCGTGGCGAATTATTCTTGTGCTTGGGTCAGGACGATAAAGTCGACTTACTGCCCATCCTGCGCGCCCATCCCAAAGATGATGCGCCCTTACGCGAGGCGATACAGCATGGCATGCGTATCAAGCCAGAAGGACATGACTTCGACCTGCGTCGCCGTGAGCCGGCTGTGGTGCGTTTTATGTCGCATACGGGGGGATGATGCAAGCGGCCATCACTGCGGTCATACTCGCCGGCGGACAAGGGTTACGCATGGGTGGACAAGACAAGGGCTTGTTAGCCTATCAAGGGCAAGCCATGGTCAGTCATGTGATAGGCGCTTTGCAGGGTCAAGTCAGTCAAATCATGATTAACGCCAATCGTCATCACTCTGAATATCAAGCCTTTGGCTATCCCGTCATCAGCGACACACTGTCAGATTATCAAGGCCCTCTGGCTGGTATGCAAACTGGTCTACAGCATTGCCAAACTGAGTTGTGTCTGTTTGTTCCATGTGACACGCCCAACTTACCCAAAGACTTAGTCAGCAAGCTGAGCGATGCCTTACTGACACAACAGGTCGATATCGCGATTGCTCGCTCTCAACAGGTTCATCCGGTGATTTGCCTGATGCGCGTTGCTTGCTTAAATTCGCTTGAACAATTTTTGGCACAAGGTCAGCGCAAAGTGCTCGACTGGCAGACCAGTATGTCCCATTGCATGGTCGATTTTGCCGCGCAATCCGGACAATTTAATAACCTCAATACGCCACAGGAGTGGTCAGCATGAGCGCTGTCATCGGCATATGCGCCGCCAAAAGCAATATGGGCAAGACGACGCTGATTTGTCGCCTGATTCCCATCTTCGCCCAACGCGGAATACGTGTGTCCGTCATCAAACATACCCACCATGAATTTGAGATAGATCAGGCCGGCAAAGACAGCTATCAAATCCATCAGGCCGGTGCAGTACAAACTCTGCTAGGCAATGCGCAGCGCTGGGCCATGGTCAGCCAGATGCCACAAGCACTAGAAGACGATCAAAGCCTGCAATATTTATTGCAGCAAATCGACCCCAAGCAAACCGATTTGGTATTGGTAGAAGGTTTTAAACATAGCCCGCTGGCAAAAATAGAAGTGCATCGTGCAGCCCTCAACACACCTTTATTAGCCACACAGGACAAGCACGTAATCGCTGTTGCCAGCGATAGCGATATAGCCGCGCCATGCCCGGTCATCGATCTTAACCAAGCGGAATTGATCGCCGATTTTATCCAGCAAATGATGGCTCAAGGAAATTCTCATGTCTAAAAAAACGCTGGCGCAATTAGCCGCCATGACCCCTTGTGATGACTACGATCCGAATTCCATGTCGGTCGCACAAGCGAAGCAATTTATTCGTCAATATTTACATCCAGTGCAAGAGACCGAGCGCATTGCGATTCGTGATGCATTGGATAGAGTGTGTGCCCAAGCGATTGTCTCGCCCATCAATGTGCCCGACTATGACAACTCCGCCATGGATGGCTATGCTTTTGTGCACGCAGAGTTGGCTCAGTATTCACAGTTGCGTATAGCCGGCAAAGCTTTTGCCGGCAGCGCGTATACAGACAAACATCAGCCTGGCACTTGTCTGCGCATCATGACTGGCGCGGTCGTTCCAGCCGATGTCGATACTGTCATCGCACAAGAATGGGTGGAATGTGAAGGCGAGAATATACGCTTACAACAATTGCCGCCGCTGGGTGCCAATATTCGCCGTGCAGGCGAAGACATTGCCGCAGGTCAGACGGTGTTTGAGCAAGGTCATTTATTTCAGGTCGCCGATATCGGTTTACTCGCCTCCCTGGGCATCGCCGAAGTTGAAGTCTTGCGCCCTCTGAGAGTGGCATTTTTCTCTACCGGCGACGAATTGTTAGATATCAGTCAGCCATTACAGGCTGGCAAAATCTACGACAGCAATCGCTATACCTTGTTTGCTATTTTGAAAAAGCTCGGCGTGCAAATCAGCGACTTAGGCGCGATTCCTGACCAAGCCGATCGATTGGAAACAACCCTATTAACAGCAGCAAGCGCTCATGATGTGGTCATCAGCAGTGGCGGCGTATCAGTCGGAGAGGCGGACTTGATGAAGCCTTTGTTGCAACAACATGGTCAAGTGCTGTTCTGGAAAATCGCCATGAAGCCGGGCAGACCGCTGGCTTATGGCAAGATAGGTGAGGCACACTACTTTGGTTTACCCGGCAATCCAGTCGCCGTTATGGTGACGTTTTATCAGTTTGTGCAATCGGCGCTGCAAATATTGATGGGGCAAAGTCATCCTTATGAGGTTCCACTCCTCACGGTAAAACTGGCACAAGGGCTAAAAAAAGCCAAAGGTCGTATGGAGTTTCAACGCGGTTATTTATATTGCGACGAACAAGGCGAATGGCGAGTGAAATCCACCGGAAACCAGAGCTCTGGTGTACTCAGCTCGATGTCGCGCGCCAATTGTCTGATAGTCTTGGACGAAGATTGTGGCCATGTTGAAGCTGGTGAATTGGTCCAAGTGCAGTTGCTAAAAGGCCTGATTTAAAACTCTCTAGATATCTTGCTTGGCAAAATTCAGCTCTACGCCATTCCCGGCAGGGTCTTTAAAAAACACCTGTACGGTGTGCGTCGTGCTAATTTCTCTTTGGCTAAATTCAATGCCCAATGCCTCTAAATGTTGCACGCTGCGTTGTAAATCTTTAGCACGAAAAGCCACATGATCAAACGTAGTCCTGATGTCATGGAGCGCCGTTTCCCCCTCGCGCACTTCAGACAAGTGCAAGACATCTTTGCCACCTGCATACAACCAATACCCAAAAGATTTTAATGGTGGACGCTCACCCAAGGTGAGTCCGACCACATCGCGATAAAACACTTTAAGCAGTTCCATAGTGTCGCGATCAGCGCGCAGATTGTAATGATCAAAACCTAATATCATAATTTGCCTTTTTTAACTTGCATCCACTTCTTTATCTTTTTGCATTATTCAAGAGAGTTGTAAAATTGACAATAAAAATACGGATGAACTTCGACAACGCGCTATACTCTTACTATCGTTATGGTTAATAAAAATAATATGTTTATCTGAGGAGTTTGATATGTTTAAACATTCATTATTGTTGATGTTATCTGCAGTTTTGCTGACGATATCTTTTCTATCCCACGCAGAATCCGACCCAAAAAAATGGCCTGTGGTCAAAGAAGCATTCTTTGCTGGTCGCACCATTACCGATGTGGATTACATTAAATTTACTGCACCGCGTCGCGCTGAGAGCGGTGCACAAGTGCCGATTGAAATCAGTGTTGATCAAAGCCAAACTGGCGGCAACCCGATCAAGAATCTATATCTCTTGGTCGATGCCAACCCAATTCCTTTGGCATCAACCTATCACCTCACCGATAAGTTGGGTAACTTCAAACTTTCTACCCGTATCCGCATGGAAATGGATTCTTATATTCGTGCAGTAGGTGAAACCGCTGACGGAAAATTGGTCATGGGCTCTGTCGAAGTGCGCGCTGCTGGCGGTTGTGGCGGCATGATTGATGCAGACGAAAAAGAGATTCGTGCTTCCGCTGGCAAAATCAAAATGAATGTGGAGGCCCCAGCCAAAGCAGGCGAAGCCGGTACCGTCACATTTATTATCAAACACCCTATGCGTACCGGTCTGCAGCGCGACTTGGTATCCCAAGGTTTTATTCCTGCCTTCTACATCAACAAAGCCAATTTCAGCTTTAACAATGAGCCGGTATTGAGCGTAGATGTCAATGTAGGCACCAGCGAAGACCCCTATATGCGTTTCGAATTTTTGCCTAGCGGTTCTGGCATAGTCAAAGTCGAAGCATCCGATAACGAAGGCAAAGCTTTCGAGCATCAGGCCGATATCAAAATTTAGCTTTCTGCTAGATTGATCCAAAGGGCGCATATGCGCCCT
>RFPI01000064.1 GCA_009926205.1 Methylophilaceae bacterium
TTGGCAAAAGTGGCGTTTTGACCGAAGCACTTAAAGGCTTGGGCAAACTAAGTGCCGAAGAGCGTCCAGCGGCGGGTGCCGAAATTAACGTCGCCAAACAAGCTGTCGAAGCCGCTTACCAACAGCGCAAAGACGCTCTGCTCATGGCTGCGCAACAACAGCAACTCGCTAGTGAAACAATCGATGTTACTTTGCCCGCACGCGGCCAACAGCGCGGTGGTTTGCATCCCGTCAGTATGACCTTAGCGCGTATTGAACAGTTATTTCATTCGATAGGCTTTGCTGTTGCACAAGGTCCCGAGATCGAGACAGATTTTTACAATTTCAGTGCCCTCAATATTCCCGACAACCACCCAGCCCGTGCCATGCATGACACATTTTATGTGGATACAGGCAAGCCAGATTCGGCGCATGCGATGGAATATGTTTTGCGCACGCATACTTCCCCAGTGCAGATTCATTACATGCAGCAAGCAGTAGCGCAAGGTGAGCGTGGTATGCCGATTAAAATTATTGCTCCTGGTCGCGTTTATCGCGTCGACTCCGACGCTACCCATTCCCCCATGTTCCATCAGGTAGAAGGACTGTGGGTGGATGAGCAGGTCAGTTTTGCCAACCTCAAAGGGGTGGTACAAGATTTCTTACAACGTTTTTTTGAGCGTGACGATCTAGAAGTGCGTTTCCGTCCCTCTTTCTTCCCCTTCACCGAGCCCTCTGCCGAAATGGATATGAGCTGGAATGGGGGTTGGTTAGAAATTGGTGGTTGTGGCATGGTGCACCCCGAGGTGTTCCGACATGTAGGTTTGGATGCCACACGCTATCGTGGCTTTGCCTTTGGATTAGGGGTAGAGCGCTTAACTATGTTGCGTTATGGCGTGAATGATTTGCGCTTGTTCTTCAATAACGATTTGCGCTTCTTGCAGCAGTTCAGGGGGTAGGTATGCAATTTTCTGAACATTGGCTAAGACAGTTTGTAAATCCAGCGATGGATAGTCAGGCATTGAATGATTGCTTGACCATGGCTGGCCTAGAAGTAGAAGAAATGCAAGGCGTTGCTCCAGCATTTAGTCATGTCGTGGTAGCGGAAATCGTGCGTGCAGAAAAGCACCCAGATGCTGACCGATTGCAAGTGCTTGAAGTGAATATAGGTAAACAAAGTTTGCAAATTGTTTGCGGCGCGAGCAATGCCCGCGTAGGACTGAAAGCTCCATGTGCACTGGTCGGTGCAGTATTGCCCGAGTTTGAAATTAAACAAGCGAAAGTGCGCGGCGTGGAATCCTTCGGCATGATGTGTTCAGCCAAAGAGCTTGGACTTGCTGCAGAGGCAAGCGGTTTGCTCGAGTTGCCTGCGGATGCAACGGTGGGTCAGGATATTCGTGATTATCTGCAATTAAATGATTTGATGTTCACGCTAAAACTGACGCCGAATCGTAGTGATTGCTTGAGCATTAAAGGGATTGCCAGAGAGGTCGCTGCGCTGACTGGCAGCGCTTTGTGTCATCCTCCTGTTGCGGATGTGCCAGCGACCATTGCCACTAAACCCAGTATCAATATACAAGCTGAGCAAGCCTGTCCGCGCTACTGTGCGCGTAGCATTCAGGGTGTCAATGCGCAGGCCAATACCCCAGATTGGATGGTACAAAGACTACAACGAAGTGGCGTGCGCAGCATTAGCGCTATTGTGGATATCACCAACTACGTATTGCTCGAGATAGGCCAGCCTATGCATGCCTTTGATGCTGATCGCTTAAAGGGTGAAATCCAAGTGCGTTGGGCCAAAGCAGGTGAGCAAATCGCTTTGCTTAATGAGCAAACGCTCACGCTTGCCGACGATATTTTAGTGATTGCAGATCAGCAAGGCCCTGTGGCCTTTGCCGGTGTCATGGGCGGTGCCAATAGCGCAGTTTCCGATGGCACCAGCAATATCATGCTGGAATCTGCCTTTTTCACCCCTGATACCATTGCTGGCAAGGGAAGACGCTTTAGCATTAGCACGGATTCATCCTATCGCTTTGAGCGTGGCGTAGATTTTATGCAAACTCGCGCTGCCATAGAGCGCGCTACTGCACTAGTATTAGAGATTTGCGGCGGTCAAGCTGGAGAGGTTGTAGAAAAGACTGCAAACCTGCCTGCGCGCGCGCAAGTCACTTTGCGTCTAGCCAAATTAAATTCCATACTCGGCATTACGCTTGATAGTGATTTGGTCAGTCAGCAGTTGACGCGTCTTGGCTTTGATTTCCAACAGCAAGGTGACAGCTTTGTTGTGCAAGCGCCGAGTTATCGTTTTGATATCGAGCGTGAAGAAGATCTGATCGAGGAAATTGCGCGCCTATATGGATACCAACATATTCCTGCACTAACGCCTACTGGTCAGTTGACGATGTTGCCGCAAAGCGAGTTCACCAAGCCATTGAATGTGCTGCAAGAGACTTTGGTGGCACAAGGCTATCAAGAAGTGGTGACCTATAGCTTTGTCGACGCGCAATGGGAAACCGATTTGATGGCGAATACAAATCCAGTCAAATTGCATAATCCAATTGCAAGCGACATGAGCGTCATGCGCTCAGGTTTATGGGGTGGATTACTAGAGGTCCTGAAATATAACCTCAACCGTCAACAAGATCGCGTCAGAATTTTTGAGACTGGAGCGATTTATCAGCATGCAGTGCCAGCAGGCTTCAGCGAGCTTAAGCGTTTATCCGGTTTGGTTTATGGCTCTGTGGCGCCTGAGCAATGGGGTAGTGAAGCCAAAGCGGCAGACTTTTTTGATGTTAAGGCCGATGTCGATGCTTTGTGTGGCTATCAAGCTAGCTATACTCCGGCACAGCATCCAGCCTTGCATCCAGGTCAAACCGCACAGGTCCATTTGCATGGCCAAGCGATAGGCTTCATCGGTAAACTGCATCCGCAATGGCAGCAACAATTTGATTTGCGCAATGGCGTCTACTTGTTTGAATTAGATTTAAGCGTTTTACAGACTGCGCGCTTGGCAACGTATCAGACAGTCGCTAAATTCCCACCAGTGCGACGTGATATCGCCTTGTTGGTAGATCAGCAAGTACCTGCTGATGCCTTGTTGCAGACGATGCTGCAGCTTAATCATGAATATGTACAAGACATAGCATTATTTGATTTGTACCAAGGGCAGGGCGTTGCACCGGGCAAGAAGAGTCTCGCGTTTAAAATCATCTTACAAGACAGCCAAAAATCGCTGACTGATGAAGAGATTGAATCGGCAGTACAGAAACTATTGGGGGCAGTGGCCAAATCACATCAGGCTGAGTTAAGAAATTAATTCTATTTACTATAGCTTATATTTTTTAATAGTAAGCACTTGTATAAAAAAGCAAAAAGCCTTTTGCGGTTTAATAGGTTCCCCGCAGCGTCCGATATAGTTGTCAAAATTAGATTAAGCGGATAACAACACAGACGCACCTGTTACAAAGGCATTCACAGCATGAATGCCCAAAAGATTACCTAGAAATAAATAAACTAAGGCGTTTTAACGCCATTATTTTGCGTATATATAAGAGAGCTTGTGGAGAGGTAAGCATGACATTAACAAAGGCAGAATTAGCAGATGTTTGAGCAGGTTGGCTTAAACAAACGCGAAGCTAAAGATATGGTAGAGGCTTTTTTTGAAGAAATTCGCACTGCCCTTGAAGCAGGAGATGCCGTTAAGTTGTCAGGCTTTGGTAATTTTGAATTACGCAAAAAATCCGAGCGTCCAGGACGCAATCCTAAAACAGGCGAGGAAATACCAATCACTGCACGTTGTGTTGTGACTTTCCATGCCAGCCAAAAACTCAAAGCAACGGTAGAGGAAAACTATGGCGGAGATCGCGCCTAATTCTCTGATACCGGTTTCTGCCCTACCGGCGATTCCAGCGAAACGCTATTTTACTATTGGCGAAGTGAGCGACTTATGTGGCGTCAAGCCGCATGTACTGCGCTATTGGGAACAAGAGTTTAATCAACTTAAGCCGGTCAAACGCCGTGGTAACCGCCGCTATTATCAACATCATGAAGTGTTGTTGATTCGTCGTATCCGTGAATTATTGTATGAACAAGGCTTTACTATCAGTGGAGCCAGAAATCGCCTCAGTGAAGGGGATAGCAAATCAAACACAGCTAGCCCTATTGCGAATAGTGATACGACCAATCCCAATATGAATACTCAAGCCAGCGGAGCGCTTGCTGCAATATCAGAAATGCGCCCGAGCAATCTCAATATTGCTGCCATACGTCAGGGTTTGTTGGATGTATTGCAGATGCTAAAAAACCCTGTCTAGTCGGACGGGTGCGTGGATTCCTCCACATCAGAATAACTTCTCACTCAGCTAAGTACTTTGGAATAGCGTATGCATCCGCTATAATGCACGCCTTTCTTGCTGTGCGAGCAACTCGCGGGTGAGAAACGGTTCGGGGCGTAGCGCAGCCTGGTAGCGCACTTGCATGGGGTGCAAGGGGTCGCAAGTTCGAATCTTGCCGTCCCGACCAATCAAATCAATAAATTTAAAAAGTTATCGCAAGTAGTAAATTTTTTTTTTGTGACACTAATGTCTACTTTCTGACTTTTGTTTTTTCTCTTGATCTGCCCCAGTCACCCAGTACCTCCCTTTTTTTAGATTTGATACATCTAGCAATTCCTTGCACGATATTTTGAACGAAAATCACTCAATATCATGTATACGAATCATTTACATATAAAGATTTAAGGTGTTATATTCGTTAGCAATATTAGTTTTCGTTAAATGGATAATAAATGGGTACCGTTACTTTTCAAAACAGAGCAGAGATGAACAATCCCTCGATTTGGTATGGGGACGTAGACTATTATGATTCTAAATATATTGCTATTTGGGAGGGCCTTGGTGGACGCGGAGGAATATATGTTGGTAAATTCAAATACAGCAATGGCGCTGTAAGTGGGGGTACCCTAACAGGTTATATTTCCGCTTCCAATGTTTATAGCTACTCCGACTATGACATAGATTATATTGCCGAGGGGTTCTCTTTGAGTGCAAATACTGCCTACAATTTGATTCAATCTGGTAATGCTGAAGGTTTTCAGGCTTGGGTGCTTTCTGAAAATGACACTATCAATGGCTCCGCATATAGCGATTACATCAAAGGCTATGCAGGTAATGATTTAATTTTAGGAAATAATGGTTCTGATACTTTAGATGGTGGTGCAGGTAATGACACTCTGATTGGTGGCGCTGGCGCTGACAGTATGGTTGGTGGCACTGGCAATGATACCTATGTCGTAGATAACCTAGGCGATACTGTAACTGAACTAGATGGTGAAGGCACAGATACTATCCAATTGGCTTTATCAAGCAATGTTTATGTTCCTTATGTATTAGCTGACTTCGTTGAGAATCTCACTTTTACTGGTACTGGCCCTATCGCTTTATTCGGTAACGGCCTAGCCAATACAATTACGGGTAGTGCTGGCAATGACTTCATCAATGGAGGCGCGGGTGCTGATACGATGATTGGTGGTGCGGGTAGCGACACCTACTATGTGGATAATATAGGCGATGTCGTAACAGAGGCGGCCAATCGTGGTACTGGCGATTTTGTTTATAGCTACCTCACAACGTATACACTAGGTGCCAATGTAGAGCATTTAGGTTGGGATTTTATAAATGTTGGAGCCACATCTAGCAATTTAACCTTTACTGGCAATGCTCTTCAAAACTATATTTTTACCTCAGATGGTAACGACACCATTACCGGATTGGGTGGTGTAGATACATTGTATGGTGGGCATGGTTCCGATTTATACATCATGACATTGACGGCTGACCACACCGCTGCTGAGATTATCGATACGGGCGTTAATGGCACCGATGAGGTTAGGTTCACTAGCGCCACGGCAAGTACCCTAACGCTTTTTGCGGGTGACCGTGGAATTGAAACAGTTGTGA
>RFPI01000065.1 GCA_009926205.1 Methylophilaceae bacterium
TTTGTGAATTAATTAGACTTTATGAATCTTTTGCATAGTTGAGTTTAATAAAATCATTTTCATAGAGTTGATAAACTCGATGATAAAGGTCGGGAGTGTAGAATTCATCTAGAAGCTTTGAAGCGTTAGTCACCATACTAGTGTTGGTGGTCAAGTTGCCCTCAAAGTTCGCGCTGTGCGGGCGCGAGAACTTGCTTTTATCTTTTACCTCTAAGTGAATATTGGCAAAAATATTTGCTAAATCTGTCGATAGATTCTCCACTCTAGCGATATAGTCAAAATCTTCTGGATTTAGATATAACAGGCTGGTTTGAGGCCACCAGTGCTTATCAGCAAATAAACCCCCTTCTTCAAGATATCGAATAAATAGACCAAAACCATGTTTATCTTGAAGATTGAAACCTGGCACTGAATTATATTTTTCATTTCCATGTTTACCCCTTAATCCTTTGTCAAGAAAAGCACTCAGCACCCGAGCATATGGATTGCGGACTACGGTAAACCAATAATAGTTTTTCACTTGTTTGATATTTTGAATGGACGTTAGTGTTTTTAGCTTATTACAGTAGTCCATGCTTTGAATTTTATATTCAGCATCGTCATATTCCGATTCGGAATGATGTAGAGGGGGATGGTTAAGTGATTTAAGCTCATCGGCTAAATACATAAGTACCGATGAGTTCGCCGATTTTCTGATTCTGTTATATGCCAACCCAATTTGAGGGTAGAGAACAACCTGACTAATAGATTTACGATTAAGTATCTTTTTACTGAAGATAAAGTGAGTCAGTATTGTATTTGTAGCTCTGTTTATATCTAATAGATTCATCATAATCATTATATAAATATATATATAAGATGTGAATAAATACTAGAAATCTAAAAATTTAATTGATTTCGATTGTTAAAATCATTTAGTTGATTGCAAGTTTTCAAATATTGCAACGAACTTTGATTGGTCAAAATTAGTTAGGCGTTTAACTTCTTTAAAGTGAAGTTCGTCGTGCTTGAGTAACTCATACAAGTCCCTATCCTCTTTTGTGCTATAGACCGAAACAAAGCGATACTGCATGAGTTCAGCTTGAGTAATTTTAGGTTTTATTTTTCTAATATTTTGAGCAACAAGCATTTCGTAAATTTGATCATGATTTTGATAGTAATATCCTAGTCTAATTTCATTAAAATATACTTTTTCGTTTGTTGGATTGTGCTCTTTTAACCATATCATTGCCTCTTTTCTGAATCCAAAGCCCTCTGGCTTAGGCATAAGATTTTTTATCAAAGTGATTGAAAAGATGGCTAACATAAGCACTGCAATTTTTTTGCTATGACGATGTGAATGATTTTGGAATAATTTTGCAATGCCTAGTGAAGCAAGTATCAGCAGCATAAATGCCATAGCAATGGTATATCTTCCAGATAAAATAAACACTTTTGTGATAATCAAATACATGCCTATTAGAGAAATAAGCATCACGGCATAAGTGACACGCAAACGTGCAGATGTATTGTTTTTACAATCCCTAAAGTATTTAATGGCTATTGCCGTGCATATTGCACCAGCAGAGAATATGCTCTTTATAAGAGTGATTAAAAACAAGCCTGTGAGGATGACAAATAGTCCATACTCCTCTAGGAAATCGCCTAACACTTGTTGAGACATGATGTCTGTTTTGCTTAATAGTTTTGCACTGTAAGCTTGTACGATATTGCTAGGCGACAACTCTTGCAGACGTCCTATTTGCTGGGCATTTAACAGTAGTATGCCTATGAGTAACAATGCTAAACCAAGCAGATTCAGATAGTTGGCTTTGAGCCATTGAGTCAGTCGACAACGCCATGATTTCTCATGTTCAAATAACAATACTAATGGCAGCGCCAAATAGAAAATACCCTCAATTCTAAATAGCGCGGCAGTGATTACACTGACCTGCCATAAGCCCCCCATGAGCCAGGTGGGGTGGTCGGTAAATTTGATAAACGCCCACACGCTAAGCAGGAAGAATGCCCAGTAACCCTGATCACGCATCAGCATGGGTAAAATATCTCCCACGATATAGTCGCAACCAAACAGGGTAATCGCTCCGATTATTCCCCCCTAATAGCGAAACGATATTGAGCAAGGCGGTAGTTGCCAGCATAAAAAAAACTGTGGAGAGAATTTGCGCAGAGAGGAATATGGGGGTATGAAATATTTTGGATACTGTTGCAATACAAATGGAATAAAAAGGCCAGTTGTATATGGCCAAAGCCTTAGTAAAGTCTCCTGCCACCATCCATTTCGCTGCTTCTAGGTAGAGCACACTGTCTGAATTAATCCAGCCCATATGCACATATTGAATCCTGACAGTAATCAGTCCGGCAATCAGTGCCAATATACCAATCAATTGCTTATGTGTAAGCGTATCTATTTTTGCCAGCAGTTGATGAGAAAACATTTTAAAATTCATTTGGCTAGTCCAATTTTCTGCATCACGTGATCTGGCGTGATGTGTTTCAAACAGTTTAGATGACCCAACTTGCAAGTTCGCTCGAAACAGGGACTGCATTCCAACCCCAAATACTCAATCACCGCTTTAGAGCTCATTGGCGGGGTATGGTGAGGGTCAGAAGAGCCATAAATAGCAATGAGCTTTTTATCAAGTGCGGCCGCAATATGCATGAGGCCAGAATCATTACTAATCAAGGTGTCACACAGGGACATCAAATCTACCGCGTCCCCCAGGCTGGTTTTTCCAGCGAAGTCGCGACAGGCGTTGGCAGTGAGTGAGTTGATCATTTGGGTCACTGCTTGATCTTTGGTTGAGCCAAACAAAAACACTTGCCAACCAGCTTGTATGGCTTTACGCGCTACATCAGCGTAATACTGCGCAGGCCATCGTTTTGCTTCTCCATACTCCGCCCCAGGACATAATCCAACTATCTTGTTGTGGGTATCAATTTTCCATGTGCTGACTAGTTTTTGTACATTGGCTTGATCCACTTGCAGGCTAGGATTGGGAATATGCGCTGAGTCTTGGGATGGTTGCATGGCAAGACTGACAAAGCGATCGACTGTTCTAGGCAAAGCGTGTTTGTCTAATCGGCGTATATCATTTAATAAGCCATAGCGCATTTCGCCACGAAATCCAGTGCGGATTTTTATACCAGCAAAAAACGGTGCAATGGCAGATTTCCATGAGTTGGGTAATAAGATTGCTTGAGTATAGCCCTGACTGCGCCAAGCTCTGCCCAATTGTATGCGTTGCCATAAAGAGAATTTTCCATGACTAAACGGCAGTGCAATAGCCTGATCGACCTCTGGCATTCTTTTAAGAATAGGCAAAGTCCAAGCGGGTGCAGCGACGTCAATTTGCATTTCAGCGTCTTGTTGCTTGAGCACTTTAAATAAACTTTGTGCTAGCACCATATCGCCCACCCATGAAGGCCCGATAATCAAGGTTTTATTTTGCATAGCATGCCTAAGCCTTGTGCTTAGCGATTGATTTTTTCCAGAATATTACTGGTACTACGACCTTGTACTAATGGGATGAGCTTGACTTCTCCGCCCCATGATTTGACTTGTTCACCACCCACCACTTGGTCTTCGCGATAATCATCCCCTTTGACAATCACATCTGGTCGGAGCGTGTTTACCAAGTTTAAAGGGGTATCTTCATCGAATAACACCACAGCATCGACTGATTCTAATGCGGCCAATACACGAGCGCGATCATGCTCATTAATCACTGGGCGGGTAGGGCCTTTCAATGCTTGCACAGATTGATCCGTATTCAGGCCAAGTATCAATTTGTCCCCAGTTTTGCGAGCGGCTTCGAGATAGGTCACATGACCAGCATGCAATAAATCAAAGCAACCGTTGGTAAATACAATCTTGAGTTTTTGTTGCCGCCAAGTCGCCACTTTTTCTTTTAATTGCGCCAATGTACAAATTTTGTCAGTTTGCTGATTGGATTCTTTATTGGCCAAAGTGAGTATCAATTCTTCGCGTTTTATAGGCACAGTCCCCACTTTGCCGACTACGACACCAGCAGCGACATTAGCTAATTGCAAAGCTTGTAAGGGCTTTAGTTGATGCAGCAAGCCAGCCGCCAAGGTGGCAATCACAGTGTCCCCCGCGCCTGAAACATCAAATACTTGTTTGGCAGTTGCGCTGATGTGATGTATTTGGTCTTGGCTGAGGAGACTAATGCCTTCTTCACCGCGGGTAACCGCTAGAAAATCGAGTTGTAAGGATTGGCGTAAATTGGACGCGGCTTGCATCAGTGTTTGATTGTCGTTTATAGACACTGCACAAGCTTCAGCGGCTTCTTTTTTATTCGGGGTGAGCGCGGTCGCGCCTTGATACTTTTGATAATCCTTGCCTTTAGGGTCGACCAGAATAGGAATCTTATGTTGACGGCAATGTTGAATCACATATTGACACAACTCTGGGCTTAATAAGCCTTTTGCATAGTCTGACAGTATCACGATATCTGGATGCTGGCCTAACGCCTGCATCAACAAACCTTGTAACTCACTTTGCTCATCCGTATTGAATGCTTGGCTGTCTTCTAAGTCCACGCGGACGATTTGTTGATTGCCACTCATAATGCGGGTTTTACTGATAGTGGGACGATCAGCGGAGCGATACACATACTCAGTATGTATGCCTAAGCCTTGCAAAATTGTCAGCAGGCTATCGCCTTCATTGTCCACCCCTATACATCCACAAATATCACAATGGATACCAAGTTGTACTAGGTTGCTAGCAACATTGGCTGCGCCACCAGCATTTTCTTGATAGCGGCGTTGCAATACCACTGGGACAGGGGCCTCTGGTGATATGCGTTGCACGTCACCCATAATGTAGCGATCCAACATTAAATCACCGATAACCAATGCCTTTTTGCCACTGGAATAAAAGTGCTCGACAGTATCGAGTAAAAGATGATGATCAGACAAGGCATTCATCTGCTAGCTCTCCAGCATTTCGCACAAACTGTGGCCGATGAAAATATGAGCCTCTTGAATTCTTGGCGTATCTGCAGATGGCACCACAATATTGTACTTACACAGACCATTTAACTTGCCGCCAGTCCCTCCGGTTAGACCTATCGTAATGGCGCCAAGGCGATTGGCCTCTTCGATGGCTAATACGATATTTTGACTGTTGCCGGATGTGGTGATGCCGATGACGACATCGCCAGGACGACATAGCGCTTCAATTTGTCGTGCAAAAATATAATGGTAGCCATAGTCGTTGCCGACAGAGGTCAATATCGATGTGTCAGTGGTCAATGCAATGGCCGCTAACCCGCGACGTTCTTTTTTATAGCGTCCAACAATCTCTGCTGCAATATGTTGGCTATCAGCAGCACTGCCGCCATTGCCCATCAGCAGAATTTTGCCGCCTTGAGCAATACATCTTTTCAGCTCTTCTGCGACATCGCTAATCACAGGAATGAGCTGATGTAATTGGGCGAACATCTGCTGATGTTCATCTATCATTTTATTCAGGTAATCGGTATGGTTCATCGTGATTATTCTTTCTGATGGATGTTGTTATTGTTGATTTAGCAATAGGGGTCAGCTTGCATTAAATAGTTTTGTACATAGTCATTCACACCCTCTTCAAGGCTATGGAATGGCTGCTGATAACCTAATTGAGCAAGCTTTTGCATATTGGCTTCAGTAAAGTATTGATAGCGCCCACGTAAATCCTCTGGCATATCAATAAATTCGATATTGGGTTGCTGTCCCATGCTGGTCATTACCGCAAAAGCCAAGTCATAAAA
>RFPI01000066.1 GCA_009926205.1 Methylophilaceae bacterium
CTTTCTGCTGGAAAAGTGACATGTGTAATTGGCCCATCTGGCTCAGGAAAGTCAACTTTAGCAAGATGTTTGGTTGGAATATGGCCGGATAAGTCTGGCGACTTATTACTTGATGATTTAGCTATAGAGCAATGGGATAGAGATTTAATTGGTCCGTCTATTGGGTATCTTCCGCAGGATGTGGAGTTGCTTGAGGGGACTATCGCAGAGAACATTTCTCGATTTTATGACTTGAATCCGGATTTAGTCATTGAGGCGGCGAAAAAATCAGGTGTACATGAAATGGTATTGCGATTACCTAAAGGTTATGACACTCCTATAGGTGAGGCAGGATCATTACTGTCGGGCGGTCAACGTCAGCGTATTGCTCTTGCGAGAACTTTGTATGGCAATCCTCAAATCATGGTATTGGATGAGCCAAATGCAAATTTGGACGATGCTGGCGAAAAAGCTTTAATTGCAGCAATACAACAGATGAAAACTGAGGGGAGAACGGTTGTTCTGGTTACCCATAGACTGAACATTTTGTCAGTAGCTGATGACCTCTTGGTCATGCAGGAAGGCAAAGTGTTACAACATGGCCCGCGTGATGAAATACTTAAACAGATGAAAACGGCCAAGGAAAACGCCGCGGCGGCAGCTTCTAAAATTCACTGAATTTGATTAGAGAATGATTCGGCATAGAGAGAAAAAACGAATGAAAATATTGCAAGAGTTAAAACAGATGTTGGGCTTCGGAAAGCAAGATTTATCTATTGCAACCGATGTGCAAAATGATAATAAAGAGTACTTAGCGCAAGCTGATACGGACTCGCCTATTCGTTTAGGAGTGCTTGTGCTTGGAGTGGGGTTTGGCTTGTTTCTGTTGTGGGCAGCATTTGCCCCGCTTGACGAGGGGGTTCCGAGCCAAGGTTCTGTGAGCATCGACACCAAACGCAAGGTAATTCAGCATTTGACTGGAGGCATTGTAAAGCAAGTGCATGTCAAGGAAGGTCAGAATGTTAAAGCTGGTGAGCTATTAATTACACTAGATGACAGTATGGCTAAAGCTCGTTACGAGGAGGTTCGCCAACGTTATGTTGGGAATCGGGCGATGGAAAATCGATTGCAAGCAGAGCAGTCCGGATTAAAAACTATTCAATTCAGCGCAGATTTGTTAGGCATGAGAAATGACCCTGTGGTGAAGCAGCAAATGCAAAATCAAGAGTATTTACTGATCTCTCGACGCTCTGCGCTGAATGCCGAAATTCAGGGAATGGAAGAGTCTATTCAAGGGCAAGAGGCAATGATTCAAGGCTTTCAGGGGATATTGGAAAGTAAACGTAATCAATTGTCACTCTTGAATGAACAGCTCAAAGGGGTTAAGGAGTTGGCTGACGAGGGCTTTGCACCCAAAAACCAACAGCGTGATTTGGAGTTACGCATAGCACAGGCAAACGGCGACATCGCGGATGTAATGTCGAATATGTTGAAAGCAAAGCGCAGTGTTGCCGAGTGCGGCAACGAATCCTGCAACGTAATCAGGAATTCCGCAAAGAAATTGAAACGCAGATGGCGCAGATCAAGTTGGAAGTTGATGCCAATGCTGATAAATTCCGCGCATTGTCTGAAGAGTATGAGCGCAGTGAAATTAGATCTCCTGTATCAGGACAGGTTGTGGGCTTGCAATTTCAAACGATTGGCGCTGTAATTCAGCCCGGCCAAAAAGTGATGGATATCGTGCCTCTCAATGAAGGACTGCTAGTGGAAGTACATATTCCTCCTCATTTGATTGATAGAATAAGAACTGGGCAACTTGCTGACGTGCGTTTTTCAAGTTTCGCAAACTCACCTCAGTTGGCCGTCGATGGTATTGTCGAATCAATTTCAAAAGACTTAATT
Source organism: Methylophilaceae bacterium (assembly GCA_009926205.1). GTDB lineage: Bacteria > Pseudomonadota > Gammaproteobacteria > Burkholderiales > Methylophilaceae > RFPI01. Next base: position 1,882 of record RFPI01000066.1, read on the forward strand.
ACTGATCCTACTCAGAACAACCCAGGACAAAACACTTACTATTTAGCTCGTGTGTCACTAACCCCAGAGGCGATGAAAAAACTGGGCTCCCGTACTTTGCAGCCAGGTATGCCAGTTCAGGTGGTGATTAAAACAGGTGAGCGTACATTGTTAACTTATTTACTGCATCCGCTGATGAAGCGTATGGCAGCGTCGATGAAAGAAGAGTGATGGAATGAAAATTAGAAACTTGAAAATTGCAACTATTTTGGCATTAAGTATCCCTTTAATGGTTCAGGCGGAGCCATTTACTCTGATGCAAGTGTTTGAGCGAGCAAAATCTTATGATGCCACGTTAAAAGCGGCAGTCGCCCAACATAATGCCCAAAAGGAAGAGATTAATAAGTCATTTGCTGCATTTCTGCCTCAGGTCAGGCTCTCTGCATCAGAGGGTAGAGGGATTACCGACTCTGAGACAAAAAATAGCCTTGGCAATACTATAAAGAATCATAGGGTTTACGATATGCGTAACTACTCTTTATCAGTCAGGCAAACAATTTTTAATCGTGCAACTTTTGCTGAATACGCTCAGAGTAAAGCCGAAGTGGCGAGCAGTGATGCGACGCTAGAAAAAGAGCAACTAGGCTTGATTGGTCGAGTCAGTGAAGCGTATTTTAATTTGTTGCTTGCGGGTGATAATGTTCATTACAGTGATGCGCAAAAAGTTGCAGCTCAGCAACAGTTGGCTCAAGCGGAGAAGCGCTATAAAACTGGCTCTGGTACTTTGACAGAAGTAAGTGAAGCAAAAGCAAATTTAGAAACCGTGACTGCGCAACGTTTGGATTGGTTAAATTCATTGGAATATGCAAAACGAACTTTAGAGACAATCTGTGGCGTTTATATCGATCAGTTTTTCACATTAGACCCCAATAAGCTTGTGTTAAAGTCTCCAGAGCCTGCATCCGTTGAAGAATGGATCGCTCTTAGCATGAAGAAAAATCCAGAAATTCAAGCTGCTATGCATGACATGACGGCGGCAGATGAACAAATTAATAAAAATAACTCAGGGCATTTTCCTACCTTGGACTTGGTAGCCTCTCGCACAAAAAGTGAGAGTGATAGCAATATCACAATTGGTTCAAAGTTCGATACTGATTCCCTCAGTCTGCAACTGAATGTTCCGATTTATAGTGGTGGATATTATTCTGCTGCCGTGCGTCAGGCAGAGTCGCAGCTGATTTACGCGCAGGAAAAGCTTGCGGATAAGCAACGTCATGTTTCCAATGATGTGCGTAAGTATTTCAACGAAATAGTTAGTGGTAATGCGCGCGTTGAGGCGCAAATGTTGGCAGTGCAATCAAATGAAACTGCTGCGCTGGGAACTCAAAAAGGCTTCGAAGCCGGGCTAAGGTCAAATGTTGAGGTATTGAATGCTCAGGATAAGCTATTTTCATCTATTCGTGATTTGGCTAAAGAGCGGTATAGACTTTTATATAGTCGTTTGATGCTTAAGCAGGTGACTGGAACATTACAAGATAGCGATTTAAGTGAACTGAATCAGATGTTGACAGCTCTACCTTCAATGGATAACTAATTCGTTCAATATTGTTAAAAAGCAAAAGTGTGTTTCAGGTGCTCAATTGCCTGTAATTTCTTTGCCCGAGCAAGTTTGACTGAGTTATAATTTCGGTCTTTGAGTGGCTCGCATCCAAAAGATGTCAGCCTTAATTTTGTATCAGCAATACAATAAAGGTAGTCAGTTCCGTGCTGGAAAACTATTTTCCAATCCTGATGTTCATTTTGGTTGGCCTGCTAGTCGGGCTAGGGCCAATCATCCTCGGTAAAATCGTAGCGCCTCATCGTCCTGATGAGCAAAAGAATTCCCCCTATGAGTGCGGCTTTGAGGCCTTTGAAGATGCACGTATGAAGTTTGATGTGCGTTATTACCTCGTCGCTATTCTATTTATCCTGTTTGATCTAGAAATCGCCTTCTTATTCCCATGGGCAGTGGTGTTGAAAGAAATCGGCCTGTTTGGGTTTGTGGCGATGATGGTGTTCTTGGCTATTCTTGTGGTGGGCTTCATCTATGAATGGATGAAGGGCGCGCTGGAGTGGGAATAATTTAATCGACTGAATTCTGAATAACTGGTGAACAAATGAGTATCGAGGGTGTATTTGAAAAAGGCGTTGTCACAACCAGTCTAGATACATTAATTAACTATACTCGTACAGGTTCTTTATGGCCGATGACGTTTGGTTTGGCCTGCTGTGCGGTAGAAATGATGCATGCTGGCGCCTCACGCTATGACTTAGACCGATTTGGTATCGTGTTCCGTCCCAGTCCGCGTCAATCCGATGTGATGATCGTGGCGGGAACCTTGGTCAATAAAATGGCACCGGCTTTGCGCAAGGTATATGACCAAATGGCTGAACCGCGCTGGGTGATTTCTATGGGTTCCTGTGCCAACGGCGGTGGTTATTATCACTATTCTTATTCTGTGGTGCGTGGTTGTGATCGGATTGTCCCCGTTGATGTCTATGTGCCAGGTTGTCCTCCTACCGCTGAAGCTTTGCTATACGGCATTATTCAGTTGCAGAAAAAAATCAAACGTACGAATACCATTGCGAGATAGGTGAACCATGAGTGATCAAGCAACTATCTCAAGAATTGAAACGCTGGCCCAACAGGCAGAAAAAGTATTGGGCAAATGGCTAACTTCCAGCCACATTGCTTTTAATGAGCTTACTTTGCAGTGTAGCGCCAAGCATTTGACCAAGGTGGCGACAAGCCTGCGCGACCACAAGAAACTACAATTTGCCCAGCTGATTGATTTATGTGGTGTCGATTATCAAGATTACAAAGATGGCACCTATGAGGGGCTGCGCTTTGCTACGGTCTATCATCTTTTATCGGTGACCCATAACATACGGATACGTCTCAAGGTATTTTGTGAGGATGATGATTTTCCAGTCTTGCCCTCGATGGTGGATGTATGGCCGGTAGCCAATTGGTTTGAGCGTGAGTCTTTTGACTTGTTTGGCATCATGTATGAGGGCCATCCTGATTTACGTCGTATTCTCACTGACTATGGTTTTGTTGGTCATCCATTCCGTAAAGATTTCCCGATGATTGGTAATGTTGAAATGCGCTATGACCCTGAGCAACAGCGCGTGGTGTATCAGCCTGTCTCTATTGAATTAAGAAACAATGTCCCGCGTGTGATTCGCGATGAAGGATTCCATCATGGCTGAGATTCGTAATTACACCATGAACTTTGGCCCGCAGCACCCCGCTGCCCACGGAGTTTTGCGATTGGTATTGGAGTTAGATGGAGAGGTGATTCAACGGGCTGACCCGCATATCGGTTTGTTGCACCGAGCTACCGAAAAATTAGCAGAAAATCGTACCTATCTTCAGTCTGTGCCGTACATGGATCGTTTGGACTATGTGTCCATGATGTGTAATGAGCATGCCTATGTGATGGCGATAGAAAAGATGATGGGGATAGAGGTGCCGATTCGGGCACAATATATCCGCGTGATGTTTGATGAAATCACCCGCATTCTGAATCACCTGTTGTGGTTGGGTGCGCATGCCCTAGACGTGGGGGCGATGAGTGTGTTCTTGTA
>RFPI01000067.1 GCA_009926205.1 Methylophilaceae bacterium
ATCACCTTGTCAGTGCCGCAAGCAGACAAGGCTGCCGCACGAATACATTGCTCAGTAAAATCCATTAACCAACGATAGTCGGTGTAACAGGCATAGAATTCCATCATCGTGAATTCTGGATTATGTCTAACGCTTAGGCCTTCATTACGGAAGTTGCGATTAATTTCAAATACACGCTCAAAGCCACCCACAATTAAACGCTTGAGATACAACTCAGGCGCAATACGCAAGGTCATCTGCATATCCAAGGCATTGTGGTGGGTAATAAACGGCTTAGCCGCTGCACCACCGGGGATAGGGTGCAACATTGGCGTTTCCACCTCGAGGAATTCGTTCTGCAACATAAACTGACGGATGGCACTAATGATCTTGCCGCGAGCTAAGAAAGTATTGCGCGTTTCTTCAGACACCATCAAATCCACATAACGTTGACGATACTTCATTTCTTGGTCCGCCAACCCGTGGAATTTCTCTGGCAGAGGACGCAAAGACTTAGTCAACAAACGCAACTGGCTCACCTTGATAGACAACTCACCGGTCTTGGTTTTAAACACCACGCCTTCAGCGCCCAAAATATCGCCCATGTCCCAGTGCTTAAAGTCCTCATAGACTTCTTCGCCCAAATTGTCTTTGGAGATAAACAACTGAATACGGCCGCTACGATCCTGAATGGTGGCAAAACTCGCCTTGCCCATCACACGTTTCAGCATCATGCGTCCGGCCACCACCACGCTTACATGTTGTTGCTCAAGTTGTTCGTTTTCCAAACCATCATAAGCCTCATGTAATGACGCAGCCAAATGTTGCGGACGGAAATCATTCGGAAACGCTACGCCTTTAGCACGGATGGCCTGCAGCTTTTGGCGCCGCTCGGCAATCACATGATTTTCATCCTGCTGCACTGGCTGTTGTTGATCACTCACGGTCTACACTCCCTGCTTTAAACTCTCAATAATAAATTGGTCGAGATCCCCATCCAATACTCCCTGGGTATTCCCCACCTCAACATTGGTGCGTAAATCTTTAATACGCGATTGGTCTAATACATAACTACGAATTTGATGTCCCCAACCAATATCCGTTTTCGCATCTTCCAAGGCCTGCTTTTCTTGATTGCGCTTTTGCATTTCCAATGCATACAACTGCGCTTTCAACATATTCATCGCCTCGGCTTTATTGCGATGTTGTGAGCGGTCATTTTGACATTGCACCACAGTATTGGTCGGCAAGTGAGTAATACGCACTGCCGAGTCGGTCTTATTAATGTGCTGGCCACCCGCACCACTGGCACGGTAAGTATCAATACGCAAATCGGCAGGATTGATATCAATCTCAATCGAATCATCCACCTCAGGGAATACCTGCACACTGGCAAAAGAAGTATGGCGACGATTACCGGAATCAAACGGCGACTTTCTTACCAAACGATGCACGCCAGATTCGGTCCGCAGAAATCCATAAGCATACTCGCCACTAATCTTCAGGGAAGCGCTCTTAATGCCTGCCACTTCACCGTCAGACTCTTCCATCACCTCAACTTGAAAACCTTTGCGCTCACAATAGCGCAAATACATACGCAGCAACATAGAGGCCCAATCTTGCGCCTCAGTTCCACCGCTGCCAGATTGAAATTCCATAAAGCAATTATTCGCATCCATGGCATTGGAAAACATACGGCGGAATTCCAAGCCTTCTACTTGAGCTTGGATGGCTTGGCTATCCTCATCAATCGCATGCAGGGTTTGTTCATCCCCCTCATCTTTCGCCAAGGAAAATAGCTCTTGAGTATCGCGGATAGACTGTTCAACATCGGTCAGTGTCAGCACCACGCCCTCTAGCTCGCGGCGCTCTTTACCGAGTTTTTGCGAACGCTCATTGTCGTTCCAAATGGATGGGTCTTGCAGGAGCTGGCTAACCTCGCTCAGACGCTGTTGTTTGTGCTCAAAGTCAAAGATACCCCCTCAACGCTTGTTGGCGTTGCATCAGATCTTTTAATCGCGCTTCAATCAGGTTGAGCTGTTCGGCTTCCATGGTTAATTCTTGGCAAAATTCAAAAGGTCAGAATTATACCTTAAAGGGCTTATATTTTGCCTCGATTCGGCCATCCAAGTCATGAGATGCGCTTAGATTAGTTTTTTGATGGCCAACCGTTCTAGTCAATTTGGAGTTCATCATTGAATAATGCTGCACTTGCTTTGGAATCTCCCCCACCTTGCGCTCAGAAAAAACATGACAACATTTCGATGTTTGATATCTCTATTATCTACATGATTAATAGAGAGTTATATGTAATATTAACCAACAATATTGTAATAAATATGTCACACACAAAAGATTCATTAGTCGCTAAACTTTATTGAATGATTATTTATATAAAAGGAAAATTTTATGAAAGCTGCTACTAAATCTTATTTAGATAAGGCCGTCTTATTATCAGTCGAGGAGCAGGAGCGCTTGCTATCAAGAATGACTGGCAAATTACCCAAGCGCTTGCAAAAAGATAAGCTGTCTCGAGAAGAAGCATTAGCGATTCAATTGGAATTAGAAGATGAGCAACTCCAGGAATGGCGTGCAACAATGGCCGCTTTAAAGGCTAAGACCGCAAAAACACAAGAGAAAGCCTCTAAGAAAGTAGCCAAAGCTAAAGTCGCTACCGACAAAGCATCTAAGCCAAAAGCATCAAACGCAAAAACCAAGAGTGCTGCTACTGCCAAAAAACCTACAACTCCTTCAGCCAAGCCCAAGTCCAGGATAACAAGAAGAACAACTGCTACACCAAAAAAGGTCGCAAACGTATCTCAATCACCCGAGAGTAAATAACTGATCGTTGATAAACTTTTTTAAAAGCACTCAATTAAATTGAATCAAGAGTATTTTGTAAATCGTGAGCTGGGATTACTGGCTTTTAACCGCCGCGTGCTTGCCCAAGCTGCTGATGTCAGTGTGCCTCTGTTAGAGAGGCTTAAATTTCTCTGTATTGTGAGTAGCAATATGGATGAATTTTTTGAGGTACGCGTTGCTGGAATTAAAAATCAAATCAGGCTTAATAATACCCAAACCGGCCCAGATGGTTTGAGTCCCAAGGACGCATTCCAAAAAATCAGTATTGAGGCGCACAAGTTAATTGATCATCAATACAAAATTTTTAATGATGTGGTACTCCCTGAACTTGCCAAAGAGAATATTCACTTTTTAAGACGTGCAAGCTGGAATCAAGAATTAAAAAATTGGATTGAGGATTATTTTTTTAGAGAGTTAATGCCTATCCTAACGCCTATTGGTTTGGATCCGTCGCACCCTTTCCCCCGCGTACTGAATAAAAGTTTAAATTTTGCGGTCGAGCTTGAGGGTAAAGACGCATTTGGAAGAAACTCTGGCATTGCTATCGTGCAGGCTCCGAGAGCATTACCTAGAGTAATTAAATTACCTGAATCCATTTGTGGCGGTAATAATAGCTTTGTATTTTTATCTTCAATCTTACATGCCCATGTGCATGAGCTTTTCTCTGGAATGACCGTCAAAGGTTGCTACCAATTCCGAGTCACGCGAGACTCAGAGTTATATCTTGAGGAAGAAGACGCAAGCGATTTGCGTGTACTCGTAAAAAACGAATTATCCCATCGCCAATTTGGCAATGGTGTTCGTTTGGAGGTTGCAGACAGCTGCCCTCTAGAAATGGCTGCGTTCTTACTCAGTAAGTTTGGATTAACTTTTGATGACTTATACCAAGTAAATGGAATGGTCAATTTAGTTAGGCTAATGCAAATTCCTGATTTAGTTGATCGGCCAGATTTGAAATATAAACCTTACAATCCAAGCAGACCTTTGGAGTTAGTCAAAGAAGAAGACATTTTCAAGGCCATAAGAAAACAAGATATTTTGTTACATCACCCCTACCAATCTTTTAACCCAGTGATTGAACTGATTACGCAAGCCTCCAGAGATCCACATGTGCTCGCAATTAAACAAACCTTTTATCGCACCAGTGCTGACTCTCACCTAATGAAAGCGCTCATTGAAGCTGCGCAAAGCGGCAAAGAAGTCACGGTAGTGGTTGAGCTTTTAGCTAGGTTTGATGAGGAAGCTAACATCAATTGGGCTGCCAAATTAGAAGATGCTGGAGCTCATGTCGTTTATGGGGTTGTGGGACATAAAACTCATGCAAAAATGGCGATGATTGTGAGAAGTGAACAAGGAAAATTACGCAGGTATGTTCATTTATCTACTGGAAATTATCACCAAAGAACAGCCAAGCTATATACAGACTTTGGACTGTTTACTTGTCAAGAAAGTATTTGTAGGGATGTTAATGATGTTTTCGCTCAGCTGACAGGCCTTGGCAAGTCGAATAAATTAAAACATTTATGGCAATCACCTTTTACAATGCATAGCAATCTAGTTGAGGCAATCAAAAAAGAAACCGAAATCGCAAAATCTGGCAAAAAGGCTCACATTATTGCGAAAATGAATGCCCTGTTGGATAAGGATATTATTTTAGCTTTGTATAAAGCCTCTAATGCAGGTGTAAAAATTGATTTAATTGTTCGCGGAGTATGCGCGCTCAAACCAGGCATTAAGGGCGTTTCTGAGAATATTAGGGTGAGATCTATCGTTGGACGATATTTGGAACATACCCGAATATTCTATTTCTACCACCAAGGTCAACGCCTAGTTTATCTTTCTAGCGCTGATTGGATGTATCGAAACTTTTTCAAGCGCATAGAAATATGCTTCCCCATATTGGATGCCAAGGTTAAAAAAAGGGTTATTAAAGAGGGGCTTGACGTTTATCTTAAAGACAACATTAACTCATGGATAATGTCTGCGGATGGTTCATATTATCACCGAGCTAAGAGAGGGAAAGCTCTAAGTGCTCAAGAGTTTCTAATGCATTCAATGGGCGAGGAGTTCGTTTCGTAAAACTTAATATAATCTAATTAACATCAAATGTAATTTTTGTATTTTTCCAGTAATCAATTTCAGATTGAATCTCTGAATAGGTTAGCAGGTTTTGAGAGAGCCACTTATGTTCGACTTCCAGCTTAAATCCAGTTTTTGTTAATGCCAATCTTAACTTTGGCAGATTGATATCCTGCCTACTTCTATTGAACAAAATCGCAAGTCTAAATACCATCATCAAAATACATCTATCATCGACCACGTTAGCTAATGATAATTTGCTTAATGATCGTCTTTGACCTCTTACTAGACCTCCGAGTATCTCTTGCTCCATTTTTGAAAAGCCAGGCATATCAGCATTTTCAATAATATAAGCTGAATGCTTATGGTAACCACTATGGGCAATCGTGACCCCAATCTCATGTAATTTGGCTGCCCAAGAA
>RFPI01000068.1 GCA_009926205.1 Methylophilaceae bacterium
GACGCGCTAAAGTAACGCAGTTTTATATCACATCATTTTAGGGAGTTCAGAGTGTTAGAAATCATTCTTGCAGCAGGTTGGCCTATCTATCCGCTGATATTCGCCTCAGTGCTGGCAATCGCCATCATCGTTGAGCGTTTTTGGAGTCTTCGCGCCGAAGTTATCGCGCCCTCTGGCCTGTTGGATGAGGTAAAGAAATGGATAGCTAGTGGCTCTATCGATAAGCAAACATGCGAAAAGTTACAATCTATTTCCTTGTCTGGTGAAATTTTTGCCAGCGCTCTGAATAATGCCTCCTTCTCTAGAGAGGTAATTCGCGAATCGATTGAGGAAAGTGGTCGAGCCGTCGCTCATAAATTAGAAAAAAATCTTACCACCTTAGGTACCATCGCTACCGTGAGTCCATTATTAGGTCTACTGGGTACAGTCATTGGTATGGTGGAATTGTTTGGTGCATTTAATGCGGCTGGCTCAGGCCATGATGTGGCGCAATTTGCCAAAGGTATTTCCGTCGCGCTGTATAACACTGCAGCAGGTATTGTCGTAGCTGTACCTGCCATGATTTGTTACCGCTATTTCCGTGGCAAAGTAGATGGTTTGATTGTTGAGATTGAACAGCAAGCTGTTGCCTTGGTTGAATTTATGCATGGTGAGCGTAAATAATGGATTTTAGACGCGGAAGACGTGACGAAGACTTAGAAATCAATTTAGTACCGCTAATTGATGTTCTGTTGGTGATCATTATTTTCTTGGTGGTGAATGCAACCTTCTCTCGTATGAGTGAGTTGCAAATTAATTTGCCCGCCGCTGATGCCAATCCAGTTGAGCAAAAACCCTTGATGATTAATGTTGGGATCGATGCCACTGGGCATATGGTGGTGCAAAAGACCCCAGTTAACAAGACGGACCTTTCAGGCATTATTGCTGCTTTACAACAAGCGGTTGCTGGCGGCAAAGACCCTGTCATTGTGATTAGTGCAGATGCCAAAACCACACACCAATCCGTGATTAATGTCATGGAAGCAGCAAGACAAGCTGGATACACACATATTACCTTCGCCACCCAGCAGGATGTCGAATAAACCTACTCTAACCGCCCCGTGATGGGGCGGTTTTTCTTTATTTATATATTGACTTAGCGCATGAGCAAAGCAAGCAAAAAGAATTCAAAAAATCCCGCTGAAGCCTCAGCCGTTCAAGTCTATTTGCGACTTATTTCCTACTCAGCTAAGCACTGGAAAGTGTTTGCTCTCAGTGTCATCTCTCTATTGGTTCTATCTGCAACGAATACTGGATTCTTGGCAACGATAAAACTAGTTACAGACGAGGGTTTTGTTAAACGTGACGCATCACAATTTAATACGTTGCCATTCATCTTGCTCGGCTTGATGCTGTTGCGTTCCTTGGCTGGATTTATTGCTAATTTTACTATTCGATATGTTGCACGGCGCGTTGTGGAGTCTTTACGACTTCATGCTTTCTCCAAAATGATGGCATTGCCTGTGAGCTTTTTTGACGCCAACTCAGTCGGTAATATAAGTTCAAAAATTACCTACGATACTGAGCAAATGTCTAAGGCTGCGACTAACGTCGCCGTGTCTGGCGTGCGCGATACCTTTACTATTATTGGTATTGTTGCCTACATGCTTTACATGGATTGGCGTTTAACTATTATTTTCGCGGCAGTTGCGCCGTTAATGGGTTACTACTTAAAGGCCATGACGCCAAAATTAAGAGAGGCTGGTAAACAAGTTCAGCAGACTATGGGCTTAATGACACAGGTCTGCGAAGAGACAATCTCTGGTCAGCGCATAGTAAAAATATTTAGTGGTCGTGAATATGAAATGGGCAGATTCAGTGCGGTAGCCGGAGCGAATCGTCGATTGCAAATCCGTTTAGCAAGAGTCTCTGGACTAAATAGTATGGTTGTTGAAATGCTCGCGGCAGTGGCGCTTAGTGCAGTTGTGTTCTACTCGGTAGGCAAGTTTACCGCGGGTGAGTTTGCCGCTTTTATTGGTGCTTTATTGATGTTGATCGCGCCAATTAAGAGTATGACGGGTATCAATGAAGACTTACAGCAAGGTCTGGCGGCAGCAAACAGTATCTTTGGTTTGATTGACGAGCCGCCTGAGAAAGATACAGGCACTAAAACATTCAAAAAAGTGCGTGGTGAGATTGAGTTTCGTTCTGTGGTTTTGCGCTATGACAATGCAAAGCAAAATGCGCTTAATGCACTAAGTTTTAAAATCTCTCCCGGAGAAAAACTGGCTTTGGTGGGCCGCTCGGGCGGTGGCAAAACCACCATGGTGAATTTGCTGCCAAGGTTCTATGAACACCAGCAAGGACAAATTTTGATTGACGGTATGGACAGCCGTGAGCTCACCCTAGAAAGTCTGCGTCAGCAATTCGCCTTGGTGAGTCAAGATATAGTGTTGTTTAACGATACCGTGCGTAACAATATTGCCTATGGCTGTCTGCGTGACGCAAGTGATCAAGAGGTGATAGAAGCCGCTAAGGCGGCTCATGCTTGGGAGTTTATTCAAGAGCTCCCCGATGGCTTGCAAAGTGCCATTGGAGACCGTGGGGTGAGATTGTCTGGCGGTCAACGTCAGCGACTGGCTATTGCTCGTGCCATTCTAAAGGATGCACCCATCCTGCTGTTGGATGAAGCAACATCGGCATTAGATACTGAATCTGAACAGCACGTTCAGGCGGCCTTGGATAGACTGATGCAAGGCCGTACGAGCATCGTGATTGCACATAGACTTTCCACGATTGAAAATGCAGATCGTATTTTGGTCATGGAAAAAGGTTCGATTGTCGAGAGCGGGACACACCAACAACTGCTGGCGCAAAAAGGGCACTATGCCAAGTTGTATCAAAAGCAATTTCAACAAGGCTAAAACGCCATGACCTCATGGTTAATCAAGCAATGGTATGACAATCCAAGCCCATCCTTGATTCTGCGCTTAATCTCTTTGTTATACCGTTTGATTATCCGCCTACGCTTGATGTTTTATCGTTTTGGTATTTTCAAGCAAACAAGATTGCCAGTCCCTGTCATTGTGGTAGGTAATGTGACGGTGGGGGGCACTGGAAAAACCCCCTTAGTGATTTATATCGCTCAAGCACTTATTGCGCTTGGGTATCGTCCTGGTGTGATTAGCCGTGGTTATGGGCGTGCTCGTCATACGCCTATGCGAGTGAAAAAAAATATGTCAGCAGCGCAAGTGGGGGATGAGCCACTGATGATGAGTGCGCATTTGCCATGCCCAATTTGGGTGGGTGCGCGTCGTATTGAAACTGCCAAACGGCTATTGAGCGCAACGCCTCAAGTAGACGTCATCCTATGTGATGACGGATTGCAGCACTACGCCCTAGCGCGCGATATTGAAGTACTGGTATTTGATGCAGAGCGTGGGATTGGTAATGGCTATCTATTGCCAGCAGGGCCCTTACGCGAGCCGGTCAGTCGTATCCAAAGTGCGGACTTCGCAGTCATCAATGGCAAACCGACCAAGCCATGGGGTTGGTTAAAACAAATTGCCCAAGTCCAGATGCATTTTCAATTAGGAAAACTGGCTGCAGTGAATGACAAAGTGGTTAAGCAAAAGTCAAAAATGTTGAGTACCTTGAAAGGTAAAAAAGTCCATGCAGTGGCAGGCATAGGCAACCCAGATCGTTTTTTCAAGGCCTTGCGAGCCCAAGGCCTGATAGTGCAACCGCATGCATTTCAAGATCATCATGATTATCAAGTTCAGGATTTTGATGATATGCAAGATGCCCCCATTATCATGACCGAAAAAGATGCGGTAAAGTGTCGTGAGTTTCATCTAGCGCAAGCTTGGTTCGTGCCTATCACTGCATCGCTGGATGCGAAATTGATAAAATATTTAGATAATCGATTGCAAACTTTACGAGGTCAACATGGATAACAAGTTATTGGAAATGCTGGTGTGTCCAGTTTGTAAATCCCAATTGGAATATAAAAAAGCAGAGTCCGGACTGGTCTGCAAACCCTGTCATGTGATGTACCCCATTCGCGATGGGGTGCCTGTGATGTTAGAAGATCAGGCCATTACAATTAAATAAATGCACAAAAGTGACTAACATGAACTTCAAGGTTGTGATTCCCGCCCGCTATGCCAGCACTCGACTGCCGGGTAAGCCATTGTTGGATATCTCTGGCAAACCTATGGTGGTGAGAGTGGTCGAGCAGGCCTTAAAAAGCGGCGCTTCCGAAGTGGTCGTCGCGACCGATCATCATCTCATTTTTGATGAGGTAGAGGCGTTTGGTTATCAAGCGGTGATGACGAGAGAAGACCATGTATCAGGCACCGACCGATTATCTGAGGTGGTGCAAAAGATGCGCTGGGCGGGTGATCAGCTGGTTGTGAATGTTCAAGGAGACGAGCCCCTAATCGCACCAACGTTGATACAACAAGTCGCTGGGCAGTTGGCGCAAGATCAAGGTGCGGTGATGTCCACCGCCTGTCATCCTATTCATGAGCAGGCACAGCTTATCAATCCTAATATAGTTAAAGTGGTACTGGATCAAAGTGGACGCGCACTCTATTTCAGTCGTGCACCCATTCCCTACCCGCGTGACTTGATGGCACAACAAGCGGTGATGAGCGCAGATATGCTCTTTTATAGGCATATTGGGATTTATGCATACCGTGCCGATTTCCTTATGCAGTATGCCAGTCTGCCGCATTCCCCTATAGAGCAAATGGAATCCCTTGAGCAACTACGGGTGTTATGGAACGGCTATGCGATTAGTGTATATGTTAGCCAAGAGCCTGCGGCGCCGGGAGTCGATACCGAGCAAGATTTAATTCAAATTCGCAAACTACTAGGAAAATAAAGGCAGTTTGCAGGCATACGCTTGATTTTTAAATTGACATGCATGTGCTTTGTTTGATACATTCACGCCCTCACGTTTTCTGAAAAACGTTTCGGACGCGGGGTGGAGCAGTCTGGCAGCTCGTCGGGCTCATAACCCGAAGGTCGTAGGTTCAAATCCTGCCCCCGCAACCAACTCATTCAACAAGTCGATTCGCGTTGATTATCCGAAAGTCAGCATACGCCGTTTGATTGTTTTCAATCAAAACGAAAGTATTTTGTCTTCTGATTTTATACACTGGAAAAATATTCCGTGTTTGACGAGAAAATCCTGTTGACTGAGTCTTGAGGCTCTGTATAATACGCGCCTCTCGATTGCTGAGTGATTAGCGAATCGAACTGTTCTTTAACAATCTAAACAACCGATAAGTGTGGGTGCTTGTGCTGCATAGATGTGCTGGT
>RFPI01000069.1 GCA_009926205.1 Methylophilaceae bacterium
TACTCGAATCCGGCCATCTTGCTCACAAGCCAAACCTAAAGCGGATAATCCCAATTGATGGGTATTAGCGCGTCTGCCAGTGGCAAACAGCACAGCATGCGTTGCCAAGATTTGCCCATCATCAAGCATTAACTCGAGTTGCTGATGGGATTGCTTGATTGAGACTAGACGTTTCTCGCTAAGAATATTGATGCCCTGTTGCGACATTTGTTGCGAAATAAATGCTCTGGCCTCTTGGTCAAAACCGTTCAATATCAGTGGATATTTATCGATGAGGGTGATTTTTACCCCCAGCCTGTGCAATATACCGGCAAACTCCACACCGATATAACCTGCGCCAACAATGGTCATCGATGGCGGAAGCTGGTCTAGATAAAAGATATCATCAGACACCATGCCAAATTGCTTGCCGGGAATATCGGGTATGTTGGGACTAGCCCCCGTGGCGATCAAGATACGCTCAGCAGAATAATGTTTACCTTCTACGCTGACTTGTCTGGGACCAGTTATTTCCGCGTGCCCCTCAATTAGGGTAGCCCCCGATTCGCGCAGCATTTTTTCATAGATGCTTTGTAATCGAGCGATTTCTTTATTTTTATTTTCGACCAGTGTTTGCCAGTTAAATTGTGGATTTAATCCTTGCCATCCAAAGCCTGCAGAGGCTTTGAATTGCTCGGCAAAATCTGCAGCATAGACGAATAATTTTTTGGGTACGCAGCCTATATTGACGCAAGTCCCACCATAAAAACGTTGCTCGCAAATAGCGACTTTTTTGCCCAAGCCAGCGGCTGTGCGTGCCGCTCGTACTCCACCCGAGCCAGCCCCAATCACAATTAAATCAAAATCATAGGCTGACATTAATAAGCACTTCTGGCATGGTTGGGTTGATCAGGCCTTAGGTCGAAGGCAATGCAAATACGCTCCTCATCTGAGGAGAAAGGAATCGTTCTATGAAACAGCGACGAAGGAAACAGGACGATGTCGCCTACGTTGGGGACGACATGCGCGACAGGAAAGTTTTGGTGTTTTTGCGGGTAAGCGTCACCATGTGTGCCATATTCAAAAGCGCCTTCATCAGGCGACTGTTTGTTTTTGGGCATGGCCAAATACACCGCGCCACTAATCCAGCCTATTTCATGAATATGTGAATCTAGATGACCCCCCTGACGCATCTTTACATACCATGAGCTAGTGAATTCCAGCTCTTTGGGGAAAGACTTGATCAGCTCACAGTCTGCCCCGGCAAACTTTTCTCGGTACAGCATAAATTGCTGTTTGACCAACTCTGCAAGTTTTCTAAAAGAGGCTTCCGGACGTTTAAATAAATTACCAGCAGACTGTTTTCCGTTATGCAACATCCCTTGCACTCGTTCAGCAATCTCGGTGTTATTGATATCGTCTAACAAGGCTTTCAGCAACGGGCTATTTGGCTCAGATAATTCTGGAATGCTGGCTCGGTAGACAAAATCTAGACCATTTTTGCAAAAATTATACGGGTCTTCAGTGCCAAAATTGAGGGCGTAATGCGTAGACAGAGTGGCCATAAAGGGGGCGATATGTGGCCCATTTTTGACCGTCTCATCCAAACGCTTTTTGAAGTCATCAAATCTTTCAGCTTTATAAAGACAGTACATACTGCGTTCGAACCAGTCATCCAACTGGCTGCGCTCAAAAAATTCGACAGCTTCGTCAAAGCGTTTGGCAAGATATAAAAACTCACCCATATTGTAGTTGGCATTTGGATGGTTGGGATTTAAGGCTAATGTTTGTTGATACTGACTGACCGCATCTTGCATATCGCCGCGGTCACGCAATGTTTCACCTAAATTGCAATAGGCGTCGGCATAGTTGGGGAATAGCTTAATCGCTTGTTGGTAACTGTCGATGGCCTCATCCAGCTTGCCTTCATCACGCAAAGCGGTGCCGAGGTTGAAATAGCCACGGGCATCCTTATGTATCGCGAGCGCCTTGCGGTAAAAGACAATGGCTTGAGCTAAATCACCTTGCTTTTGGTACAAAGTCCCAATGTTGCCATAAGCTTCAAAAAAGCCTGGCTCTAATTGAATCGCTTTTTGATAACTTGCAATGGCTTCGTCAGCCGAGCCCGCATTGCTGAGGGCAATCCCAAGATTGAAGTGAAGGTCGGGAATATTGGCTTGTAGTGCAATGCCTTTACGATAGGACGTTACAGCTTCGGCATGCTTACCTTGGCCATCCAGCGCTATGCCCAGCAGGTTATATAACATAAAGAAATTGCCTGCATTCTGAAGCAAGCTCTTGGCTTTAGATTCCGCTTGGGCAAGTTGGCCGCTGTTAATCAGCTGCATCAATTGTTGCAGCTCAAACTGGCTGGGTTGTTTGTTGGATATCGCCATACTCTCGTCGCTCTAAATATTGTTTAATCTTGTACGGATAAATGTTGGTGCTTAAGCTGCTGCGCCAAATGCTTTAGAAAGCGCATAGCCACTTGAGGTTCATTCAATATCAATGATTGCGTAATGTCCTGTTCAATGACCAAAATATTTGCGTAATCCGATTCCACCACAGCATCAGCAATCCGGATAGTATCAGTGAGTAGGGCCATCTCACCAAAGTAATCCCCTTTTTCCATCGTGCGCATTAATTTGCCATCTAGGTATAAGCTAATCTCGCCAGTCACAATATAGAAAAGATGGTGACCATGTTGTCCAGCCTTAAAAATCATTTCACCACGTTTGTAGGTTTTGCCGTAGCGATCAAACAAATTACGCACATAAGGAACATATTCGCCTTTCTTCTCGCTGAACAGTCTTCTCAGTAGCAACAAATCCTGTCGGTTCAGAGTGGCAATCAGCTCAGTTCCCAATATAAAAATAATGAATGAGTAATATAACCAAGCCAGCGAAATAAACAGATTTTTCATACTGCCAAAAATGGCTCCGTAAGAATGGTTCACATTGATGAGTTCATTGAACAGAGGCTTTACAGCGACCCACAGGGTTGCAGTCAGCAAAGAACCCAGAACCAACCAACGTGGCTCAACTTTGACCGGAAAGAAAAGTTGATAAAAGATGCCTAACAATAAAGCAATGATGAGTACCGCACCGATCAGCTCAAACCAAATACTGCGCACCATGGCGATATTAAATAAGCCCAGTAGCTTACTCAGAGCCAAATCCAAAAAGGTGAAAATAAAAAACATTAATAAGATACCGACCACGGCCAATACGTCCTGTAGGGCTTTTTTTAAGAAGGATGGATGTTCTGAAATGGCGCAAATCGTATAAAAAGTATTTCTTAATGTGCTAGCTAAAGGAATAGATATCCATAACAACAGCACCCCACCCACTGCACTCCAAGCAGTTTTGTGGCTGGCTGCTCGATAAATTTCGGTCATGATGCGGCGACTTAGCTTAGGCTCTAAGTTGTTGGTGATAATGGCAATCTCATGAACAGCATGACTCGATGAAATGACTAGGGAGCTGATAATGAAAAATAAGATGAGGGCCATTGGAATCATGGCAAACATCGAATAAAAAGATAATGAGGCAGAAGTGATTAGGCCTCTATGAAGGTTAAATGCATTGAGCGTCTCTTTTAGAATAAATAGCGAGTGATTAAATTTCAACGTGTTGAATACCTTATATATGATATATGTTGTGGTGTTAATTTTATCTATTCACTGAATCTTTAAAATTTTCAGTCGCATTAACCAAGGCGGATGTCACTCCAGGTTCCATGGCAGAGTGACCTGCATCAGCAATGATTTCTAAGTGAGCGTGCGGGGTTTGATGAAACAATTCCCAAGCTGTTTTCGGCGGGCAAACCATATCATACCTGCCTTGAATAATCGTCATAGGAATGTTGCTTAACTGCTTACAGCTTTTAAGCACTGCATCGCCATCTATAAAACAATGATTTTGGATGTAATGAATTTGTACTCGCGCTCTAGCAATTTCCACTTCAACAGGCGTAGTGCTTGCGCCACTCTCGCGTGGCATCAGGGTCATGATGGACGATTCATAATGATTCCAAGCGACTGCGGCTGGACCAGCAATATCTGGATCAGCATCAAAAACCAATTCTGCATAGCTCTGCAAGATATTCTGATGTTTGTCAGCCTCAGGGTAGTTCGCCCATTTAGCCCAGGCTTCAGGGAAAAAATGTTGGGCATCATGCATAAACCACTTAAGTTCATCGGGACGGCTTAAGAATATTCCACGAAGAATTAAACCAGAGATAGATTGCGGGTGATGAATGGCATAGACAAGCGCCAAAGTGCTGCCCCAAGACCCCCCAAACACCAACCATCGGGAAATATTCAGGTGCTTTCTTAATGCTTCAATATCTTCAACCAAATCCTGAGTCGTATTGTTTTCAATGCAACCAGCCGGCATGCTTCTCCCACAACCACGCTGATCAAAAAGAACAATTCGATAAAATTCGGGATCAAAAAATCTTCTTTGCGCAGCATTACAGCCACTGCCGGGGCCGCCATGCAGAAAAATCACTGGATAACCCTTGGGATTCCCACATTCCTCGTAATAAAGAGTATGTTGCTCAGTTACATTTAGATAGGCCGAATTAAAAATATTTAACTCAGGGAATAAATTTTTTAACACTGTTTCCATTGGGGTTTTTTTAATTTAACCTATTGATAATTAATAAAAAAGTTTTTAATTCGGGTCTTCAACATTAAAAACATAACAAATTTGTTAAGAAAAATGTAAATAAATTGTAAATAGACTATTGCAAATCATTTTTGACTGTTCTAATATTTCGGAACGCCCACTTAGGTGGTGCGAAAGTAATGAGTAGTTTAACTAATCATTGCTTTGTTGTTAAACCCTAAAGTAGTAACAACTATGGAGATTTAAAAAATGGAGATGAGCAAAATCAAATTAGCTCTAGGTATGGTATTAGGTGCTTCATTGGCAATGCCAATGGTTGCATCTGCTGCCGCTGACCAAGAAGCTGCAGCAAAAGATCCAAACAACTGGGCAAGCCCACGTGCTAATAACCTGAACCACGGTTATTCTCAGTTGACACAAATCAACCAAGCTAACGTTAAAAACGTTAAAGCAGCTTGGACATTTGCTACCGGTGTAAACCGTGGTCACGAAGGT
>RFPI01000070.1 GCA_009926205.1 Methylophilaceae bacterium
GCTCTACCAACTGAGCTAATCACCCATCGCGACCAACAAAGCCCGCTAGTTTACAGCATCTTTCAGTGCTTTACCAGCTCTAAATTTTGGAGAGTTAGCAGCTTTAATTTTGATAGTTGCGCCAGTGCGTGGGTTACGACCGTTACGAGCAGCGCGTTTGCCTACGTAGAATGTACCGAAACCAATCAATGTTACCAAGTCACCCTTTTTCAATGCTTTGCCGATTGCGCCTGTTGTTGCATCTAATGCACGGCCTGCTGCTGCTTTAGAAATACCGGCGGCTTTAGCAATTTGATCGATTAATTCTGATTTGTTCACTTGAATCCCCTTTCGATGTTATGTTTATTGCAGTCAATCGACTGCAGTAGTCTTTATATCAAGCCCCAAAAGCCTGTGTCAAGGCCTAAACCTAAGAAATATGCGTATTCCAGCCATTTTTTAGTGTTTTGTGATGGCGGATATTTCGGTCACTTGGTTTTCTTGGATCGCTTCTTTCACAGGCAAATCGTCTGGGAATGCTTCCGGCATTTTTTCTAGCGCGAATTTTAAAACCTCATCTATCCATTTAACCGGATGAATTTCAAGGTTATTTTTCACGTTGTCTGGAATCTCCGCCAGATCCTTGAGGTTTTGATCAGGGATCAAGACCGTCTTGATGCCACCGCGGTGTGCTGCAAGTAGCTTCTCTTTTAGGCCGCCAATCGGCAATACTTCGCCACGCAAAGTAATTTCACCTGTCATGGCAACATCAGCACGAACTGGGATGTTTGTCAGCACAGAAACGATGGCAGTGGTGATACCAATACCGGCACTTGGACCATCTTTGGGCGTTGCCCCTTCTGGGAAGTGGATATGGATATCATTCTTTTCATAGAAATCCGCGGCAATCCCAAAGCGTTTGGCACGAGTACGTACCACACTCATGGCGGCTTGGATAGACTCTTGCATCACTTCACCTAATTTACCGGTGGTGATGGTTTTGCCTTTACCCGGCATCACTACGGACTCGATAGTGAGCAAATCACCACCGACTTGGGTCCACGCCAAACCAGTCACCTGACCGACTTGGTTCTCTTTTGCTGCCAAACCGATATCGAATACCTTAACACCTAGATATTCTTCTAGATGCTCAGGCTGCACGACAATCTTCTCAAAGGGTGCAGTACCCTTTTTCTGCGTCAGTATCTTTTTGACTACCTTACGGCAGATCTTGGATATCTCACGGTCTAGATTACGCACACCCGCTTCGCGCGTGTAGAACTGGATGATTTCTTTGACGGTACCCTCAGTAATCTCCATTTCGTAATCTTTGATACCGTGCGCTTTAAATTGCTTGGGTACTAGATAACGCATCGCAATATTCAACTTTTCATCTTCGGTGTAGCCCGCCAGACGAATCACTTCCATTCTGTCCAATAGGGCATCAGGAATGTTTAATGAGTTAGAAGTTGCAACGAACATCACATCGGATAAGTCATATTCGACTTCAACATAGTGATCGGCAAATGTGTGGTTTTGCTCTGGGTCTAACACCTCTAGCAAAGCGGAGGCTGGATCACCACGGAAGTCTTGTCCCATCTTGTCGATCTCATCTAACAAGAACAATGGATTTTTGACGCCGACTTTGTTCATGCTTTGCAAAACCTTACCAGGCATAGAGCCAATATAGGTACGGCGGTGACCACGGATTTCAGACTCATCACGCACGCCACCCAAAGCAACACGCACAAACTTGCGGTTAATCGCTTTGGCGATACTTTGACCCAAGGATGTCTTACCAACCCCAGGTGGCCCTACCAAGCACAGAATAGGCGATTTAAGCTTATCTACGCGTTGTTGTACGGCTAGGTATTCCACGATACGTTCTTTGACCTTTTCAAGGCCGTAATGGTCTTCGTCAAGGATACGTTGTGCGTATTCCAAATCTTTGTTGATCTTGGTTTTCTTTTTCCAAGGCAAACCAACCAGTGTCTCGATATAGTTACGAACCACGCTGGCCTCAGCGGACATAGGCGACATCATGCGCAGCTTTTTCAGCTCGGCATTGGCCTTCTCAAACGCCTCTTTAGGCATCTTGGCCTCATGGATGCGCTTGGCAAGCTCGTCTAAATCAGCAGACTCGTCTTGCTCGCCCAATTCTTTTTGAATGGCTTTTACTTGTTCGTTCAAATAGTACTCGCGCTGACTCTTTTCCATTTGGCGCTTCACGCGGCCACGGATACGCTTTTCTACTTGCAGGATATCAATCTCGGCCTCTAGTTTGCCCAATAGGTGCTCGAGGCGTTCAGTCACGCTGAACATTTCGAGTATGACCTGCTTGTCTTCTAACTTGAGCGTGAGGTGCGCTGCGATGGTGTCTGCCAAACGGCTAGGATCATCAACGCTGGCTAAAGTCGTGAGAATCTCTGGTGGAATCTTTTTGTTCAATTTGACGTATTGGTCAAACTGGGTAAACACCGCACGCATCAGGGCTTGGACTTCATTGCCCTCGTGGTCGGCATCAGCAATCAACTCTGGTCTTGCAGAGAAACAATCAGCCGTATCTATAAAATCGGTCACTTTGGCACGTTGCACGCCCTCAACCAGCACTTTGACGGTACCGTCAGGCAGTTTGAGTTTTTGCAAGATATTGGCCACGGTGCCCATTTCATATAAATCTTTGAAGCTGGGTTCATCTTCATTCGGTGATTTTTGCGCTACCAAAAATATCTGTTTCTCGCCTTCGGATGCTAAATCCAAAGCCTTGATGGAGCGCGATCTACCCACAAACAAAGGAATAACCATGTGCGGATACAGCACCACGTCGCGCAAAGGCAACAGCGGAATCTGTCCGTTTTCAGGTGTAAAAGCAGGTAGTGTAGTCTCTGACATAGAAGCCTCATTAAAAACGCGTGTCCGAACGGACACAAAATAATCACTAATCAGATGATGGGGACGAACTGAATTGATTCAAGTAGACCCTGAAAAAAAACTTCAGTGCGTCTACTGAATTAAATAATAAATCGCGGAGTTTAGCTAGCAGAATCTGCTGTTTTTGCTGCGTCTTGATAAATCAGGATAGGTTGCCCACCACTTTGAATCACACCCTCGTCCACCACCACTTTGTGCAGATGGGGCATATTAGGCAATTCGTACATAATTTCTAACAGCGCATGTTCCATAATAGAACGCAGACCACGTGCACCGGTTTTTCTCTCTAGCGCTTTATGGGCAATCATCTTAAGTGCGGCTGGACGGAACTCTAGTTCAACGCCTTCCATATCAAACAGCTTGGCAAATTGTTTGGTTAAAGCGTTCTTTGGCTCTACCAAAATAGACATCAAGGCCGTTTCGTCTAGCGACTCTAGCGTGGCGATGGCAGGTAAACGACCAACGAACTCAGGAATCAAGCCAAACTTGATTAAATCTTCCGGCTCAACATCACGGAATAATTCGCCAATGGCACGGGTATCTTCCTTGCTCTTCACTTCGGCACCAAAACCCATGCCGCCCTTTTCTGAGCGCTGACGGATAATCTTGTCTAGGCCATCAAATGCGCCACCACAAATAAACAGAATATTGGTGGTATCGAGTTGAACGAATTCTTGATTGGGGTGCTTGCGACCGCCTTGTGGAGGCACAGACGCTACAGTACCCTCGATTAATTTTAGCAAGGCTTGTTGTACACCTTCACCGGATACGTCACGGGTAATCGATGGATTGTCTGATTTGCGCGAAATCTTGTCGATTTCATCGATATACACGATGCCACGCTGCGCTTTCTCGACTTCGTAATCACATTTCTGCAAAAGCTTTTGCATAATGTTTTCAACGTCTTCACCCACATAACCAGCTTCGGTGAGGGTCGTGGCGTCAGCCATTACAAAGGGAACATCGAGCAATCTTGCCAACGTTTGTGCCAATAAAGTTTTACCTGAGCCAGTGGGGCCTATCAGCAGAATATTACTCTTGGTGATTTCGACCTCGTCACTACCACCCTTCTGATCTAGGCGTTTGTAATGGTTATACACCGCGACAGATAAGCTTTTTTTAGCACGTTCTTGACCGACTACATATTGGTCTAAGATGGCACAGATTTCTTTTGGGGTCGGCAGTTTCTTGCTGTCAGCAGAGATTGGGTCTTTGGTGTTGGCTTCTTCGCGAATAATGTCGTTACACAAATCCACACATTCGTCGCAGATATATACAGATGGGCCGGCGATTAATTTATGCACTTCATGCTGGCTTTTGCCGCAGAAGGAGCAGTACATCATTTTTTCATCAGCTGTATTTTTCGCCATGCTTATATTCCCTTAGCGGTGACTAGGCCTCACTGCGGCTGGTAATGACTTTGTCTATCATGCCATAAGCAACAGATTGTTCTGCACTCATAAAATTATCACGCTCGGTATCACGGTCAATTTCTTCAGAAGTACGACCGGTATGATGCGCCAAAATATCATTCAATTTGCCACGCAAATACAAAATCTCTTTGGCATGAATTTCGATATCGGTGGACTGACCTTGGAATCCACCAGATGGTTGGTGAATCATGATACGAGAATTCGGCAAACTAAAGCGTTTGCCTTTTGCACCCGCAGCCAAAAGGAATGCACCCATACTAGCGGCTTGACCGATACACAGGGTACTGACGTCTGGCTTGATAAATTGCATGGTGTCGTAGATTGACATCCCCGCAGTCACTGAACCACCAGGGGAGTTAATGTATAGATAAATATCTTTGTCTGGATTTTCGGCCTCAAGGAACAGCATTTGCGCCACTACCAAATTGGCTGACATATCATTCACCGGACCTACCAAGAAAATAACGCGTTCTTTGAGTAGGCGTGAATAAATATCATAGGCACGTTCACCGCGACCACTCTGCTCAATCACCATCGGCACATAGCCGAGATTCTTGGTTTCCAATGCGGACATACGAAC
>RFPI01000008.1 GCA_009926205.1 Methylophilaceae bacterium
ACCAGCACATCTATGCAGCACAAGCACCCACACTTATCGGTTGTTTAGATTGTTAAAGAACAGTTCGATTCGCTAATCACTCAGCAATCGAGAGGCGCGCATTATACAGGGCTACAGATTTTGGTCAAGTAGAAAGGCCACAATTTGTGGCCTTGTTCACTGTTTAATGCACATCGTCTTAAAAACGAAGCGCGCATTCTACAGTACAAAAGCGGCTGGTCAAGAGCTACAAGGCAATTTTTACAAAGTAATTACATTTTTGTTATTGCAAGGTGACACGCGCAAATTTGCGTTTGCCTACTTGCACGACAAAACTGCTTCCTTGGCTCAGCTGCAGGTGCTTATCTGAGATTTTCTCACCGTCAATTTTTACACCACCTTGTTCTACCGCACGCATTGCTTCGGAAGTACTTGTAACAAGGCCTACTTGCTTGAGTAACTGCGCCAATCCAATTTGAGCTTCTTCTAATTTTAATGCTACTTCTTCCACATCATCTGGGATGCCGCCTTTAGCTCTTAAATTAAAATCTTCTAAGGCCGCTTCGGCTGCAGCCTGGCTATGGAATCGCGCAACAATCTCTTGAGCAAACCGCACTTTAATATTTCTAGGATTCTCGCCTTGCGCTACCGCTTTTTTCCAATCAGCAATGACAGCCAAAGTTTCAAAAGAGAGTAGTTCGATATATCGCCACATTAACTCATCCGAAATCGACATGATCTTGCTGAAAATTGTATTGGCTGGTTCCGCTACGCCAATGTAGTTACCTAAAGATTTAGACATTTTTTGCACCCCGTCTAAACCCTCCAGCAAGGGCATCGTCAGAATACATTGCGGGGATTGTCCTGCTTGTTTCTGAAGCTCACGCCCCATCAGCAAGTTAAATTTCTGATCAGTACCGCCTAACTCGACATCTGACTTAAGTGCTACTGAGTCATAACCTTGCAGCAGAGGATAGAGAAACTCATGAATGGCAATAGGCTGATTGTTTTTGAAGCGCTTATCAAAGTCATCCCGTTCTAGCATTCGTGCCACTGTGTGGCTCGCTGCCAATCTAACCATGCCGGCCGCACCAAGCTCGTTCAACCATTTGGAATTAAATACCACTTCGGTTTGCTCAGGCTTGAGGATTTTGAATACTTGCTCGGCGTAAGATTTAGCATTTTCCTGAACTTGCTCCTGCGTGAGAGGAGGGCGCGTTGCACTTTTGCCTGTTGGGTCACCTATCATGCCGGTGAAATCTCCAATTAGGAATAACACATGATGTCCTAGCTCTTGAAATTGTCTGAGCTTATTCAGCAAAACTGTGTGGCCCAGATGTAGATC
The DNA here is from genome assembly GCA_009926205.1 of Methylophilaceae bacterium. GTDB lineage: Bacteria > Pseudomonadota > Gammaproteobacteria > Burkholderiales > Methylophilaceae > RFPI01. Next base: position 1,325 of record RFPI01000008.1, read on the forward strand.
TGGCGCCGTTGGATCAAATCCAGCCTTTACCCTAAGAGGCTTACCCAGCTTAAGTTTTTCAACCAACTCTTGCTCAATCAGTAGTTCATCACTACCGCGCTTTATGATGGCTAATGCATCTTGAATAGAAGTCATCGCTAATCCATTCTAAAAAATCGTATTCACTCTCATCAGTTGCTGTAGCAGCAAACTTCTCGCTTGCATGCTTTTCTGTTAGCATCAAATCAGGTGATTCAAATAGTTATCTTACAAAACAAAGCGGGCATTTTAACGCAAAACCTAGACACTACATTCTTAAACATTTCATGACACTATCTTTAACATCTCAACCACAATACTTTATTGGCTTAATGTCTGGCACTAGCTTGGACGGTGTGGACGCAGTGTTATGTGAATTTGATTCGAATGGCTCTAGGATGGTAGCAAGCCAGCACTTACCCTATCCAGATGATATCAAACAAGCCATATTGGCTTTGCAGGATTGTAGCGAAAACGAACTAGATAAGTCCGCACAACTAGCTAACCGTCTTTCACAAATTTACGCACAAACTATCCAACAACTATTATCTGCCGCTGGCTTTGACCCGCAACAAATTTCAGCTGTCGGTAGTCACGGGCAAACCATACGGCATAAGCCCGAACTCGCATATACACTGCAACTACAGAATCCTGCCTTGCTGGCTGAATTATCTGGTATTGATATTGTTGCCGACTTTCGCAGTCGCGATATTGCAGCCGGTGGTCAGGGGGCGCCCTTGGTGCCAGCTTTTCATCAAGCTGTGTTCTCGCATCCTGAAAAAAATCGAGTCATTGTTAATATTGGCGGCATTGCCAATTTAACCATACTGTTTCCACATCAGCGCCTGATTGGTTTTGATTCTGGTCCAGGCAATATGTTGATGGATATGTGGGCACAACATCATATTCAACAAGCTTTTGACGCGGATGGCGCCTGGGCATCCAGCGGGCAGGTAGATAAAGATTTACTAGACGACATGCTAGCAGAGCCCTTCCTCAAATTAACGCCTCCTAAGAGCACGGGTAGAGATTTATTTAACTATGGTTGGTTGCAAGGCATTTTAAAGCAGCGCGATATAAGCGCCGTCGATGTTCAGAGAACACTGCTAGAATTTACTAGCATTACGATTAGCCATGCGATTCAACAGTACGCGCAAGCATGTGATGAAATCTATCTTTGTGGCGGCGGCGCTTATAATCGGGCTTTGGTAGAAAACTTGCGGCAAAAGCTACATCCTGTGAAAATTGCGGCTTCAGACGATTTGGGTGTGCCAGTCAATTGGGTAGAGGCCTATGCTTTCGCTTGGTTAGCAAGACAAACCAAGCTAGGATTGGCCGGCAATGTTCCCTCTGTGACCGGCGCCTCTGGCGAGCGCGTTCTTGGCGCGGTTTATGCTAGATAACCATAGTCAATATTAAATAAAGTTAAATTATGAATAAACCGAGCAAAGCCATCATTACCTTTGATAATGGTCAGGAACCCATCGAGCTACCAGTGCTGTCTGGCAATCTCGGTGTGGATGTTATTGATATTCGCACACTGGGCAAGCACGGTGTTTTTACCTATGACCCAGGGTTTCTCTCGACCGCATCATGCAGTTCGGATATTACTTTTATCGATGGTGAACAGGGATTACTTTACTACCGTGGTTATCCGATTGAGCAGCTGGCGCAACACTGTGACTTCCTTGAAGTCTCGTATTTGTTGATTAATGGCGAGTTGCCTAACGCAGAGCAAAAACAAACCTTCACCAATACAGTGCACAAACATACCATGCTGCACGATCAACTCACCAATGTATTCCGTGGGTTCCGTCGTGATGCCCATCCTATGGCAGTGATGATAGGTGTGGTTGGTTCTATGTCTGCCTTCTATGGGGAGTCTTCCAACATCCAAGACGAGAAAATGCGCGAGATAACGGCCTATCGTCTATTAGCAAAGGTGCCCACGATTGCGGCATGGAGCTATAAATACAATATTGGTGAGCCATTCATCTACCCGAAAAATAAACTGGATTATGCAGCTAATTTTATGCATATGATGTTTGCTACCCCGTGCGAAGAATACGAGCCCAATCCTGTATTGGCCAAGGCTTTTGAGCGTATTTTGATATTGCACGCAGACCATGAACAAAATGCTTCTACTTCGACTGTGAGATTAGCCGGTTCGAGTGGTGCCAACCCATTCGCCTGTATTTCTGCAGGCATCTCTTCTTTGTGGGGTCCTGCCCATGGCGGTGCAAACGAAGCGACCCTCAACATGCTCGAGGAGATTGGTGATGTAAGCCGAATCGGCGAATTCATCAAACGTGCGAAAGATAAAAACGATAGCTTCCGTCTAATGGGTTTTGGACATCGTATTTATCGCAATATGGATCCGCGTGCCTCTATCATGCGAGAAACCTGCCATCAGGTGTTAGACGAGTTAGGCTTGCATGATGACCCGATGTTTAAGCTGGCGTTGGAGTTAGAGCGTATCGCGCTTGAGGATGAATATTTTGTTAGCCGCAAACTGTATCCTAACGTAGATTTTTATTCCGGTATCGTCATGCGCGCTATGGGTATCCCAAACTCGATGTTTACAGCGATTTTTGCCCTTGCGAGAACAGCAGGCTGGGTGGCGCAATGGAGTGAGATGATTTCTGATAGCGAAACCAAAATTGGTCGCCCTCGTCAACTTTATACTGGCAATACTAGACGGGATTTTGTGCCCATCAATGAGCGCAAAGCATAAACCGGGTGATATCAACAAAAAGGGGGCTGAAGCCCCCTTTTTTATTGCAGATAATTGCTCATTTTATACAGAGAATGAGGAGCCGCAGCCACAAGTGGTCGAAGCATTTGGGTTGCGAATCACAAATTGTGAGCCTTGTAAGCTGTCCTGATAATCGATTTCTGCACCAAGCAGGTATTGCAAACTCATTGGATCAATCAATAAAGTCACGGAGTCACGCACAACTTGAGTGTCATCTTCATTAACACTGTCTTCAAAGGTAAAGCCATATTGAAAACCAGAACAACCGCCGCCTGTCACAAACACGCGCAGTTTTAAATCCGGTGAGCCTTCCTCATCGATTAATTCTTTGACTTTTTTTACCGCATTCTCGGTAAAAACCAATGGATCTTTCATTTCTACGGCTGCTTCCATTTTGCACACTCCTTTAAAGTTAATGCTTCAATCGGCTAGACCAAAACCAACGGTTTCAGTTCAAGGTAACAGAGGTACCACTTGTAAACCTGTCGCTTCATCCCAGCCAAACATAATATTCATATTCTGCACTGCTTGACCAGCAGCGCCTTTCACCAAATTATCAATCACCGATAGAATCACCACCCGATTCGTATCTTGATGATGATGTACCGCGATTCTGCAGGTATTTGAACCTCTTACAGAGCGAGTTTCAGGATGAGAGCCGGCGGGTAAGACATCTACAAATCTCTCATGCTGATATTTTTGCTCAAATAATTTTTGCACATCCATAGGCTTAGTGAGCTGTGCATACAAGGTCGCATGTATTCCCCGTATCATAGGCAACAAATGCGGAATAAAAGTTAAACCCACCGCCTTGCCTGCCATGCCAGCCAAACCTTGGGAAATTTCTGGCAAATGACGATGACCACCAGCCGCATAGGCTTTGAAGCTATCAGCGGATTCGGCTAATAAGGTATGAACCTCAGCTTTTCTGCCTGCACCACTCACGCCTGATTTTGCATCTGCAATCAAAAAGTCGGGATTAATCACACCGGCCTCCAACAGCGGCAAGAAACCCAACTGTACTGCAGTTGGATAGCAGCCTGGATTTGCCACGATATTTGCCTTGGCAATCTGTGCCCGATTAATTTCTGGTAATCCATAAACGGCTTGTTTGACCAATTGAGGACAGGCATGGGTCATACCATACCACTTTTCCCACTCAGCAATATCTTGGATACGAAAATCTGCAGCTAAATCGATGACCTTAACACCAGCCGCTACTAATTTCTCAGCTTGCTGCATGGCAATGCCATTGGGCGTAGCAAAGAATACTAAATCACATACAGTTAAGTCAGCCTGTGCGGGATCTGTGAATTTCAAATCCACGTAGCCACGTAAGCTACTGAATAAGTCACTGACCGGCATACCAGCTTCTGCTCTTGAAGTAATGATATGCAAATCTACCTGCGGATGCAGGGCAAGCAGGCGTAGCAGCTCAACGCCGGTATAACCCGTGCCGCCAACAATGCCTACTTTAATTTTCTTCATCATTTCACCTCAACAAAACAGCAATACTATCAAAACATAATCCTACAAAGCGAGTGTGGATAAAAAAAGCCGCAAAATGCGGCTTTTTTCGACACCCAAGAATTAACGCTTGGAGAATTGCTTACGACGACGCGCCTTGCGTAGACCAACTTTTTTACGTTCAACTTCACGCGCATCACGAGTCACGAAACCAGCATTAGATAATGCAGACTTCAATGCTTGATCGTAATCAATCAAAGCACGAGTGATGCCGTGACGAACAGCACCAGCTTGACCTGATTCACCACCACCACGTACGTTAACCATGATGTCGAATGTTGTCTCGTTATTGGTCAACACCAATGGCTGACGCAAAATCATACGTGAAGTCACGCGTGAGAAGTATTCATCCGCAGGCTTATCATTCACAACGATATTGCCTTTACCAGTCTTCAGGAACACGCGGGCTACTGAACCCTTGCGACGACCTGTACCGTAATTATATTTACCAATCATAGTTTATCCTTAAGCTTGGCTGTCAATAGCCAGAGGTTTAGGTTGCTGAGCTGCATGGTCATGCTTAGCACCAGCGTATACCTTCATCTTGCGGAACATGGCATAGCCAAGCGGACCTTTTGGCAACATACCTTTTACCGCTTTCTCCAAAGCACGACCTGGGAAACGGTCTTGCATCTTGGCAAAGGTTGTTGTGGAAATACCACCTGGATAACCAGAGTGACGGTGATACAACTTATCGCCGCCCTTATTGCCAGTTACCTTGATTTTGTCTGCATTGATGACCACGATGTAGTCACCAGTATCAACGTGAGGTGTGTAAATCGCTTTATGTTTGCCACGAAGACGGTGAGCGATGGCGCTAGCCAGACGACCTAATACCATGTCGGTGGCATCTACGATGTACCAATCGCGTTTTACTTCATGTGCTTTTGCTGAAAAGGTTTTCATTGCTCTAGCCAATATTACAAAAAATTTAAGAGGCGGGATTTTATGATAGCGAGCGAGCGATTGTCAAACAGTATTGTGCTTTTAACGCTATTTTGTTTTTGTTCATGCCAATTTATCGGAAATTCAACACGATCCCAACAAAGATTATTAGTCCTAACCAGTTATTATGTAAAAACGCTCTAAAGCACAGGTCGGGTTGGCGCGTTCTTATCAATGAGTAATGGTAAACGCTAAGGCCAGCGGCCAAAATCAAAGCAATAAAATAAATAGCATGCATCTGCAGCAAGCATCCCAGCCATAGCATTAGGCTGAGGAATAAGGCATAGCAAAGCATAATCATAGCGACTTCATGGCGCCCAAAACTTATCGCAGAAGAATGTATACCAATTTTTAGGTCATAAGGTTTGTCTACCATGGCGTATGCTGAGTCATAGGCCAAGGCCCAACATATATTCGCCAATAGCATTAGCCATGCAATATTTGGCACTTGTGCGTTCACTGCGGCGAATGCCATAGGAATACCAAACCCGAATGCAATGCCTAGATAAGCTTGCGGAAAAGGGAAAAAACGCTTGAAGTATGGATAGCTCACTGCCAAGCCAAGGGCGGGGATAGATAATAGGATGGCCGTTGTGTTGAGCTGCAAAACCAATAGAAAAGCGATTAAGCTCAATACAATACTCAGTGCATAAGCTTGTTTTACCTTCAACTCCCCTGTAACCAACGGTCTATGTTTAGTTCGCAAGACACTGCCATCAAATTTTCTATCCGCAATATCGTTTAATACACAGCCAGCTGAACGCATTAACACGGTGCCAAGGATAAAGATGCAGAGTAATTTGCTGTTTGGGATGCCGTTACTAGCAATCCACAATGCCCAAAGCGTCGGCCAAAGCAGAAGAAATATGCCGATAGGCTTGTCCAATCGCATCAGCCTGAGATAAGCATCAAGATTTTTTCTGATGTTGATCATTGACCGCAATCCTTATGATCCAATTTGCTTAGGCTTGGAAGAAATACTTCGGTCACCATAATCGCGCTAGACTGTTCTTGCATAAAGAATTGAGAACGTCTTGCCCATACGGATTGCCGGGGCGAGTCTAGTGGTTGTCGCAACTCTTGGATTTGATTCATTCTGCGCATTAGAGGATGGTGCGGGTTTAACTTTTTAAACTGGAACGCCGTTCGACGCACTTTGGGGTTATTAAACAACATATTTCCTAAAGATTGGTTTCCCAAACCCTGCAAGCTTTTCCAACTATGCCGCAATGAGGCCATAGCGGTAATGCTATGGGCAAAAACCACTGGTTGATGACCACAAAACAACAATACCTCGCGCAGGAATACCTCATCTCGAGGATTAATTCCGAGCACATTTGCCTCGTCGAAATTGGCTTTGCGTTTACCCTGAAAAATTTGTTGCACATGAAAACCCTGACCCAAAGCAATAAGCCGCTGAGTTAGCGAGGCTGGCTCTAGTAACCAGTCATTCACGCTGTGCGCAGCCAAGGGCCTTTGTATCCAACCTGCCCGAGCATAAAAATGATGTTTAAATACTTTCAATATGATGCATTCTTTAAATCAATCAAACGGTCGCTAAATCTTGCAAAGTACCCAACCATCGCAGAATTTGACGCTGTGCACCTTGTGGATGCTGCCGCAATATTTGGTCCGCCTGCTGTTGTGCCAAGCGAAGCACGGGTTTATCGCGCTCTAAATCAGCCACTTTTAACATAGGTAAGCCACTCTGGCGGGTGCCCAAAAACTCTCCCGGGCCGCGTAGGCGTAAATCCTCCTCGGCGATTTTAAACCCATCGGTATTCTCATAAACCACCCGCAATCGTGCTCTCGCCATCTGACTGAGCGGGGTTTGGAAAAGCAAAATACAGGTACTTTTATGTGAGCCTCGTCCCACTCGTCCACGTAATTGATGAAGCTGGCTAAGCCCCATGCGTTCAGCGTGCTCAATCACCATAATACTTGCGTTGGGGACATCCACACCGACTTCGATCACTGTCGTAGATACCAATACTTGAATTTCATTGGCATAAAAAGCCTGCATGACTTGTTGTTTTTCCGCGGCTTTTAATTTGCCGTGAACCAGGCCAACTTTAAGATTGGGGAAATCGGCTGATAATCTCTCAAATGTCTCAAGCGCCGTTTTAAGTTGTAAAGCTTCTGACTCCTCAATCAGTGGACAAACCCAATATACCTGCGTCCCTGCTTGGCAAACTTTTTCAATTAACTGAACCACCTCATCTCGCCGCTCTTCATTCACTAGTTTAGTTTGTATCGGCGTTCTCCCTGGGGGTAAACCATCAATCACTGATACATCCAAATCGGCAAAATAACTCATGGATAAGGTACGCGGTATTGGTGTGGCGGTCATCATTAATTGATGGGGTATCCATTCGTCTGTATTGGCTTTCTGCTTGAGCATTAAGCGCTGTTCAACACCAAAGCGATGTTGTTCATCAACAATCACCAAGCCAAGTTTGGCGAAACTCACTTGCTGCTGAATCAATGCATGAGTGCCGATGGCAAGATGCGCTTGGCCACTGCTGATGAATTCATAATGTTGTTGCTTTTGCTTTTTGGTTTGACTTCCAGACAACCATACACAGCTTAAGCCTAGACTCTCAAACCAAGCCGCAATTTTTTTAAAATGCTGCTCAGCCAAAATCTCTGTAGGTGCCATCAAGGCCACTTGATAGCCACTTGCAATCGCTTGAAGCGCGGCGATAGTAGCCACCACTGTTTTACCACTGCCAACATCACCTTGTAACAGACGGTTCATTGGAAATGCTTTATTTAAATCGCCATGTATTTCTTGTATGACTTTGTTCTGCCCATCGGTGAGTTGGAAAGGCAAACCATCAAGAAAGCGGCGAATCAAGGCGCCATCAGATTGAATATTGGGCGCACGCAAACGGTGACGACTTAGGTAATGACGGCGCATAGATAGTTGCTGCGCCAATAATTCATCGTAGGCCAATCTTTGCCAAGCTGGGTGTTGGCGCGATTCTAATTGATGCAAATCTATGCTCTGCGCTGGATGATGGATCAGGCGCATGCTTTCAGCAAACGACATCATGCCTGTGGGATAACAATTTGCGGGGAAAAATTCTGATAAATCAGCCTGCGCCAAGGCCCAATCTATCCATTTAGCTAGAGTGTATTGTGACAGCCCAGCTGTGGTCGGATAAATAGGCGTAAGCGTGGTTTTTACTGGCGCTGTTTCGCTCGCTTTACGGATTTGAGGGTGCACCATCTCATAGCCAAAAAAACCAGCACGCACCTCTCCCAAGATACGGAATACTGTCCCCGCTTGGAGTTGTTGTAATTGGCTTGGATAAAAATTCAAAAGGCGAATATATAACTCACCACTTCCATCACTTAGTTTTACCAGCAAAGTTCGTCTTGGCTTATAAATGACCTCAGCTAATTTGACCTCTGCCTGCACCTGAGCCGTCTCTCCCAAACGCAAATCCGAGATGCGGATAATTTTGGTTTCATCCAAATAACGCAAAGGGAAATGAAAAATTAGTTGCGATAAGCTGTTGATTCCCAGCTTCTGCAAGCGGGATACAACAGCTTTAGGAATCTCGGAATAGTCGGAGAGTTTGCTCAAGCGTTTGTTTATTCCGCAAGTTCTATGACGCCATCTGCCTCAACCAACGCGCCTCTTGGCAAGGACGCCACACCCACCGCTGCGCGGGCTGGATATGGCTGACTAAAGTAGTTAGCCATGATGGTATTCACCAAGGCAAAATGAGATAAATCTGTCAGAAAAATATTAATTTTTGCTACATCCGCCAAAGAACCACCGCTTGCTTGGGCTACTGCACTTAAATTTTTAAACACCTGGTGAATTTGTGCCTCGATACCATCCTGCAATTCCATGCTTTGTGGATCGAGTCCAATTTGTCCTGATAAATATACAGTGCTGCCGACTTTGACAGCCTGAGAATAGGTACCGATTGCCTGCGGTGCATTTGCAGTATGAATAATTTGCTTGCTCATAATTTCCTCAATTTATTGGACACGCTGTTCTTGTGTGGTGCCCTTTACACGATTAATTCTCACAACATCAGGTAGTTTTCTCAAACGCCTCATCAAATCTGCCAGATGCAGACGATTTTCAATCTGAACAGTAAATAAGATATTGGTATAAGCGCTATTATCGGACTCTTCCATGCTGATATTATCAATATTTGAGCCCGCCTCAGCGATCGCTGCTGCAATTTTTGCCAACACGCCGCGCTGATCGGCGACAATCATTTTTAGATTAACTTTAAATAGTCGTTTGGTTTCTGGGTCCCACTCAACATCCAGCCATTTGTCAGGGTCTAATCTGAATTTGCGGATTGCTGGACAATCATGGGTATGAATCACCAGTCCCTTATCTTTATTAATAAATCCCAAAATTGGATCACCCGGAATAGGGCGACAGCAATGCGCCAATTGCACCGCCATACCCTCGGTACCACGGATGGTGATCGTATCCAACTGCTTACTGGCTGGGTTCAATGGGCGCGCCATATAATCATCAGTCAATGCTAATAGTTGATGGGCAACCATCACGTTCAGACGTTTACCCAAACCAATATCAGTCAGAATCTCTTGTTTATCTTTGGCACCATAATCCTTGAGTAATTTTTGCCACTGCAAATCACCAATCTGACTCTCATCCGCATGCAAAGCTCGCATCGCTTGATGTAATAAACGTTCGCCTAATTGTGCAGACTCTTTGGTTTGGATTGATTTTAAGAAGTGGCGGATATGCGCGCGCGCTTTGCCAGATACCACATAGTTAAGCCACATGGGATTGGGATGGGCATGCGCTGCAGTAATAATTTCAACATTATCGCCATTGCGCAATTCTGTGCGCAGTGGGGCAAGCTCTTGGTTAATTTTTACTGCCACACAACGATTGCCGATATCGGTATGCACCGCATAGGCAAAATCCACCGCAGTGGCCCCTTTAGGTAGTGCCAATATCTTGCCTTTGGGAGTAAACACATAAACTTCATCAGGAAACAGATCGACTTTAAGATGCTCCAGAAACTCCATAGAATCGGCAGATTCTGATTGAATTTCCAATAAGCGTTGCAACCATTGATGCGTTTGCTGCTGCAAATTAGTGAGATGTGCGTCAGTTGTTTTATATAACCAATGCGCGGCAACCCCTGCCTCAGCAACATTATGCATTTCTAGACTACGAATTTGTACTTCTATAGGCGTACCAAAAGGGCCAAATAGCGTGCTGTGTAAAGATTGATATCCATTGGCTTTGGGGATTGCAATATAGTCTTTGAATTTTCCAGGAATCGGTTTGTACAAGCCATGCAATACTCCCAGAGTCAGATAACATGAGGGTAAATCTTTCACGATAATTCTGAATCCATAGATATCATAGATTTGGGCAAAATCTAGGCCCTTATCTATCATCTTGCGATATACGCTATACAGATGCTTCTCGCGCCCCGAAACCTCTGCCTCGATTTTCATTTCTTGTAAACGCGCACGAATTTCACTGGAAACTTTACCTACCACTTCCTTCCGATTACCTCGCGCGGCAAGGATGGCTTTACTCAAAATTCGGAAACGGAAAGGGTAGTAATTTTTGAAACTTAAGTCTTCCAGCTCTTGATATATAGCATTCAGTCCCAAGCGATTGGCGATAGGCGCATAAATCTCCAAAGTCTCTTTGGCAATGCGTCTACGCTTGTCAGGCTTCATGACATCTAAGGTTTGCATATTGTGCAGTCGGTCTGCCAATTTAACCAAAATCACCCGCACGTCCTGCGACATCGCCAATAACATTTTGCGGAAATTTTCCGCCTGAGCTTCCGTAGCACTTTGGAATTCGATTTTTTCTAATTTAGATAAACCATCGACCAATTCTGCTACTTGATTGCCGAACTGTTCTGCGACCTGTTGTTTGGTAATTTTGGTATCTTCGACGACATCATGTAATAGCGCCGCGATAATGGTAGGGACATCTAAATGTAAATCTGCCAGCTGACATGCCACAGCGACGGGGTGACTGATATAGGGTTCACCGCTCTTGCGCATTTGCCCCTCATGCGCCTGGTCACTAAAGCGATAGGCCGCCCAGATTTTTTCTATATCTTTATTTTTAAGGTACTGGCTGAGTTTAACGCTGAGCAAGGATTCCGGATTGTCTGCCGGAAGCAGGGGAGGTAGGGGCGGGGCAGTCTCAAGCCTACGGCCTGTAGCGCCTTCAGAACGGGCGGCTGTCATACTACTGCGTTGCCCCGAAAAATCGCTTAAGGGTAACCGCGATTGAGCATTTCCACGCCGACTTTACCGGCGGCAATTTCTCTTAATGCAATCACAGTCGCTTTATCTTTATTGCCATGAACAGGTACCAATGGCTCTGAGCCATTAGCCAGTTGGCGTGCTCGATAAGCTGCCACCAAAGTAAGTTCAAAGCGATTAGGTACTTTTTCTAAACAATCGTCTACGGTAATTCTTGCCATGATAGTTCTCCAATTTAAATCAGTTGTTGCAGCAAATCTGCATGTTTATTGAGCTGGGTTTGAGAGCGTAAACGCTGCGTACGAATGACCGCTAACAGGTCTTGTAGCGCCACTTCGAATATGTGGTTAATTGTAACATAATCGAACTCGCTCACATGGCGCATCTCTTCATGCGCACCGGCTACTCTTCTAGCAATTACCTCTTCAGCATCTTGACCGCGACGTCTCAGTCTTTGCTCTAACTCATGAATAGAGGGGGGCAGGATAAAAATAGAAATCGCTTGTGGGTAAATTTTCTTTATTTGCTGTGCCCCTTGCCAATCGATTTCCAAGATAACATCGAAGCCCTGCGACAAAGCTTGGTTCACTTGTGATTTAGAGGTTCCATATCTTGCTCCATGTACCAAAGCGCTTTCTAGAAAATCTTGTTCATCAAGTTTTTTAAGAAATGTAGCTTCGTCCACAAAAAAATACTCTTTACCATTGGTTTCGCCTGGACGCGGTGCACGGGTAGTGTGAGATATAGACAGTCTAACTTGTCTATCCTGTTCGAGCAGGGCATGGACTAAACTTGTTTTACCCGCTCCTGAAGGGGCAGTAATAATAAATAAGTTGCCTTGGTTAGAGTGGCTCATCAATACTTTTCCCGTTATTCAATGTTTTGTACTTGTTCACGCATTTGCTCGATTAGCACTTTAAACGATAGGGCAATCTGCGTAATTTCAGGAGAGATGGATTTAGATGCAAGTGTATTGGCTTCGCGATTAAACTCCTGCATCAAAAAGTCCAATCGCTTTCCGACAGCACCCCCTTGTTCGAGTATAGTTTTTAGCTCAGCGGTATGAACGCCGAGACGAGCAATCTCTTCCTCTACATCGACACGCTGAGCGAAGTAAACGATCTCTTGTTGCAATCTGTCAGTGTCCAGCGTATCTGCAGCATCCTTCAGTTTGGCTACTAATTTCGCCTGATATGAATCCATAGCACTATGCATTAAGGGGGGTAAGCGCCCCAAGGCTTGTGCAATTTGCTGATTTTTATCCAACATAAATTCGGCAAGTTTTGTACCTTCTCTCATCCGATGTTGCAGGAGATTTTCAAGCAGGGTTTGCATCGCTTGTTTAAAAACCTGTTCAATTTCGACAAGATCAGCGGGGGAGTCGGGAATTACGCCTGGCCAAGATAAGATATCTCTGACCGTTAATATCGTACTTTGTGGCGACTTTTGTAGGACGGTTTGCTGCATTTGCAACAGTTTATCCAAAGCAGCTGGGTCTATTTCGGCTTTTGCCGCTTCGGTATGCGTGCGATTTAAGGACAGCCTACACTCGACTTTTCCGCGGCTGATTTTACTTGCGAGTAACTCTCGAACCCATGGCTCAAAACTTCGCAATTGCTCGTCCGCTTTGACTTGTAACTCAAAGTAGCGGTGGTTGACCGAGCGCAATTCAAAATTAAATTGGCCCAAAGCGGTTTGCGTTTGCAAACTTGCGTAACCTGTCATGCTGAAGATTTTCATTGGGCTTTGCTATTCAAGTAAAACCGAAATCTTACCAAATCCTGCATGGCTTTGGGACATCCTCGCGGCTGACCGTTATAATAATCAGCATTCAAACGAACTAGGAAAAGCAAATGAGCGATACATCTTTGCGGCCCAGCGCAAGATCTGCTGATCAACTGAGACCAGTAGAGATTATTAGGCATTACACCAAGCATGGTGAAGGCAGTGTATTGGTTAAATTCGGCGACACCCATGTGCTCTGCACTGCTAGCGTTGAGGAAAAAGTACCCTCTTTTCTAAAAGGACAGGGCAGCGGTTGGGTCACAGCAGAATATGGCATGTTGCCACGCTCTACCGGATCGCGTATGGACAGAGAGGCCGCAAAAGGCAAACAGTCTGGCCGCACACAAGAAATTCAGCGTTTGATTGGCAGAAGTCTGCGCGCGATTATTGATCTAGAAAAATTAGGTGAACGTAGCATTCTGTTAGATTGTGATGTTATACAAGCCGATGGCGGCACTCGCACAGCGAGTATCACGGGAGCTTATGTTGCGCTTCACGATGCCGTTTCTCACCTCATGGCAAAGGGATTGCTGTCCAGCTCTCCTATTTTGGATTCTGTGGCGGCAATTTCAGTAGGAGTTTATCGTGGTACGCCAGTACTCGATCTAGACTATTTAGAAGACTCTGATTGCGATACAGATATGAATATTGTGATGACTGGCCAAGGAGGCTTTGTTGAAATACAAGGTACAGCAGAGGGTGAGCCATTTAGCCAAGAGCAAATGTCGGCTATGCTGGTTTTGGCACAAAAAGGGATTTCTCAATTATCAGATTTACAAAAAAAGGCCTTGGAGTCCGCATGAGTTTGCCACTACAAAAGTTAGTGCTTGCTTCTAATAACCATGGCAAGCTTAAAGAGCTCAGTCATATACTCAGCCCTTTAGGTCTGAGCGTTTTACCTCAGTCAGAATTTAATATACCCGAAGCGGAAGAACCCTTTGGTACCTTTGTAGAAAATGCTCTTTGCAAAGCAAGACATGCTTGTAAATTGACCGGACTGCCGGCCCTTGCCGATGATTCTGGTTTGTGTGTGGATGTTTTAAACGGCGCTCCTGGCGTTTTGTCTGCGCGATTTGCTTGTGAGACAGCGCAAGAGCAAAAGTCTGACGCTCGCAATAATGAGAAATTATTAAAATTGATGGAGGGCGTTAGTCATCGTCATGCCCATTTTTATTGTGTCATTGTGTTATTGAGACATGAGCACGATCCTGAACCTATCATTGCGGATGGTATTTGGAAGGGTGAAATATTGACAAGTGCAAGAGGCGATGGCGGCTTTGGTTATGACCCTTTGTTTTTAGATGCAATGACTGGAAAATCTGTTGCCGAAATTCCGCTTGAAATTAAAAGCCGCATTAGTCATCGCGGTCATGCCATGACACGTCTGCTGCAAAAGCTGGAGAGGCTGTCCCATGAGTAAATTAAATAAAAAAGATTGGCCTAAATGGGTACGCGACGATGGCAGCGTCGTCGCATGTACAGAAAAGGTAAAGGTGATGAGCGAAAACTTTGACGAGATTCGCCAAATCGCTCAAGACGCTCTGGAGGACGGCCTGTTGATGGAAGTATCCGAGCTGCAAATGCGCAAAGCCTTGCATCAGATGGTGGACGAGTTAATCAATCCCTATCAAACCCCCAGTGATCAGGAAAATTAGCAAACGCGATGATTCCAATTATTCCCGTGGATGATGCTGTCCCGCCAAATCCTGATGCGCCCAGAATTGGTGAAAAAACTCTCTCAGGTTTAAAAAATCCACCGCCTTTAGCGCTATATATCCATATTCCTTGGTGCGTTCGCAAATGCCCTTATTGTGATTTCAACTCACATGAGTTGAAAGATAACTTGGCTGAAAGTCAGTATATTGATGCACTTATCGCTGATTTAGAACAAGCGATGCCCAGTATCTGGGGCAGAAAATTACGCTCCATTTTTATTGGTGGCGGCACGCCTAGTCTATTCTCTGCCGCAGCTATCGACCGATTGCTTGCTCATGTTCGTATGCTAGTCCCTTTGGAGTATGACGCTGAAATTACCCTAGAAGCCAATCCTGGCACTGTCGATGCTGAACATTTTTCTGGTTATCGGGATGCTGGGGTTAATCGTTTGTCATTGGGGATACAAAGTTTTAATCCGGAGCACTTGCAAGCCCTAGGGCGAGTGCATGACAGGGAACAGGCAATACAGGCAGCCGAGTTGGCTTTAAAAACTTTTGCGCGGGTGAATCTAGATGTGATGTATGCATTGCCTCAACAAACTCTGCAGCAAGCATTGCAAGACGCACAACTGGCATGTGATTTAAAACCAGAGCATTTGTCTTTTTATCATCTCACTTTAGAGCCAAATACTGCCTTTCATCGCAATCCACCCTCTCTCCCGGACGATGATTTAAGTGCAAGTATGCAAGAGGAAATTGAAGCTTTGTTAAAACAACATGGCTATCAACATTATGAAACCTCCGCTTTTGCACAACCAGGAAAGCTTTGTCGTCACAACATCAACTATTGGACATTTGGGGATTATCTCGGCATAGGTGCTGGCGCGCACAGTAAGTTAAGTTTTCACGACCGTATCATTCGTCAAACCCGACATAAGCATCCCAACCGATATCTGAGTCACGCATTGGAAGGAAATGCGGTCGATGCAGAATGGGGGATTGAGGATTTGTCTTTCGAATTTATGATGAACGGCTTGCGCTTGGTGGATGGATTTGATTTGAATCTGTATGAGCAACGCACAGGATTACCTATCACTCGCGTATGGGACAAATTGAATATTGCCAAGCAAAAAGGTTTGATTGATTTAACCGTGTCAGCCGAGCAAAGAATGGTAAAACCTACCTTGCTCGGACAACGGTTTTTGAATGAGCTTTTACAAATATTTTTGTAAGTTAAGCAAGTAATTTTCTGGCGCGCGTAACCGCTGCTTTTACCTGCGCTGGTGCAGTACCCCCAATGTGAGCACGACTGGCCACCGAGCCCTCAAGTTTAAGCACGTCATACACATCTTGCTCTATCATGGCACTGAATGTTTTTAGCTCTGATAGCGACAAATCAGCTAAATCTAAGCCTTTATCTTCTGCGTGACGAACCGCCAAGGCGACGACTTCATGCGCATCCCTGAATGGCATCCCTTTTTTGACCAAATAATCAGCCAAATCTGTGGCAGTGGCAAAACCCTGTAATACTGCTCGACGCATATTGTCTTGCTTCACGGTAAAACCAGTTCTGACCACCTTGCCATTTTCTACTACTGGAGGACGCAGCATATCTGCATATATTTCTAGGGTTGCTAATAGCGTTTGCGCATTATCAAACAAAGGTTCTTTATCTTCCTGATTGTCTTTGTTATACGCCAATGGTTGCGCCTTCATGAGTGTGAGCAGGGCTATTAGATGGCCAAATACACGACCCGTTTTTCCCCTTACCAATTCAGGGACATCAGGATTTTTTTTCTGCGGCATGATAGATGAGCCGGTACAAAAACGATCTGCAATATCGACAAAAGCAAAACGTGGGCTGGACCAAAGAATTAGCTCTTCTGAGAAACGTGACAAATGCATCATCAAGACGGCAGCTGCAGCACTAAATTCGATTGCAAAATCTCTATCTGAAACGGCATCTAAAGAGTTTTCACACACCCCATCAAAACCTAATTCTTTTGCAACCATCTCTCTGTCTATCGGGTAGCTGGTCCCAGCTAAAGCGGCCGCTCCCAAAGGCAAATAATTTAAACGCTTGCGCACATCAGCAAAACGACCCGCATCACGCTGAAGCATTTCAAAATAGGCCAACATATGATGGCCAAAAGTGACCGGCTGTGCCACTTGCAAGTGGGTAAATCCGGGCATGATGGTATCGCTGTGTTGCTCTGCTAAATCCAACAATACTGTTTGTAATTGACGTATCTTTGCAATGACACCATCCGCTACGCTTCTTAACCACAAGCGTACATCTGTAGCCACTTGGTCGTTTCTGCTTCTTCCTGTATGCAAACGCTTGCCAGCGTCACCAATTTTTTCAGTCAGACGTTTTTCAATATTTAAATGTACATCTTCGAGGTCGATATCCCAGACAAATTGACCGGATTGAATATCTTGCAGGATTTCCTGCAAACCCTTTTGTATGTCGGCGTAATCTTGTTTACTGATAATCCCTTGATGTGCCAGCATCTTGGCATGAGCCAAAGAACCTTGGATATCAAATTCGGCAAGAAGATAATCAAAACTGACAGAGGCCGTATATTTTTTGACTAGCTCGGCTACCGGCTCAGAAAATCTTCCTGACCATTTATTGGCGTCATTATTGAGAGACATGATTAGTTTCGTTTCACTGAATAGTTCTATGGGATAGCCGAGAGTATAAAGCAAAACTAATGTTTCGCTAATTCCTGTATTTGCAAGCCACGGCCAAGGATTTATTAGGGCTTATGTTAAAATCCAGCTTAATCACATTCTTTTTAAGCATTCTAAAAGCGTCATGAATAATCCACCCAGTAAACTCGTTATCGCCAGCCGCGAAAGTGCACTTGCCATGTGGCAAGCTAAACATATCCAGCAAAGCTTACAAGCGCTGTATCCCAATTGCGATATCGAAATATTGGGAATGACAACTACGGGTGACCAAATTCTTGATGCTCCTTTGGCGCAAATTGGTGGCAAAGGCCTATTTATAAAAGAACTAGAAACAGCCTTACTCGACGGGCGGGCTGATTTGGCAGTGCATTCCATGAAGGATGTTCCCATGAATTTGCCAGATGAATTTTTACTAGCCGCCGTATCAAAGCGCGAGGATGCTCGCGATGCATTTGTCTCTAATCGCTATCAAAAAATAGAAGACTTGCCTGCTGGCAGTATCGTGGGCACCTCCAGTCTGCGTCGTCAGAGCCAATTAAAAGCGCGCTTTCCCCATCTTAAAGTTGAAACTTTGCGGGGCAATTTGCAGACGCGTTTAAGAAAGCTAGATGAAGGCCAATACGACGGAATTATCCTTGCTGCTGCGGGGCTGATTCGTCTGCAATTAGGAGATCGCATCCGTCAATTAATCTCCACGGATGACAGCATCCCAGCTGTAGGACAGGGCGCGTTAGGGATTGAAATCAATGCGCAACGACAAGATTTGTTAGAAGTTTTAGCGCCTTTAAATGATGCTACTACGCATGCCTGTGTGGCTGCTGAACGAGCATTTAGTCGCGCACTTGCTGGGAGTTGCACGGTGCCGCTGGGCGCTTATGCCAATAGTGCAGATGCTCAGACCATCCATATACAAGGGTTTGTAGCTGCCCTTGACGGCTCTACCGTGCTCAAAAATCAGCTTGTTGGGCAACTATCACAAGCCGAACAATTAGGCGCAAGCCTAGCACAAGCTCTTATTGCTCAAGGCGCCCGAGAAGTCCTCAATGACTATCAATAAAAAGCCCGGTAATAAGGCGCTTGAGGGTCGTACCATTGTCATCACTCGACCAGTAGAGCAAGCACAGCTGCTTTGCCAGATGGTTAAAGATGCAGGCGGAGATTGTGTGCAATTTCCCTTGCTTAAAATCAGCCCGCTAACAGATTATTCTAGCCTAGACCCCACTTTTAAACAGTTAAGCCAATTTGATTTCGCCATTTTTGTCAGCTCAAATGCCGTCGATCAGGCCTTTCACAGACTGCATCAACTCAATGTCGATTTTCCCAAGTCCATCACTTGTATCGCTGTTGGCCCTTCTACCTCAGCTGCTTTATCTGCTCAGGGCTTAACGGCTATTACTCCCCCGAGTCGCTTTGACTCTGAGGGATTGTTAGCGTTGGAGGAATTACAGCATCTGTCCAATAAAAAAGTGTTGTTGGTAAGGGGGGTTGGTGGACGTGAGCTAATTGCAAGCACGCTACGCGCACGCGGCGCCATCGTAGTATTGGCAGAATGCTACCAACGAGAACAGCCTCAGCCCCATTGTGCCGAACTGGATACACTTTGGCAAAATCAGGGGATATCTGCTGTACTGATTACCAGTTCTGAAGCAATGCGGCATTTGTTAGATTTGGCGCAGGATAGACCATGGTTATCTCAGACGAAATTGATTGTGAATCATGCACGAGTGCAAGAGCAAATTCATCTTCATTATCAAGGTCCTAATTTATCGGTAGTTGTGGCAGAAGCCACAGATGACCAAGCAATGTTTAACGCATTATTGCAACAATTTCATCAAGGTTAATCTATTTTTGCTTTAAAATAGCGCCCTATTTGACTTTGCGCAAAATTCAATTGTTGCTATGACCAAACATATTTCTATTACTGATGATGTAAGAATTAAAGAGATTAAGGCGTTGACGCCCCCTTCTGCATTGTTGCATGAGTTGCCGGCGGACGATAAAACCTATCAAAATATTCTTCATTCACGCAAAGCGATACACAATATTTTGCACAGTATCGATGATCGTCTATTGGTGATTATCGGCCCTTGCTCAATCCATGATGTGCAAGCAGGTCTAGAGTATGCTCAACGCTTGCTTGATGTCAGCCATCAATACAGCAAAGAATTATTGCTAGTCATGCGTGTTTATTTCGAAAAACCGCGAACTACTGTTGGCTGGAAAGGTTTGATTAACGACCCTTATTTGGATGGTAGTTTTTCCATTAATGATGGTCTGAAAATCGCACGGGGTTTTCTGCTTCGCGTCAACCAATTGGGCATGCCCGCTGGAACAGAATTTTTGGATACGATTACCCCTCAATACACCGCTGATTTGGTCAGCTGGGGCGCCATAGGTGCTCGTACCACAGAATCACAAATTCATCGTGAGTTAGCCTCCGGTCTTTCTTGCCCTGTCGGATTTAAAAATGGCACCGATGGCAATATCCGAATTGCAGTTGATGCGATCAAAGCAGCCGCAAGTCCACATCACTTTTTATCGGTGACCAAAGACGGTCAATCAGCCATCGTTTCGACCACCGGTAATGAGGATTGCCATGTGATTCTTCGCGGTGGGAAAACGCCTAATTATGATAGTGAAAGTGTAAATAATGCGGCGCACGAACTCGCTAATGCCGGATTAAATAGCAAGCTGATGATAGATTGCTCGCATGCCAATAGTTTGAAACAGTACAAACTACAAATGGACGTGGCCAAAAATATCGCCTCTCAATTGGCGTCTGGTGAAGACAAAATCATGGGCGTCATGGTGGAGTCTCATCTTAAAGAGGGCCGACAAGAACTCAAGGTTGGCTGTGAACTTACCTATGGCCAATCAATTACTGACCCTTGTTTGAGTTGGGAAGATACTTTGTTGTTGTTAGATACCCTCGCTCAAGGTGTGAAGGATAGACGCGCATTTCACGCTCAAGATTAACCGGCTGTTTTTAAGCAGCCGGAGGACTCGCTGCATAATTAAATGAATCCGCAAAAAAGTCTTGCTCGGATAAGCCCTGCTGGGTAAATCCTTGCAAACATGCTTTCACCATCTCTGGCGCCCCACAACAGTAGACCTGATAATCAGTAAAGTCTTGAATATCCTCGAGCACCGCTTGATGCACAAAGCCTCTTCTTCCTGACCACGCCAGATCATTCTCTGCAGAGGATAGAACCGGAATAAAACTAAAGTTGGGAATATGGTTTGCCCAAGCTTTGGCGATATTCGCCATATACAAATCTTGCGCAGTTCTGGCTCCCCAATATAGATGCATTGGTCTGTTCAGATTTTGTTTAAAAATCAAATCTTCAATGATGGATTTAATTGGCGCAAAACCAGTTCCGCCTGCGACAAAAATAATGGGTTTGTCGATTTCATTGCGTAGATAAAAACTGCCAAACGGTCCTTCGATTCTGAGGATAGTTTTCTCTTGCAATTCATTAAACACATAGTCAGTGAATTTACCTCCAGGCACGTGACGCAAATGTAACTCCAACATCTCACCAGAGTGAGGCGGGTTAGCCATTGAAAACGCTCGACGACTACCATCCTTGAGAATAAATTCGATATATTGCCCTGCAAAAAAATGCATGGGCTGATTGACGGGGACTTTTAAAAACATCGCGATTACATCGCTGCTTAAACGTTCTAACTTCTCTACGCGGACTGGAAATATCTTGGGCATAATCGTATTTTCACTACTTAGCTCACGACATTCGACTTGAATATCACTATCAGGCTTAGCGCAACAAAGTAGCGCATAGCCATCCGCAATTTCTTGTGAACTTAGACCAGCAATGTCAGTGTCGTAGTGCACTTGCCCAGACAGAATTTTGGCTTTACATGCGCCACAAGCTCCATTGCGACAACCATAAGGAATATTCACACCTTGATGGATTGCGGCGCTTAAAACGCTTTCATCTTGATCACTAAAAATGATTTTATTCGATGGTTGAAAAGTAATCTGAAAGGCCATTCCTGTATTCTTTCTTTATTAAGCCAGCAAACGATAAAAAGTCTAAAATATGACAATTCTAGGCAGCATCATTAAAAGTAATATTTTATGTCAGACACGCTTACAAATAAATTTTGCTTGGTCCTCAGCAATTTTCCCAATCAGACCATTGCTGAAACAATGGCTGAGGTTTTGGTCAACAAGCAATTGGCAGCATGCGTCAATATATTAGCGCCATGCACTTCAATTTATCATTGGCAAGGCAAACTTCATCAGGATCAGGAAGTGCCCGTCATTATCAAAACCCGGGAAGAGCTTGTTAAACAAGTCGAACAGGCGATATTAGAGCATCATCCCTATGAACTTCCTGAGATTATCTCAGTCCCTATTGAGCAAGGATATTCTCCTTACCTAGAATGGTTGCTCGCTCAAACCTCCACACCCTCCTCATAAGGAAGCTTGGCCCTGTGATTATTTTGAAAAAATTATTTTTACTGTTTGTCTTCAGCTTAATTTCTATTGTCTCGTCAAACTTTGCTATTGCAGATAACAGCCAAAGCAGTAATAGCTTTTCACAGGGAGTGAGCGAACCAAAACTTCTAACCCCGGATCAAGCTTTTAAATATCAATTAAAAGCGCTTGATGCAAACACACTAGCGATCAATTTTAAAGTTGCCCCAGGTTATTACCTATACCGCGATCGTATTATATTTAAAATTCAACAACAGCCATTAGCCAATATTGAGTTTCCTGCGGGTGAATTTAAACAAGACCCAAATTTCGGGCGCATGGAGGTGTATCACCATGACTTTAGTGTGCGACTGAATTTGCCTATCCCCTTGGATCAAATTGCGCAATTAGAGCTGGGCTATCAAGGTTGCAGCGAACAAGGCGTATGTTATGCGCCTATCAAAAAAATCGAGCGCTTTGGCAAATCAACAGAAAACATACCTGTCAGCTTGCTTGCATCTGGGCAATGGTGGTTGATCATTTCTGGATTTTTTGGGCTGGGCTTATTGCTATCTTTGACACCCTGCGTACTGCCCATGATTCCTATACTGTCCGGTATTATCATCGGTGATAAAAAAGTTCATCACCATGCCACTAGTCGCCTGCATGCTTTTAATCTGTCACTTGCCTACACCCTTGGTATGGCCCTCAGTTATACCTTGGCTGGGATAGCCGCTGCATATTCAGGACAATTGATAAGCAACTCTCTGCAAAGCCCTTTGGTTTTGTCTATCACTGCCATTTTGCTCGCCGTTTTGGCTCTCTCCACCTTTGGTGTTTTTGAAATCAAGTTGCCCAATTTTATACAAAACAAATTAGTGTCAACGGCCAATCGATTCAAAGGCGGGCAATTAATAAGCGTATTTATTATGGGTATATTATCGGCACTGATTGTCAGCCCCTGCGTGGCTGCGCCGCTCGCAGGAGCGTTAATTTATATCAGCCAAACACATGATGTAATGACTGGCGCTATAGCCCTTTTTTCCATGTCTATAGGCATGGGTATTCCGTTACTTATGATAGGCGCCTCTGCAGGCCACGTGCTCCCGAAAGCGGGGGCTTGGATGGAGTTAATAAGACACTTATTTGGTCTGATGATGTTGGCGGTGGCCATTTTAATGCTTAGCTCCATACTTCCTAGCTATTTGCTTATGTTGTTGTGGTGCCTGTTTTTTGCAATTCCCGCTGTTTATCTATTTAGACTAAGTTTTGACAGTCAGCTTGGGCAAATTCTCAAGCACATTGGTATTGCTTTAACAACGGGACTCTCCATCATTTATTTCATCGCCAGCCTAAGCGGAGCAAGTGCTGTCCTGAACCCTTTAGAAAAAGTAATTCCATTACAACAGTCTAATCAGCAAGGATTGGCGTGGACAAAAATTAACAGCTTGACTGAGTTAAACCAAGTGATACAACAATCCAAAGGCAAACCAGTGCTATTAGACTTTTATGCCGATTGGTGTGTAGCCTGCAAGGAAATGGAGAAGTACACTTTCAGTGAACCCAAGGTGATCAAGTTGATGGGGCAGTTCACGCTGGTTAAAGCGGACGTTACTGCGAACAGTGATGAACAGGTAAAGCTTTTGCAACACTTTAAATTATTTGGCCCGCCTGCCATTGTATTTTTCAATGCCAATGGCAAAGAAATTTTAAATAGTCGAGTCATTGGCTTCGAAAATGCCGACATCTTCGCCAAAAATATTGGCAAAATCCTAGAAATTGGAGATTCAGAATGCAATATCAGCGTTTCTTGTTAGGTTTGATTGCGATTATCTTTTTAACCCCTTTTATACTCAGCTCTTGTGCAAAGAAGATTTCTGCGGATGCATTAAATGACTACAGCTTTACTAGTCTTGCGGGTGAAAAGGTCAGCTTGCCCGTAAAAAACAAATATACCGTCCTCAACTTCTGGGCGACATGGTGTTTACCATGTGTAGAAGAGTTGCCGGAGTTATCAGACCTCAATAAAAAATTGAGCAACGATCAAATCGAGTTTTTTGGCGTATCTATTGATGATGCTGAGAAAACCGGAAAATTTTTCCAAGCAAACGAAGCCACATCATTTAAAATAATCTATAGCGAACAAGACACCATGGCGCTATCAGAGCAGCTCGGCAATGACAAAGGGGTAGTTCCTTACACCGTGGTCATTGATCAGAATGGGAAAGTGATAAAACAAATTTTCGGGCGAGTAAATATTCAAGAGCTAAGCTCTTATTTAAACTCATTAAAACCATAAAAAATGACTTAAAAAGCCCAAAAAAACAGACTTATATTTACTGCATTTACTTTTAAATACCAAGATTTTTTCCGTAAATAGCTACTTTTTACTGTAAAATGTAGGCTAATTAACAGCAAAAATACTTTCCGAATTTTTTCTTAGGTTGGGTATTTAAACGGGATGAACAACGCACTACAAAAGTCTGTTTTAGTGGTACATGGCCCCAATTTAAATCTGTTGGGCGGGCGTGAGCCAAATCATTATGGCACTTTGACTTTGGATGATATCAATCGTCAACTCAAAGAAAAGGCCTCATCTGCCAATATACATTTAGAGACTTTTCAAAGTAATTCTGAAGTCGAACTCATCGACAAAATTCAAAGCGCAAAAGATAAGATAGATTTTATTTTGATTAATCCAGCGGCCTACACGCATACTTCTATTGCTATGCGTGACGCGCTGAGTGCAGTCAAAATTCCATTTATCGAAATCCATCTTTCCAACATCTATGCCAGAGAGCACTTTCGCCAAAAATCCTTTTTTTCTGATATCGCGGTAGGCCTGATTAGTGGCTTAGGCGCGATGGGATATTTGCTCGCGCTGGATTATGCAATTTCACAATTAAATCAAAAGGCTTAGGCCTTACTGTATTAGGGAGTAAACCATGGACTTAAGAAAACTCAAAAAACTGATAGACCTTGTCGAAGAATCTGGGATTTCTGAATTAGAGCTTACCGAAGGTGAAGAAAAAGTTCGCATTAGCCGACAACTTCAGGCTTCGGCAGCGAATATACAATATATATCTGCCCCAAGCCCTGCTCCTGCAGCGCCCACAAGTGCGCCCGCTGCTGCTGAAGCAGCGCCGCAAGTGATTGCTAAGGTGGATGGTCACGAAGTGAAATCTCCGATGGTAGGTACCTTTTATCGTTCCCCTTCTCCTGATGCTAAGTCCTTTGTGGATGTGGGCAGTACAGTAGCAGTAGGCGATACGCTATGTATCATCGAAGCGATGAAATTATTAAATGAAATCGAAGCCGATAAAGCCGGTGTTATTAAGGCTATTTTGGTAGAAAACGGTCAACCTGTTGAATACGGTGAGCCTCTCTTTATTATTGGCTAAGGAAGCATCATGTTCGACAAAATTCTGATTGCGAACCGAGGTGAAATTGCCTTGCGTATCCAACGCGCTTGTCGCGAGTTAGGTATTCGTACTGTAGCCGTTCACTCTGAAGCAGATAGGGAAGCAAAATACGTGAAGCTCGCTGATGAGTCTGTATGTATTGGTCCAGCCCCCTCTAATCAAAGTTACCTAAATATCCCTGCCGTCATTAGTGCAGCTGAAGTCACCGATGCAGAAGCAATCCACCCAGGATATGGTTTTCTCTCTGAAAATGCAGACTTCGCCGAGCGTGTTGAACAAAGTGGCTTTGTTTTTATTGGACCTCGCGCCGAAACCATTAGATTAATGGGCGACAAAGTTAGCGCTAAAGATGCTATGAGAAAAGCTGGCGTGCCATGTGTCCCAGGTTCTGAAGGAGCATTACCAGACGATCCACAGCAAATTATTAAGATTGCTAAACAGATTGGCTACCCTGTCATTATCAAAGCGGCGGGTGGTGGTGGTGGTCGCGGTATGCGGGTAGTGCATACCGAAGCAGCGCTTATAGCCTCCGTAAATATGACCAAAGCTGAGGCACAAGCTGCCTTTGGTAATCCTATGGTGTACATGGAAAAATTCCTTGAGCACCCACGCCATATTGAAATTCAAGTGCTGTCTGATCAACATGGCAACGCAGTTTATTTAGGTGAACGTGACTGCTCTATGCAACGACGTCATCAAAAGGTTCTGGAGGAGGCTCCTGCCCCTGGAATTAGCACTAAATTGCGCGATAAGATTGGTCAACGCTGTGCTGATGCTTGCAAGCGTATAGGTTATCGTGGCGCTGGTACTTTTGAGTTTCTTTACGAAAATAATGAGTTCTACTTTATCGAGATGAACACTCGCGTTCAGGTTGAACATCCAGTGACAGAAATGATTACTGGTATCGATATTGTGCAAGAACAAATTCGTATTGCTTACGGTGAAAAATTACGCTTTAAGCAAAAAGACATTGAATTGAATGGCCATGCCATCGAGTGTCGCATTAACGCTGAAGACCCTTATACTTTCGTTCCCTCACCAGGCAGAATTTCAACCTTCCATATGCCCGGAGGACCTGGCATTCGCGTTGATACACATGCCTACCAAAACTATCTTGTGCCTCCCCATTATGATTCTATGATAGGTAAATTGATTGCATATGGTGATACACGAGAGCAAGCCATTGCCAAAATGAATATTGCTTTATCTGAGATGATTATCGAAGGCATCAAAACCAATGTGGCTTTACATAAAGATTTGATGAATGACGCTGCTTTTCAGCATGGTGGAACTAGTATTCACTACTTAGAAAACAAACTCGGTATCAACAATAAATAATCATGGCTTGGTTGGCCCTGAATATCCATGCGGACAATCGTATCGCGGAAGCATTAAGTGAATTTTTGCTAAACCACGGTGCATTGTCCGTTTCAATCGAAGACGCTGAAGCTGAGCAGCCAGATGAAGTCCCTTTATTTGGTGAGCCCAATATGCCACCGCCAGGATTTTGGCAAAAAAATATTATCAACGCACTGCTAGATGAAAATTGCCAGGTTGAGCCATTAGTGGCTGCAGCTAAAGCAGAGTTTGGTCTGGACAGCTTGCCTTACCAAATTGAAACGGTGGCTGAGCAAGATTGGGTAAGGCTCACACAGTCGCAATTCGACCCAATAAAAATTCTTGATGACTTATGGATAGTGCCGACTTGGCATGATGTTAGCAATACTGATGCTATCAATATTCGCTTAGATCCTGGTTTAGCCTTTGGTACTGGCAGCCACCCCACTACTTTTCTTTGCTTAAAATGGTTAAAACAAGTCGTTAAACCGTCCTGTAGTGTTATTGACTATGGCTGTGGTTCAGGGATTTTATCTATTGCCGCCAAAAAAATTGGCGCACATGAAGTTCTCGGTATCGATATCGATCACCATGCGATTGAAGCCAGCGAGTTTAATGCTGTACAAAACGAGGAAAGCATCCGCTTTTTACATGCGCAAAACTTCACAGGCGATTTTAGCGCCGATATCGTCGTTGCCAATATCTTATCCAGCGCCCTCATTGTCCTTGCCCCTGCGCTCGCCCAACTATGTAAGCCAGGAGGGCAGTTAGCCTTATCTGGCATCCTACAAGCACAGATTGGATTAATCACTGAAGCCTATCAGCCTTGGTTTGATATTCAAGTATTGGAAATTCATGAGGGTTGGGTGCTGATGGGCGGAAAAAGAAAAAATCTTGATTAAATCAGGTGATTTTTAAACATTTCAATTTTGCGAATACTATCAGCTACTATCTTTACAGCCTGTTCTCTGAAAAAGCTCTTTCTCCAAGCTAATGCAATTTGCCTTTTTGGCCGCGGCTCATCAAATGGAATCACTTTGGTTAAACCGTTTTGATATTTTGATCCTGTCGCACTCATTGGAAGAACGGTAATGCCAAGATTAGATGCCACCATATTGCGTATGGTTTCTAGAGAGTTTCCCTGAAGCACCTCTCCCTTTCTAGTCAGGCTAGGGCATGATTGTATTACTTGATTGCTGAAACAATGACCACTGCTTAACAGCAGCACTTTTTCCTGATTCAATTCATCCGCTGCAATGCTTTTGCGTTTTGCCCATTCATGTCCGCTGGGAACCACAACAGCGAACTCCTCCTCGTATAAGGGAATGGTGTTGATTCCTGGAATATTGAAGGGTAGGGCAATAATGGCTAAATCTATCACGCCGCCTTTTAGTTGATTTTCTAGGTTGGCGGTAAGATTTTCTTCAATCAGTAATGGCATTTCCGGCGCGGCTTGACGCAGCAATGGAATTAACTCAGGAATTAAATAGGGGCCAACAGAATAAATGGCACCAAGTTTTAGTTGGCCGGATAGTTGGTTCTGGCCGTGTTTGGCAATTTCTTTGACTCGTTCTGCTTCTTCTAAAACTTTGGTCGCCTGCTGAACCACAAGCTCACCTATGGTGGTAAGACTAATTTCTTTTCTACTGCGCTCAAATAACATCACCCCAAGCTCGTCCTCTAGTTTTTTTACTGCCAAACTGAGTGCTGGCTGGGTGATAAAGCTAGCATCTGCTGCTTTTTTGAAATTTTTAATTTTTGCTAAGGCGACAACGAATCTGAGCTCATTAAGCGTCATAGCTAATCGTCAATTTCCATCGTATGGGTCGACAGATATATCTCGCGAAGAAAACAAACCAATCCTGCAATCAGACTTAACATCGCCAAGATAAAGAATGGTGAAACGGTGTGCGTGGGGTCAAAATGGACCTCTGATGCAAGGAATAGTACGGCAATGACAACAGCGACTAATAGCGCTGAAACTGTACAAAATACAATTGACCAATGTACCCAAAAAGCGCGAATCGTAAGAACTTTTCTCTCACTTTTATTGGCTTCATCAACCACCTTGCGTTGTTCTCTCAGCACACGGCCGCGATCAACAATACGGCCCAACCTTGAGATTAGTACGGAAAGTATGGCGCCAATACCCGTTAATAAGAATACTGGCGCTACCGCTAGCTGGATAACGTGAGAAACGTTACTAATATTTTCAACAACCGTTTGCATTGTTTAGATATCTAAATTCATCACACCTAAGGCATTGTTCTCGATAAACGCACGACGAGGTTCTACTTGATCACCCATCAGTGTGGTAAATATCTCATCAGCAGAGATTACGTCGTCGATCTGCACCTTGAGTAAGCGACGCACTTGAGGATCCATCGTGGTCTCCCACAACTGTTCTGGATTCATCTCACCCAAACCTTTGTAGCGTTGGATATTGAGACCATTTTTAGCTTCATTCAACAACCAATCCAAAGCGTTTTTGAAGTTTTTAATTGGGCTCGCTTTTTCACCGCGCAGCACTTGTGCCCCATCTCCAATCAAACCAACTAGCATTTGTGCCATTTTGTTGATTTGCTGATAGTCGCCACCGCTCAAAAAGTCTCGGTCAATAACACAAGTTTGCAAATTACCATGAACAATTTTATTAATTTCCAATCGGTAATTTTGCTCTTCGATATTGAATGCGACATTAATCGTTATATCGTGTTCAGATAAATGTTGTTTGATATCAGTCGCTACTTTCTCGGCACTAGCTTGATTGGATAAATCAATGTTAGGTATATCCACTAAAGCACGCATGACTTGCTCATCGTATAGAGAAGAAATTCTGCGTATCACTGCTTCCGTCAACGCCATATTTTTGACGATGGTCGCTAAGGAGTCCTCAACCAATTCAGCACCCCCTGTTTTGGTGATCACTTTGGCGTCTTTGAGTGCCAAATTCAGCAGGTACTCTTCCAACTCATGCTGATCTTTTAAGTAGCGCTCTTCTTTGCCATGTTTTACTTTGTACAGAGGTGGTTGCGCGATATAGATATGACCACGTTCTACCAACTCTGTCATTTGACGATAGAAGAAGGTCAACAGCAATGTTCTAATGTGAGCACCGTCTACGTCCGCGTCCGTCATGATAATAATGCGGTGATAGCGAAGCTTCTCGACATCAAAATCGTCCTTGCCTATGCCTGTGCCCAAGGCAGTGATCAGTGTTGCAATTTCTTGCGAGCCTAATAATTTGTCAAAACGCGCCTTCTCGACGTTTAAAATCTTACCTTTCAACGGCAAAATCGCCTGATTCTTTCTATCACGCCCCTGTTTAGCTGATCCTCCCGCAGAGTCACCCTCGACCAAATACAATTCGGATAGTGCTGGATCCTTTTCTTGGCAGTCTGCTAATTTACCCGGCAAGCCCATAGTATCCATTACACCCTTACGACGGGTCATTTCTCTGGCTTTTCTTGCTGCATCTCTTGCTCTAGCGGCATCTACAATTTTGTTACAGATAATCTTGGCATCGCTTGGGTTTTCTAACAAAAATTCTGCCAACTTCGATGCGACAATTTCCGAAACCACGGGTTGTACTTCACTCGATACCAATTTGTCTTTGGTCTGAGAGGAAAACTTTGGCTCCGGTACTTTTACGGATAGCACACAAGTTAAGCCCTCTCGCATATCATCGCCTGTTGTTTCAATTTTGGCTTTTTTGGCTAGTTCGTTTTCTTCAATATAGTTATTCAGCGTTCTTGTCATGGCTGTGCGCAAGCCCGTTAAGTGGGTACCCCCATCTCGCTGAGGAATGTTGTTGGTAAAACATTGTACGTTTTCTGTATAGGAGTCATTCCATTGCATAGAAACTTCAACCGTGATGCCATCTTTTTCATCTGAAGCATAAAAAGCCTTGGGATGAAGTACGGATTTGTTTCTATTCATATACTCAACAAATCCTTTTACACCACCAGAATAGGCAAAGTTTTCAGATTTGTTGTGGCGCTGGTCAATCAACTCAATCTTGACGCCATTATTTAAGAATGACAGTTCACGCAATCGTTTTGCCAAAATGTCAAAGCTATATTCAACGGTTGTGAAAGTTTCTGCTGAAGGGAAAAAGTGAACCTCTGTTCCTTGACGCTCTGTACTGCCCGTTTCAGCCAAAGGCGCAACTGCAACGCCACGGCGGAACTCCATTTGATAGACTTTTTGATTACGACAAATTTTAAGCTTTAGCCAATCGGACAAAGCATTCACAACAGACACCCCTACACCGTGCAAACCGCCGGAAACCTTGTAAGAGTTTTGGTCAAACTTTCCGCCCGCATGTAATTCCGTCATCACAATTTCTGCGGCTGAACGTTTTACTTCGTTTTTATCATCTTGTTTGATATCCGTAGGAATACCGCGACCATTGTCAGATACGCTGACAGAGTTGTCGGGGTGGATAATGACTTTAATATCATCACAATGACCGGCTAACGCTTCATCGATGGCGTTATCCACGACCTCAAATACCATATGATGCAAACCACTGCCATCAGAGGTATCGCCGATATACATCCCTGGTCTTTTTCTGACAGCATCTAAGCCCTCAAGAATAGTAATACTGGATGAATCGTATTCTTTATTTGCGTTTGTCATATTTCAGTTCTCTATTCTCTTTAAATTCGCATTGGCATGACGACGTACTTATAGTCGCTATTTCCTGGGATAGTGACCAGACAGCTGCTATTTGCATCTGCAAAGGAAAACTCTACCTTATCATTCTGTATATTATTCAGCACATCGATCAAGTATGTCACATTAAAGCCAATATCCAAGCTGTCGCCTGAATAATTTAATTCCAACTCTTCTTCTGCATCTTCTTGCTCGCTATTGGTACTGATCATCTTGATGTTGTTAGTGCTCAATACCATACGTATGCCTCGATACTTTTCATTGGACAGGATAGATGCTCGTTGCATTGCCAATAAAATACCTAATCGATCGGTTTCAAACTTATTTTGATGTCCCTGTGGTATCACACGACTGTAATCTGGGAATTTACCGTCAATAATTTTGGAAATAATCTTGATACTTGAAAACTCAAAACTGACTTGATTATTGGCAAACTCAATCGCCAACTCCTCATCAGAGTCATTCAGCAATTTTATTAACTCAATGACCGTTTTTCTCGGTAGGATGACTTCTTGGTTTGTTGCTGCAGCATTTAAAGTTGTGGAAGTAAAGCTCAAGCGATGACCATCAGTTCCTACTAAATTCAATTTTCCATCTTTAATTTCGAGTAATAAACCATTCAAGTAATAGCGGATATCCTGCTGTGCCATAGAAAATTCAACTTGTCTCAAAAGCGCTTTAAATTTATTTTGCTCAATGACAAATTTACTGGCTGTGGTCTCACTTCTATTGATTAATGGAAAGTCTGCAGAAGGTAATGCCTGCAGATTAAATTTACTTTTACCTGTTTTGACAGTGACGCGGGTTTCGGTACCTGATAAGTCTAGTTCAGATCCCTCAGGTAAAGCGCGACAAATATCTAGCAGTTTTCTAGCAGAAACAGTAATTGAAAAATTATTCGCATTACTAGATTCAATTTGACTAGATATTTGAATCTCTAAGTCTGTCGCTGTTAGAACCAATGTATTGTTTTTGGCTTCTAACATAATGTTGGAAAGAATCGGTAAGGTGTGCTTACGTTCTACAATACCATTCACTTCTGTTAATGGTTTTAACAAGGTTTCTCGAGAGATTTTTATGTTCATAATTTAAACCTAAATAAAAATATATTCTTGATAGTAATTATAATAAACCCAAATACTGTGTGTAACTAAAAAAACATTAATAAAATCAAAAAACTAAACTATAAATTTTGCCGTGTATAACCATTAACTTTTGTGTGTATAGTTTGTGCATAACTTTCAAACCATCCTTTTTAAAACAGTTACACACTTTTCATCCACAAGTTTTAATCACGAATCACTTGCGTCAATA
Source organism: Methylophilaceae bacterium (assembly GCA_009926205.1). GTDB lineage: Bacteria > Pseudomonadota > Gammaproteobacteria > Burkholderiales > Methylophilaceae > RFPI01. The sequence goes on from RFPI01000008.1 coordinate 34,145, forward strand.
TTGCTATATCTCTTGCTAGTACAGGATCTGTATTTTTCATGCCACCAATCTCATCACAAGCATGCATGACAGTCGTATGATGACGGTTACCAAAAGCTTCACCTATCTCAGGAAAGCTAAAGTTAGTTAATTCTCGTGCCAACGCCATTGCCACCTGTCTGGGGCGAGCAAAGTTTCTTGTGCGCTTTTTACTATACATTTCTGCTACTTTTATCTTGTAGTAATCAGCCACCGTTTTTTGGATATTCTCGATTGTAATCTGTCTACTTTTGACCGCGATTAAATCCTTTAAGGCTTCTTTTGCAAGATTGATATCAATTTCACGTCCTGTGAAATTAGACATCGCAATAATTCTATTCAATGCGCCCTCTAATTCACGCACATTAGATCGAATTTGCTTTGCTACAAAAAAGGCCACATCCTCACCAATTTTAACTTTTGCTTCTTCCGCCTTCTTTAATAAAATGGCGACCCGCATTTCTAATTCTGGCGGCTCAACCGCAACAGTCAAACCCCAACTGAATCTGGTTCTTAAACGCTCATCCATATCTGCAATCTCTTTAGGATAAGTATCGCAGGTAATAATAATTTGTTTTTTACTTTCAATTAGGGAGTTAAAAACATAAAAGAATTCTTCTTGAGTTCTAGGTTTTTTAGCAAAAAATTGAATATCGTCTACCAATATCAAATCTAAAGAATGATACTTTTTCTTAAACTCATCAAAAGATTTATTACCATATGCCTTCACAACATCAGAAACATACCTCTCAGCATGAAGATATTTGATTTTTGCCTCACTGTTGTGACTTTTAACAAAGTTACCGATGGCTTGAATCAGATGAGTCTTTCCTAGGCCTACGCCACCATAAATGAATAAAGGGTTGTAAGATTCACCAGGCTTTTCAGCAATTTGAAGTGCCGCAGCGCGCGCCAACTCATTTGCGCGACCCGTCACAAAATTTTCAAACAGAAACGCAGGGTTAAGTCCGTCACTATTTGCAGATTTCGTATCGGTCTTTTTCTTAACCTCTTTTGGCTTTTTGACCTCTTGGGCCGTATTGACCCTTGGCTCCACCGCATCTATCTTTTTAGTGTCGCTGATAATAAATTCAATTTCACAAGGCTGCTTGAGATAATCCTCTGCTAACTGACTAATTTGCTGAGAAAACTTATCTTTTACCCATTGCATGACAAAACGGTTTGGACAATACAAACGCACGTTGGCCTCTTGGATGTCGCAATCAAGCGGTTTAATCCATGTATTAAACTGCTGCTGAGAAAGCTCCTCCTGGAACCTATTCAGGCAATTTGACCAAAATTCATTCATAATGTGGCAATTAGTTGATTTTAAAAGAAATAATTATATTTATGGAAGCGACGCTTACCCTGAAATCGAATAGCAATTTTAGCGTTTCCAGAGCACTTTATCCACAGACTTATTTCTCTATCAAAGTCAGATAGTTATTGACAAGTGCTGTAAATTTCTAGTCTAATAGAGGGTTTTCAAGAGAACGAATTCGGAGTAATTCAGAATGAAACGTACATATCAACCATCTAAAGTCCGTCGTGCAAGAACCCACGGTTTCTTAGTGCGCATGAAAACTCGTGGCGGTAAAGCAGTGATTGCTGCTCGTCGCGCAAAAGGTCGCGCTAGATTGGCTGTTTAATTACAAGCCATTGCTAAAGTCGGGCAATTGATTTGAGTCTTGCCTTTAAAAAGCAGCAAAAATTACTAAAAACGGATGATTTTTCATCCGTTTTTGATTTTAGAAGAGCGCTAACAGGAAAATACCTCACTATTTCTTACAAGCCCAATAGCATGCACCACGCGCGAATTGGAGTTGTAGTCGCCAAAAAATCCTTCCCCACAGCGGTTGAGCGTAATTTTATAAAGCGACGTATGCGAGAAATCTTCCGTTTGAATTGTCATCACTTCCAAGAACTAGATTTAGTAGTGAGGCCACGCCAGCAAATCCGTGGGGTAGGGTACAATGCGCTCTGTGCAGATTTTTTAGAGTTGGTGGCTAAGATACGATAATGCGCTTTTTAGTTAAAAAACTAATACGTTTGTATCAAATATGTATTAGCCCCATGCTCGGACGTAACTGCAGGTTCCACCCAACTTGTTCCTCCTATTGCTATCAAGCTTATGAAAAATATAATTTTTTTCATGCAACAGCGAAGAGCATTTGGAGAATTTTAAAATGTAACCCCTTGCATAAAGGTGGTTTTGATCCAATCGATTGATATAGGCTTATGGATACTAAAAGATTTATTGTTTTTGTCGTTCTCTCATTCACAATCTTAATGTTTTGGGGCCAGTGGCAATCTTCCCGAGCACCTCAAGTTACTCAGGCTAAGACTGAAAGTTCTTCGTCGAACAAGCCCGCACAAGCCATTCCAACCAGCTTTAATTTGGTTAAAGATAAGCGCATTCATGTAAGCACAGACTTGATGAGTGCCGAGATTGATTTAGCTGGCGGTGATTTGCGTTCTGTAGAATTGTTAAAACACAAGAGTGCAGAAAACATTCAAGATAATCTAGTTCTGTTGAGCGACTCAGATTCATCACGGGTTTATATTTCTCAGTCAGGTTTGATTGGAGAAGCCTTACCTAATCACAAAACAATATATCAAGCAGACAGCACTGAATATCAGTTGAATCCAGATCAAAATGAATTAAAGGTGGTGCTGACATATCAGAATGAAGTAGTGAAGGTTGCTAAAACCTACACATTTAAGCGAGGCGACTATGCCGTCAACGTTGATTATCAAGTCAGCAATATTTCTGATAAACCCTTAAATCCATGGGTTTATTTCCAAATTCTGCACGACAATCAGTCTGATCAGGGCGCGAAGATGATGCCTACCTTTACCGGTGGTGCCTATTACAACGCCGATGCTAATTACAAAAAGGTTTCCTTCAAAGATATGGCGAAAGCCGACCTCAATCTAAGCAGCAATGACGGTTGGGTGGGTTTGGTGCAACACTATTTTGTAAGTGCGTGGATTCCGCAACAGGTAACCAAGCAAGAGTTTTACACATCAAAAATTAGTGATGCTATTTATGCTATCGGGACTAAATATGCATTGGGAGACATTGCGCCAGGGGCTAGTAAACAGGCTTCCGCCAAATTTTACTCCGGCCCTCAGTTACATGATGAGTTGGCTAAAACCGCGCCAGGCCTAGAGTATACAGTTGACTATGGCTGGTTGACCTTTATCGCGTCACCTTTATTTAAGTTGCTTTCACTGATAAATGACTTTGCTGCTAACTGGGGTGTATCCATTATTATCTTGACCCTGATTATCAAGACATTGTTTTATCCTTTGTCGGCAGCCGGTTATCGCAATATGGCGCAAATGCGTGAGTTAGCGCCTCGTCTGCAAAGCATGAAAGAAAAATATGGCGATGATAAATTAAAGATGCAGCAAGCCATGATGGAGCTTTATAAGACCGAGAAGATTAATCCTTTTGGGGGTTGCTTGCCCATATTGGTACAAATTCCTGTCTTTATTTCTCTGTATTGGATGCTATTGGGTAGTGTGGAAATGCGTCATGCGCCCTTTATGCTGTGGATTCAAGATCTATCTGCACCGGACCCGTATTATGTGTTGCCCATACTGATGGCAATCAGTATGTTTGTTCAAACAAAGCTGAATCCTAAGCCTACAGATCCTATGCAGGCAAAAATGATGTTATTTATGCCACTTATATTCAGCGTGTTTTTCTTCTTCTTCCCAGCGGGCTTGGTGTTGTATTGGCTAGTTAACAACATCCTATCGATAGTACAACAAGCCCAAATTAATCGCAGTATTCATGCGATGGCCTTGGCAAAGAAAAAAGGAAATGTTAACTCTTAAGCCGGATAACGATACCATTGCCGCGATTGCAACGGCATCCGGCATCGCGAGTATAGGTGTTATTCGTATATCAGGATCCCAGGCTAAGCAAATTGCGCAAGCCATATTGGGACAAACAATCAGCCCCCGAGTAGCTTACTACTTACCATTTTTAGATAGCGATCAAACGGTTATTGACCGTGGCATCGCTATTTTTTTTGCAGGTCCCCACTCTTACACTGGGGAGGATGTCCTTGAGCTTCAGGCGCATGGCGGCAGCATTGTTCTTCAACTTCTTCTTCAGGCATGTTTAAAACAAGGCGCTAGACAAGCTGAGCCGGGGGAGTTCACCAAAAGAGCGTTTCTAAATGGAAAAATGGACTTAGCCCAGGCTGAAGCTGTCGTCGATATTTTGAACGCCTCTACGGTACAAGCTGCAAAAAGTGCCATGCGTTCACTTTCCGGAGAGTTTTCTAAATTAATCCATATCCTCTTAAATGAATTAACCGAACTTAGAGTATACGTAGAGGCTTGCATTGATTTTCCTGAGGAGGACATAGACTTTATTAGTGCCGGCCGTATTCAAGAGCGTATTCATAATATTCAGACAGAGCTTGCAAAAATATTTAAACAATCGCAACAAGGGGTTTTACTCAAAGACGGTTTAGTGGTGGTTTTAATTGGCCAACCCAATGTTGGCAAATCCAGTCTCATTAATCAGCTGTCAGGAGATGAGGTGGCAATCGTTACCCCAGTTGCTGGAACTACGCGAGATACGATTTCAACTGACATCCAAATTCAAGGCGTTCCTTTTACTCTTGTCGATACTGCTGGACTAAGAGAGACAAATGATGAGATTGAAAAAATCGGTATTGCAAAAACATGGAAAACGATAGAAAGAGCCAATATTGCATTATTTTTAGTGGATGCGAATCATGACATTGGCGAAAAAGAAAAATCGATTTTAGATAGGTTGCCGCAAGAAGTTAAAAAGATTTGGGTGCACAATAAAATCGACTTGACCGAGCGTTTGGCAGAAATTCAATATCAAAGTGACCCGCATGTTTATATTTCTGCAAAACATGGCGAAGGTGTGGATCTTCTGAAAAAAGTTTTATTAGAAAGCGTGGGCATGCAGGATTTGGGTGAAAATGCATTTACTGCCCGGACACGTCATTTAAAAACAATTTCGCTGGTGGCGGACTATCTCAACTTGTCTCTTGCTAACCTAGCGCAGGCAGAGCTGCTGGCTGAGAATTTGAGACTGGCACAACAAGAACTTTCGAGCATTACTGGTGAATTTACTGCGGACGACCTGTTAGGCGAGATATTTGGTTCGTTTTGTATTGGTAAGTGATTATCTTCTAAACAATTTCATCAGCAATCTTTTCAAAAAACCTTCAATCGCAAAAATTCTTTTTGTTTCACGTGAAACATCGTTTCGATTGGCAGGTTCAATGCTATTCTGGATGTCATGTTTTTTGCCAGTAATCATGGCTAAAATCAAATTTTCTCTATGCAAAAGAGATTCAATCAATACCCCAGAGATGTGCGATGCAATCAGAATCAGCCAAGACCAAGCGCTATAGAAATGAAGGTCTTGCAGGTATGCAGGATTATTCCATAACCAGCCATCGTTATAGACCAGAAAGCCACTGCTTACAGTCATAATGCCGGCTCCCAGCATAAGATAAATAACTAATGATCCCGCAGGATTGTGCCCCACAAAAGGCTTAGCCTTTCCCCTAAAAATTTTAAAGGTATATCGAAGCGCTCTTTCGGGGTCTGGAGGAAAGCTCTGGAATTTGGCATAACCAGTATTTAGGAAGCCCCAAATAATACGAATAAAAATCACCGTGGCAGCGACATAACCCGCATTCACATGGGTTAGTCGTTGCCACTCGGATTCATGTGTCAGAAATGCGACAGCGAATGAGACAACTAAAGTCCAATGACAAATCCTGACTATAGGGTCCCATACATATCGCATATAAAACTACTTAACGCTAATCAAATAAGTAACGAAGTTTGCTTTCTCTTTAGCAGAGCAATCGCGGCCTGTAATGTCATTACAGTGCTTAGTAAAGTTCTTTTCAACTTTATCAATATCAGCAAAACGCTTTTCGTTAATGGCTGGTGCTAGAGGACGAATAGGTTTGCCCGTCACGATATGCTTGCCTTGGTCGGCTGGGTTTGCAGTATGGCAAGATGCGCAAGCCGTTGGTTTGCCTTTAATCAATAGCTCACGATTGAAAAAAGCTTTGCCTTCTTCCGCGGATGGGCCTGCAAAGGCTGGATCGATGTTTTTAGCGATCACTGCATATTTGTCAGCAAATTTCTGGGCAGAGGCAACGTCGGCAGTTGCATTCAAGCTTGCCAAAGCAAATAGACTCAATAAAGTTAAACTGATTTTTTTCATATTTCGCTCCTAGGTTATTTAATTAACTCACAAGCAGATTGTATGCCATCTTTGTTAACAAAATATTTCTTATTTCACATTTTCATATGCTTTCCCCAATAAATATTGGTTTCACGTGAAACATTTGGTTTATAAAACATTGTCTTTTAAGTAAAATGTCAGAAATTTTGAGTTTGGGTAAAAATGAATTTCGAAGAAAAATTTGATGTCATTGTTGTTGGTGGAGGTCACGCTGGGACAGAGGCTGCCTTGGCGGCCGCGCGTATGGGGCAAAAAACCCTATTATTGACGCACAACATTGAAACATTGGGTCAAATGTCTTGTAACCCCTCTATCGGAGGTATAGGTAAAGGGCATTTGGTCAGAGAGGTGGATGCCCTAGGCGGAGCCATGGCGATTGCGACCGATGAGGGTGGAATTCAATTCCGTACGCTTAACGCAAGCAAAGGACCAGCGGTACGTGCAACGCGCGCACAAGC
>RFPI01000071.1 GCA_009926205.1 Methylophilaceae bacterium
GGTCTCATGCGTCTCGCCCATCACTTTAATGGGGAAATCGCATGGAAATTCTATTAATGGTTTTTCAGTCTGTTTTGTCATAGTCTGCTTAGTGGGGACAAATCGAATAACTTCAAGTTAAAAAGATACTATCATGGCATTCACGCCAAGATTTGCTTTGATTTTTTCTGCCATTTTTTCAGCATTGCTGCGCGTATCAAAAGGGCCTACCAACACGCGATAAAGTCCCTGATTTTGCCAATTATTGATATTCATATCATTTGGTAAGATCTGTTGATCTCGTAACTTTTGTGACAATTGTTTAGCATTCTCTATTTGCCTAAAAGCGCCCAATTGCACATAGTTGCCGGGCGGATATGACACTACTTGATTGTTATCTTTACCCTCTGCATTTTCAGGCGTCTTAGTCGGGCTGGTCTGTTTGTTTTGCTCCGCTAGATATTGCTTTACGTCTATGGCTTCAACCTCTACTAAGCCACTCCCTTTTTGCACGATGCCTAATTTGTAGGCAGCAGCGTAGGATAAATCAATAAGACGGCTCTCATGGAATGGTCCTCGATCATTGATACGCACAATCACACTTTTGCCATTCTCAGGATTAGTGACTTTGACATAACTAGGCAGAGGTAATGTGGTATGAGCACCAGTCATCGCATACATATCATAAATTTCGCCAATGGAAGTTTTTTGACCGTGATAGCGACGACCATACCAAGAGGCAATACCCGTACTTTTGTATGGCTGAAAGTTTGTCATGGGCGTATAAGTCAAACCTAAAGCAATGTAGGGTTTATTCGCACGGCCAATATAAGGCTCAAGCTTGGGTGTTGCATCAGGAATGCCAAGCAAGTCTGCCGGTGGATTGTCCCCTGGGCCATCGTCTAAATAATATCCACCACCACGTGTAGATTTATTTTGCGTTGGTGCTTGTTTAGGTAATGGCCTATCTTCTCGGGGCAGAATAATATCTAAAGTCGAGCATGCTGATAGGCACAGTAATAGTCCCAACAAAAGGAGTTTGGAATAAGGGTTAACCGGGTTCATGATGAGGGCACCAAGGCTTTATGGCGGTTAATACTCATCAATATGCCAAAACCCAACAGCACCGTAACTAGCGAGGTACCGCCATAGCTGATAAATGGCAAGGGCACACCGACTACCGGCAAAATACCACTCACCATGCCAATATTAATAAATACATAGGTAAAGAATGTTAGGCAAATACTTCCTGCTAATAATCTAGAAAAAACATTGTGTGCACGCGAAGCTATCATATAACTTCGGAAAATTAACAAACTAAACATTGCCAATAAAAGTAGATTACCTACCAAGCCGAACTCTTCACCAAATACAGCAAAAATAAAATCGGTGGTTCGCTCAGGGAGAAAATCAAGTTGCGATTGAGTGCCATTCAGCCAACCTTTACCAAAAATACCACCGGAGCCTAAAGCAATTGACGCTTGAATAGTGTGATAACCAGCGCCCAGTGGATCTTGATATGGGTCTAACAAAATCTCAATACGACGGCGTTGATAGTCATGCAACATACTCCAAAAAATAGGGGTCAAAATTGCAACCAATACCCCCGCTGATATCAATAAACGAGCACTAAGGCCAGCCAAGAAAATCACAAAAAAACCAGCGGCAAAAATAATTAATGAGGTACCCAAATCTGGTTGTCGCATGACCAACGCCACTGGCATCATAAGCAAAATAAATGCTACTAAATAGTCCATACTGCGCAGACCTTCTTCGCGTCGAGCAAAATACCAAGCCAACATCATGGGGGCGGCTAGCTTCATCAATTCTGAGGGTTGAATACGCACGATACCGAGATGTAACCAGCGTCTCGCCCCATGACTAATCTCCCCAAACAGCGCTACCCCAATAAGCAATATCAAAGCGACAAAAAACACTGGAACAGCAAGTCGCTCCAAAATATTCGGTGGGATATTTGCGACCATCCACATCAAAATAAGTGCAACCAGCATATTGATTAACTGCCCGATGACCTTGTCAAAACTTTGCCCAGATGCGCTATAGATAACGAATAAGCCTACAAAGCAGGTAAATAGAATACATGCCATTAGAAAAGGATCTAAGCTGCGCAACAAATAGTATTTAAATCGATTAATCATTTAATTGCTCCTGACTGCCAACAGCCGTAGATTGACTAACGGGATGATTAGCAGGTGCTGCCTCTTTTGGGATTTTGCCTTGTAAATAATAATCCATGACTTGTCGGGCAATAGGGCCAGCTGCTGAACCTCCATGACCGCCATTTTCTACGATTACAGCGATTGCAATCTTAGGCTCTTCGGCTGGAGCAAAAGCAATAAACAAAGCATGGTCACGATGTCTCTCATCAAGGGCTGCAGCATTATATTTCGCCCCTTGTTTGATACCTACCACCTGTGCAGTGCCGGTTTTTGCTGCGATATCATAGTTAGCACCAGCACCCACACTGGCGGCAGTTCCGCCGGGTTTAGTTACGTCTATCATTCCATTGCGCACAATTTGTAGATGCTCTGGTTCAATATGGATTAAATCAACTTGTGTTTGAGGAATATCGTAACGTTTGCTATGGTCTGGCACCTCAACCGTTTTCAAAATATGCGGACGCATAGCGATACCGTTGTTAGCAAGAATTGATGCTGCTTGAGCCAGCTGCATTGGGGTAACTAATATATAACCTTGCCCGATGCCGACGATAATAGTTTCTCCACCAAACCATTTCTGTTTATAGCGCTTTTCTTTCCATTTTGGCGTGGGCAATAAACCACCTATCTCACCCATCATATCTAGTCCAGACTTTTCACCAAAGCCGAAATGGCGAACATAAGATGCGAGTTTTTCTATACCTAAATCCATGGCTAAACCGTAGAAAAAGGTGTCACAAGATACGGTAATCGCTTTTTGTATATCCACCATGCCATGTCCACCCGGTTTCCAATCGCGATACTGATGACTACCTCCAGCGAGAGTATAAAAACCTGGATCGGCAATCGAGAAAGGTGGCAGGCGTTTATTTTCACTCATACCAGCAAGCGCAACAAAAGGCTTAAAGGTAGAGCCTGGGGGATAAATGCCGCGTATTGGACGATTGATGAGCGGCTTATCTAAAGAGTCGTTTAATTCTCTCCAAGCTTCTGCATCAATACCATCTATAAACATATTAGGGTCATAGGTAGGCATACTGACATAAGCCAACACTTCACCGCTCTTAGGCTCAATGGCTACTAAAGCACCTCGACGGTTGCCAAACGCACTCTCAGCAATCTGCTGAAGTTTTAAATCCACACTGAGAATTAAATTATTGCCAGATTTTGGCGGGGTCACCGATAACACTCGTTCAGCCTGGCCATCCGCATTGATTTCTACTTGTTGGAATCCTGTTTGACCATGCAAGATGGTTTCATAGAACTGCTCCATACCTGCCTTGCCTATGTGTTCAGACCCTTTGTAGTTGGAGCTCAGCTCCATGCTCTCTAGACTCTTGTTATCCGCTTCGTTAATGCGCCCGACATACCCCACTAAATGCGAAGCAGTTTTGTTGTTCGGGTAGAAACGGAATAGCCTGGACTTGATACTTACACCTGGAAACTGGTACTGATTGACAGCAAAAGTAGCAGCCTCTTGTTCTGTCAGGTGTGTTCGTATTGGTACGCTTTCAAAGTTATGGGTTTGAGTGCGCAATTTTTTAAAATTTTTGATGTCTTTCTCGCGAATCACCACTAATTTAGATAGTCTATCGATTGTGTCTTGCAAATTGTCCAGTCTGGCTGGGACGATTTCTAATGTATATACAAAGTAGTTCTGCGCAAGAATCTCGCCATTTCTATCATAGATATTGCCTCGGTTAGGAACAATGGGGACTAGTGCGACACGGTTATTTTCAGCTTGGGTATGGTAATAGTCATATTTGCCAATTTGCAAATAGATAAAACGTAGCATAAGAATCAGCAGGAAAATTAGTACGCCCAATCCAGCAAATCGCATGCGTTGGTGAAAATAAAATTGCTCTAACGCAAAATTGCGCATGTGGCGATTGGAGGATTTTAACCAGTCCAAGCCCTACCTCTCGCGATTCAACCAGAACACATGCGCAATATGCCAAATGAATAAGCTGGCAATGCTAGAAAACAAGAAGGTCAACATATGATGTTCGCCGGTGTAGGCTTGCAGCAACATCATCACAGACTGATTGAACAGCAGTAATAGGAAGATATAGCCCATCTGTTGCAAATTGGTAAATAGAATCAAGCGGCGCTGATAAAATAACGCTAAAAAAGCCGTTAGCGTGTAAGCAAGCGCATGCTGACCGAATAGTACCCCTGTCATTAAATCTAGCATGACTCCCACTAGCCATGCGGTACCTATGCCACACAAGTGCGGGCTTCTTAATAGGCAATATAACAAAGTCATCAGTACAAATTCTGGATGCACCCATGTCGACCATGGCATCAGCTGTAAAACAAAAGCCAATGCAATGACTAAATAAATCTTTGCTCTTGTCATTCAGTGCGTTCCTGCATTTTATGTAACAATTCTTGGGCTTTTAG
>RFPI01000072.1 GCA_009926205.1 Methylophilaceae bacterium
CATCGATTAACCCTACCCCCGCGGGTGAAGGCAAAACAACTACGACCATAGGTCTTGCAGATGGCCTTAATCTTCTCGGTAAAAAATCGCTCGTGTGCTTGAGGGAGCCTGCCCTAGGTCCTGTGTTTGGCAAGAAGGGCGGAGCTACTGGGGGCGGTTATGCACAAGTCGCACCTATGGAGGATATCAATCTGCACTTTACTGGCGATTTTGCAGCCATTGCCGCCGCCCATAACCTACTTGCAGCGATGGTAGATAACCATATTTATCGTGGCAATAAACTTGATATCCAACGCGTTACTTGGCGCAGAGTCATTGACATGAATGATCGTGCTTTACGCGATCGTTTTGATATTGTCGTTGCTTCTGAAGTGATGGCAATCCTATGTCTAATCAAAGATGCTAAAGAGCTAGAAGGACGTCTTGCCAATATCACCATAGGTTTTAATAGTCGCAATGAACCCATTACGGCCAAACAATTGAAAGCCAGCGGAGCGATGACAGCGTTACTCAAAGATGCCATCAAACCCAATCTAGTCCAAACGTTAGCTGGGACACCTGCCATCATCCACGGCGGTCCGTTTGCCAATATTGCGCATGGTTGCAATAGCGTCATTGCGACTGAGTTAGGCTTAAATTTAGCCGACTATGTGATCACAGAAGCTGGGTTTGGCTCTGATTTGGGCGCAGAAAAATTTTTAGATATCAAGTGCAGAAAATCAGGGCTATGGCCTAATGCGGCTGTTATTGTTGCCACTATTCGAGCAGTGAAATCTCATGGTCAAGGCAATCTGCAAAAGGGCTTTTATAACCTTCACCAACACATCATTAATATGCGTGATAATTTTGCGCTACCTTGTTTGGTGTGTATTAATCAATTTAAAGATGACAGTGCAGAAGATATCCAAACTTTGTGTGCTCTGATTGAACAAGTCGGAGTAAAAGCGGTGCTATCGAATCATTGGGCATACGGTGCAAAAGGTGCTGAAGCACTCGCACAAGCTGTTATTGAACTGACCCTTCAGCCAACCAACCCACCATGTTTTGTGTATCAAGATGGCATGTCATTTGAAGATAAAATTAATCTAGTGATTAGCAAAGTATATGCTGGCAAACAGGCTTTACTCAGTGATGAGCAGAGGGAATATCTTAAATCCCTTGATAGCCAGTACTCACATTACCCTATCTGTATTGCAAAAACACATAGCTCATTAAGTACAGATCCTAATTTTTTAGGTATCCCCACAAATCACAGTTATCCAATTCGAGAATTTAGACTGTGTACTGGAGCAGAATATTTGGTGGTGTTGATGGGTGATATTGTGACATTGCCAGGTTTACCAGAAGTACCTGCTGCCGAGCACATTGGATTGGGTGCTGACGGTCATATCACCGGGCTGAGTTAGTTTAAATTACAATAGCGTCTTTGATTTTTTAAGCGATATGAACATGCAGTTTGATCAACAACTTGATACCCGTGGACTGCGCTGCCCCTTACCTATATTACGCTGTAAGAAAGCATTGGCTGAATTGCAAGCGGGTCAGATATTAAAAACATTAGCGACTGACCCAGGAGCCACAAAAGATTTTCATACGTTTTGCAAACAAACGGGCCATCAAATGTTGCACTATGAAGAGACTAGTGAGCAGGACGATGCAGGTTCAGCACGACAACTATTTATATTCTTTATCCAAAAAAAAGCGGCCTAAGCCGCTTTTTTTCTAATCCATTGCCCTCCACTAGCAAGCTTCTAGCGCGCCAGCTTTTGTAACTGCGCCTCAAGTTTTTGCAAGTCTGCACTAAAGGTCGCCAAACGCCCTTTCTCTTGCTCCACCACTTGTGCAGGTGCACGCGCAACGAAACTCTCATTACCCAATTTGGCTTGAGCTTTAGTGATTTCTCCTTGCAGACGTTCAATCTCTTTCGATAAGCGTGCTTTTTCTGCATCAACATCGATTTCGATTTGCAGCATCAGCTTAAAATCACCTGCCAATGCCACAGGCGCATCCGCTTCTGGCAAATCACTAACTATTTCGACTTTTGCTAACTTGGCTAAGCTTTGCATATATGCTGTGTAATGACTTAAGCGGGTTGCATCGCCAGCAATAATAAGAGGCACTTTCTCTGCTGGAGAAATCCCCATACCACTTCTTAGACTTCGGCAAGCCACCACAATTTCACGCAAAGTCGCGACCCAATTTTCAGCCGCCTCATCAATCTTATTTGGCTGAGATTGCGGATATGCTTGCATCATGATGGTCTCACCCTGACGCCCAGACATCGGACCTATGGTTTGCCAAATTTCCTCAGTAATAAATGGCATGATAGGGTGAGCTAGACGCAAAATAGTCTCAAGTACACGCAACAAAGTGCGTCGCGTTGCACGTTTCTCAGCATCAGAACCGAGTTGCAGCTGCACCTTGGCAAACTCTAAGTACCAGTCACAGTATTCATCCCAAACAAATTGATAAATACTTTGTGCCACCATATCAAAACGATAGTCTTGAAACGCACGTGCAACATCAGCCTCGGTTTTTTGCAACAAGCTCACTATCCATCTGTCGGCTTGTGAGAACTTTAGATAGCCCTCAGCTTGGGTGCTACATTCCAATAAGCCACAGTCCTGGCCCTCGGTATTCATCAATACAAAGCGAGTCGCATTCCAAATCTTGTTGCAGAAATTGCGATAGCCTTCGCAACGCTGCATATCAAACTTAATATCACGGCCTGGACTTGCCAAACTGGCAAAAGTAAAACGCAATGCATCTGTGCCAAAAGCCGGAATCCCATTCGGATATTCTTTTCTAGTTTTCTTCTCGATACTCTCGGCTTGCTTAGGATTCATCAAACCAGTCGTACGTTTTGCTACCAAGGCATCTAATTCAATACCATCAATGAGGTCGATGGGGTCTAATACATTCCCCTTAGACTTAGACATTTTCTGACCCTCTGCATCTCGAATCAGACCATGCACATAGACATCTTTGAAGGGTATTTTTCCGGTAATGTGTTTGGTCATCATGACCATGCGGGCCACCCAGAAGAAAATAATATCGAAGCCTGTTACCAATACAGAAGATGGTAAATATTGTTGCAAGGCCTGATTTTTTGCATCCTGAGCCTCGTCACCAGTCCAATCTAAAGTGGAGAATGGCCACAATGCCGAAGAGTACCAAGTATCTAAAACATCTGCGTCACGATTCAACGCTCCACGATATCCGTCTTGCTCCGCTAGCTTTTGCGCCTCTTGTAAATCATGAGCGACATACACCCGCCCGTCATCACTATACCAAGCTGGAATTTGATGACCCCACCACAATTGACGGGAAATACACCAATCCTGAATATTGTTCAGCCATTGATTGTATGTATTCACCCAATTTTCTGGATGAAATTTAATTTCTCCATTAGCCACAACCTCTAATGCTTTTTGAGTGATGCTCTTGCCATCATGTCCAGGTTTACTCATGGCAACAAACCACTGATCGGTCAACATGGGCTCAATCACGACACCTGTCCGGTCACCTCTAGGGACTTTTAATTTATGTTTTTCAACTTTTACTAAAAAGCCCTGAGCATCTAAATCAGCGACTACTTGCTTACGTGCAGCAAATCGCTCCAACCCTTGATAGGCCTTTGGAGCAGCATCATTAATATGTCCATCCAAAGTCAAAATAGAAATCATAGTCAGACCATGGCGCTGTCCAACTGCATAGTCATTGAAGTCATGCGCTGGCGTCACCTTCACCACACCAGTCCCAAATTCTCTATCCACATAATCATCAGCGATAATCGGGATTTCGCGATCACATAAAGGCAATTTCACTTGCTTGCCAATCAGATGACGATAGCGATCATCCTCAGGATGCACCATCACGGCCACGTCACCTAACATCGTTTCGGGACGGGTGGTAGCCACGACTAAAGAAGCAGAGCCATCAGCGAGCGGATAAGAGATATGCCATAAAAAGCCATCTTCCTCTTCCGAAATCACCTCTAAATCGGACACAGCTGTGCCCAATTTTGGGTCCCAATTCACTAAGCGTTTACCGCGATAAATAAGACCCTCGCGATACAGGCGCACAAAGGTTTCTGTCACAGTATGCGACAAACCCTCATCCATAGTAAAACGCTCACGAGTCCAATCAGGTGAGGTACCAAGACGGCGCATTTGTTTGGTAATGGTGCCACCGGAGTACTCTTTCCACTCCCAAACCTTCTCGAGGAATTTCTCACGACCTAAATCATGACGGCTAATGCCTTGCGCATCCAACTGACGCTCTACCACGATTTGGGTAGCAATCCCTGCATGGTCAGTACCTGGCTGCCACAAAGTGTTCTCACCCAACATACGGTGATAACGAGTTAAGGCATCCATAATGGTTTGGTTAAAACCATGACCCATATGCAAAGTGCCCGTCACATTTGGCGGGGGCAACAAAATACAAAAGTGATTTTGTTTATTGGTGTCAAATCCAGCGGCATAGTAGCCCTTGGAC
>RFPI01000073.1 GCA_009926205.1 Methylophilaceae bacterium
TGCAATCAGTGGAACATCTAGTTGAGCGACATGCTGCATCAACTTAGGTATCTCCATCTGTACCAAGGCTAATTCATGATCAGGAACTTCCAGCACCAACTCGTCATGCACTTGCATGACCAGTTTGCTGGCCAAGTTTTGATGCGACAGCCAATCCTGTACTGCAATCATGGCAAGCTTAATCAAGTCAGCAGCAGTTCCTTGCATTGGGGCATTAATCGCTGCACGCTCAGCGCCTGCTCGACGCATGCCATTGCTACTGTTGATTTCTGGAACCCATAATCGACGTCCAAAATAGGTTTCCACGTAGCCTTGTTGTTTAGCTAATTCGCGCGTGTCTTGCATATAAGCGCGCACTCCGGGATAGCGCGCAAAATATCGTTCGATATAGCTTTGTGCGGCGCTACGCTCAATATTTAGGTTTTGCGCTAAACCAAATGCGCTCATGCCATAAATCAAACCAAAGTTAATGACCTTGGCATAGCGTCTTTGTTCACTGCTGACGTCCTCTCGGCTGCAGCCGAAAATCTCTGCGGCGGTCGCTCTATGAATGTCCTCACCTTGCGCAAAGGCTTGCAACATACCCGCATCTTGCGACAAATGCGCCATGATACGAAGCTCGATTTGAGAATAATCGGCAGACACAATATGGTGACCCGCTGGCGCAATAAAGGCTTCGCGTATGCGTCTTCCCTCTGCGGTGCGCACAGGAATATTTTGCAGATTAGGGTCAGAGCTGGCCAAGCGACCAGTAATGGCCACGGCCTGATTGTAGTTAGTGTGCACGCGTCCAGTATGCGGATTAATCATGCGTGGTAATTTATCGGTATAGGTTGATTTTAATTTGGCTAAACCACGATGCTCTAGCAGTAACTTTGGTAGCGGATAGTCTAAGGCTAACTCCTGCAATACTTCCTCATCGGTTGAGGGTGCGCCAGAAGGTGTTTTTTTGGTTGGTTTGATCCCTAATTTGCCAAACAATATTTCTTGCAATTGTTTGGGGGAGCCCAAATTAAATGGCTGGCCAGCCAATTCATAGGCCTTAGTCTCTAACTCGATTAAACGTGCCCCCAACTCATTACTTTGACGTAACAACATATGCTGATCGATCAGTACCCCGTTACGCTCCATCACAAATAAAATTTCTGAGCAGGGCATTTCAATCTGGCGATAAATATAATCCAGTTTGCTATCTTGGCTGATGCGCGGATACATGGCTTGATGGAGTTGCAAAGTGATATCAGCATCTTCCGCCGCGTACTCACTTGCTGTTTCTACTGCGACTTGCTGGAAGCCCACTTGCTTGGCGCCTTTGCCAGCGACTTGCTCGTAGGTGATGGTTTGTATGCCTAAATGACGCAGCGCAAGATTATCCATATTGTGTGGCATATGCGACTCAAACACATAGGACTGCAGTAACGTGTCATGTTCAATGCCTTGTAACGCAATGCCATGATTGGCAAATATATGCCGATCAAATTTTAAATTTTGTCCGACTTTTTTGATGTCGGGATTTTCTAAAATGGGTTTGAGTAATGTCAGTACTGCATCACGATGCAACTGTGTCGGTGCGTCAAAATAGTCATGTGCTACAGGAATATAGATCGCTTCACCAGGCATGATGCTAAGAGAAATGCCGACAATTCGTGCTTGAAGCGGATCTAATGCGTCTGTCTCAGTATCCACACAGAGCAATGATGCGCTTGTAATAGACTGCAAGAATTGCTGTAGTGCCTCCATCTGCAAAATACATTGGTAACGACGCGATAAATTGGGCTCATATTGAGGCGCTTGATGTTCAGGCGTAGAAACAGTTGACTCAAATAGTGAGGGAGGTGGGCTTGTTTCTGTTTCGCCGTGCGCCTGTGCAACATCACTTTGCATGTGATCCAGTTCGCGACGCCAAGTCTTAAATTCAAAATGCTCAAATAACTGTATTAACTTATCCCGATTGAATGGTTTGGGTTCTAGGTCTTGCCAAGTTTCTTTCAGGGCGCAATCGCATTTGATGGTAATCAGTTGACGGCAGGTGGGAAGCCAGGACAAGGCTTTACGCAGATTTTCACCGACTACGCCGGTGATTTCATCTGCGTGTTGGATGATATTTTCCAGTGTGCCATATTGTTGTAGCCACTTAACAGCGGTTTTTGGACCCACTTTTTCCACGCCTGGGACATTGTCAGAAGTGTCACCGATCAACATTAAATAATCTACGATGCGCTCGGGAGGCAGGCCAAATTTATTGGTCACACCCGCAATATCCAATACTTCATTGCTCATGGTGTTGACGATGGTGACATGCTGATTGACTAGTTGTGCAATATCCTTGTCACCGGTTGAAATAATCACGCGCATACCAGCCGCTTCCGCTTGCTTGGCTAGGGTACCGATGACATCGTCGGCCTCAACACCTGGCTCCACAATCAGTGGCCAACCCATCGCTTGAATCGCTTCATACAACGGCTCTACTTGCGCGCGCAAATCATCTGGCATAGAAGCGCGATTGGCCTTATATTCAGGATAGATGTC
The DNA here is from genome assembly GCA_009926205.1 of Methylophilaceae bacterium. GTDB lineage: Bacteria > Pseudomonadota > Gammaproteobacteria > Burkholderiales > Methylophilaceae > RFPI01. Next base: position 2,530 of record RFPI01000073.1, read on the forward strand.
GTCGCGGAAAGTTTTGCCTTTTGCATCAAAAATACAAGCGCTATAATCTGCTGGGTAGTCTTTATGTAAGCGGCGTAACATGTTGAGTACGCCTTGGATAGCGCCCGTTGGCTCGTTCAGACGGTTGCGCAAATCCGGCATGGCATGAAATGCACGATAAAGGTAAGAAGAGCCGTCAACCAGTAATAAAGTTTTCATAATTGAGAAGAGTCTATGTCCATCACTAACAAATTGCCAAAAATTACCGATCCCGATGTTCTGGGTAGCTATCATACCGCACACGAGTCCTGGCATGCCTTCGAAATTATGGCAGAATTTGTCAATGCCACAGAAGGTTTGAAAGAGATTACGCCCGCCGTGTCTATCTTTGGAAGTGCGCGTATCAAACCTAATGACCCCTACTATCGATTGACTGAGGAAATCGCTCGCCTACTGTCAGATGCAGGATTTAGCGTCATTTCTGGCGGCGGCCCTGGTATCATGGAAGCGGCCAATAAAGGCGCCTACCCCGGCAAGTCTCCCAGCGTCGGTTTGAATATCGAATTGCCGCATGAGCAAGTCAGCAATGCTTTCCAAGATATTAGCCAAAACTTTAAGCATTTCTTTATGCGTAAAGTCATGTTTGTAAAATACGCCTCTGCTTATGTTGTTTTGCCCGGAGGCTTTGGAACTTTGGACGAGCTGATGGAAGCGCTTACGCTGATACAAACAGGTAAATCGCGCAAAATACCCATTATTTTGGTAGGAACTGAATTTTGGCAGGGGATGCTGGATTGGTTCCGCAATACGCTTGTGAAAGAGAGCATGATAGCTGCAGAGGATATGCATTTGATTCAGCTGATTGATCAGCCCAGCGCTATCGTTGCGGCAATCTTTAAGCACTACGAAACAAGAGGCTTTGAGTTGTCTGCAGCAGAACGTCGTAATCAGTTGTACTTATAGCCATTAGCTTTATGCGCAGGATGTTTTTTGTCGGGCGCGCTTTTTTGATAGAATGGGAAGCACTTCACTAGGGGAAATTATGAAATTTAAATATTTATTGCAGCCCTTAAGCCTTTTATTGGCTCTGCTCGCACTGAGCGGAATGGCTTTGGCTGCTGAAAAACCTGCCTTCCCAGAGAATCTAGAGCCTCTGCCTGAAGCCTTGCCACCACCTGGTGCCAGCGATGCAGACATTGAAGAGCCACAAGTTACCATTGTGAAAAAAGGCGAAGAGCAAGTAGAAGAATACCGTATGCACGGTGAGTTATATATGATGAAAGTGACGCCATCTCACGGAGTGCCTTACTATTTAATGCGTGAAGATCAAGAAGGTGGCTGGTCGCGTTTAGAAGGGCCTACGCCGCCGCCAGTGATTCCAAAATGGATACTGTTTAGGTTCTAATTCAACAGCGCACTTATCTTAGTGCGCTTTTTTTGTTTTTTTAATTGCATATTTACCCTTTATGTCCGTCTTTACTTCAGTCAGTCATGCGCAATTATCAGACTGGCTTACCAACTTTGCTGTCGGTGAGCTGAAATCTTTTCAGGGTATTTCTGCAGGCATCACCAACACCAACTATTTTGT
>RFPI01000074.1 GCA_009926205.1 Methylophilaceae bacterium
TTTCAGTCGCATCTGGGTCAATACTTGCAGATGGGTAGTCCCTTTGCCAATCAGTATTTAGATCAGTCATATAATTATCCAGAGCTAAATTCTGCCCTGCAATCTCATCATATTCTGATTCCCACCCATCTCCATTTTTGGTGTGTCGATTAGACTTTCTGTAATAAACGTTACCCGAAACCATCGTAGTATCGTTCATCCAATGTGAACCATTTAAAGCCAAGAAATGGGAATAATTATTAGTAAAGTCTGGACGCGTATGAATTTGATCTCGATCACCTCTCAAGAAAAATTCCGGAGTAAAACCGTTACCAATCAGATTATTGTCTGTACCAATATAAGTAAGATCTAAACGTGTGGATTCATTTTGCCAACCAGTTTTAGCGAACAATTGATTGAGATGAGAAGGTGAATGCTTGCGCCATCCATCTTCAGTCAAATGTTGATAGCCAATCATATAATCGACAGAACCATCTTTTGAAACACCACCAGCTTCAATCAAGCCGCGTTGACGTCCCCAAGAACCAGCCTCGTATTCAATACCAATCCCTTGGTTATCACGGCCGTTTTTGGTTTGAATGGCAATCGCACCACCTAGGGTATTGAGGCCATAGACTGGGTTGGAACCCGGCACCAACTGCATATTACCGATAGCAAAACTAGGAATCTTGTCCCACAAAGTAACGTCACCGAAGGATTCATTTACACGAACGCCATCAACATAAGTTGATAAACCTTGAGCATTACCTAGCAATGGGGTTGATGAGTAGCCACGGAAGTTAATCTCTGGCTGCCATGGGTTGCCCGTCATATCTGAAACGGTCACACCTTGCATGTTGTTCACCATATAATCAGCGATAGACACACCTGGTTGTTTGTTAACGTCTTGAGATTTAACTGTTTGTATATTGCTTGGAATCAGGTTGATAGGAACACCAATTCCTGGAAGTGGGGAAGTTGAAATAACCTCCACTTTATCTGTTTTTAATGAATCTGCAGCACTTGCCAAAGGCGCGGCTAAAGAAGCCATGACTGCGAGATAAATAAGTTTGCGATTTGAATTCATTGAATAATCTCATCTAACAAAAATTAATTTGCAAATTATATATAAATAGCATCGGGAATTTTTCCCGATTTTGCATGGGAATCCTTACTTTTCTAAGCATCCAAGCCCTTTTCCAAATCACTTGCTTCTATCAAACCATGCTGTATAGCAATTTTTAATATATCGATTGAGCTCACCGCATCCAGTTTTCTTTTGATGATGCTTTGGTAATTAGCAATCGTTTTCGAACTCAATTTCAAAGAATCCGCAATTTCATCAATCTCTTTGCCTTCAGCAATCAGTCTAAATATTTGAAATTCTTTAGAATTTAAATCAGCCAAAGGGTTGTTTGGTTTTGTGACGGTATCAATTGCAAAACTTTGGGCTACTGATGAGCTCATATAATTTTTTCCTATGGCAACAGCTTTTGCGGCTGCCAATAGTTCATCACCTAAGCTTGATTTGGTTAAATACCCCTTTGCACCCGCTTTTAAACAATGAGAAACAAATGGTCCACGCTCATACATAGACAGGATAATGACCTTGGCATTAGGATTTTTAGTTAAAATTCTAATCATCGCTTCTATCCCACCCATTCCAGGCATATGGATATCCATAATGGTGACGTCTGGGTTTAGTTTTGAGTGCAACTCACAGGCACGCTCGCCACTGTCCGCCTCAGCAATAATCTGAAATTCAGCTGACATTTCTAATAGTCTTCTGGCGCCGGAACGAACGATCATATGATCGTCAACCAGCATCACAGTTATTTGATTCATTCACTTTCCTAAGCAGGCGCTATGACATGGATGTGAATCTTATTCCTATGGGGTTGGGATTTCCTCCCGATTATGTGACTTATCAATTAGTCAGGAAATATTCCCAAAAAAACTGTGCTAACTTCTCAAATTATCTTTTGTAGCAGAAGTGGAAATTAGAGGACTGCATGCGCAACATCATTCGCCTAATTCAATCTTTTTTCTCCTCAAAAACTTCGTTATCTTTTGTTCTAACATTGATATTGGTTTTGGTTCTATTTGCGATCGATGTCATTTGGGACACACATGAAAGAATATCGGCAAGACATTTTATTACTGACCTGCTCATCATTCTTGGTGTGATTTACCTCGCCTCTTGGATTTGGAATCGATATAAAAGCGATATTGCCAGTCACAACAAGGTGAAAAACAAGCTCCACAAAACCAGTGAATTACTTAAATCGGAATCAATTCAACATAAAAAATTAAAAGAAGGTATTGCAGCCCACATTAAAGAAGTATTTGACCAGTGGAAACTTACCAATACCGAACGCGAGATAGCCTTGTTAATTGTGAAAGGTTATAGCCTCGATGAAATTGCCAAATTGCGCCATAAATCTGAGCGCACCATACGCGACCAAGCGGCAGTCATCTACAAGAAAGCAAAAATAGAATAGAACTGACTTCATACTTTATCGAAGATCTCATTCACCTTGATCAATTTTAGCCACCTCGCTGATTTAGCTCTGCTATCAAATCCCGTCCTTTGTCGTATTTCTGATTGAATTATATGTAGGTAGTATGGTCCACGTACTACCTTATTAATCATTTACCATTAACCAACGTGGAGTAATACATGAATAAATTATTGATTTCTTTACTTGCTTTCGGTGCATTCTCGGATGTCTACGCTGCCGACTTACACCAGGGCAAATTGGAAAGCTGTTTAAAAGCAGCGCTTGCTAAGCACCCAGGTGATGTTGTTTCATTGGAAGCAGAGATTGAAGATGGCAAACCAACCTATGAATTCGACATCAAAGGCAAAGATGGCAAAGAGTGGGAAGTAGAGTGCGACGCTAAGACAGCCAAGTTGATTGAGGAAGAAGAAGAAGTTGATGCACAAGACCCTCGCTTTAAGAGCAAAGCAAAAGTTTCTTTGGAAGATGCCAAAAAAGCTGCTTTAGCTGCAAAACCAGGTGAAGTAATTGAATCAGAAACATCCATCGAGTCTAACGGCTCAGCATCTTACGAATTCGACATCAAAACTAAAGATGGTCAAGAATGGGAAGTTGAAGTCGATGCGGCAACAGGTAAAGTAATTGAGACAGAACAAGAAGTTTATCAAATCGGTTTAGATTAATTATCTAAAACGCAATATAAAAAGACAAGGTTTTAAGCCTTGTCTTTTTTTTCGCCCGATTGAGATATGGTCAATTGATAGAAGCAAATCACCAGCCCAAACACTGGGAATAGTTGCCACAACCATACCTGAGTCACTGGGTTCACCCCTCTTAATTCAGCGATATCTAAAAGACGACATACAAGAAATATCCAGCAATAAAAGAGTGCAATAGCAAAAGTGATCAGTGGACTTAAAAATGTTTTATAGGTGTTGAGCCAAATAAATATAGAGGTAAATACAATAAGTATGCTCCATATGAGAAACAAGGATTTACTTTGCTGAATGGTTTGCTCAAGAGATAAATTCGCCACCATGAATCGCTTTCACATCGGATTGAGATTAATAATGGTCGCCATTATAAGAATGTATTCATAGGTGAAAATGTCTGGGACGCATATCAGGAAATTATCCCGACAATAATGGGAGTGAATCCTTTTGTCTTTCTAATTGAATAACTTATATTTTGATTGTGCTTATCAAATCGATTTTGCACATCTCCATAGCATCACCAGGCGGGGCTTATCTCCATATAGGCCTCGCCTTTTTATTGGATGACATCATTTCCTCAGATAAAAATTAAAAAGCCCCGCCGAAGCGGGGCTTTGTTTTTTAGAACTTATACAGTCCTTAAACTACATAAATTACAGGCTGAACACGGTCAGTGCACCGCCGCCAGGAGCAGCGTTGTACTTAGTCAATTCAGCGTAACCACCAGCAGCACCTAAAGCGTCTGTTGGGTTAGTCA
>RFPI01000075.1 GCA_009926205.1 Methylophilaceae bacterium
AGGTCGTGATGTGGTGAGATTGGCCAGTGAAGGTATGGGATATCGTTGGAAAATGCGCCAAGAAAATAAGAGTCCGAATTACACAACACGTTGGCAAGATATCCTCAAAGTTTAATTTTTTACTGTAATTCAAATAAACAATTCAAGCTTATTAAGGGCCATCATAATCGCGGCACTGCAATAATTATGCGGGAGTTATGAAGCCCAAAAAGTGTAGAATATAGTGACATTTAACTGTTGACTATATAGGTCTATATATGTAAACTGAATCAACAAAATAACAACATTCAGGATACGAAAAATGATGAAAATAATTCTTGTGATATTGATGTTTTATGCATGCAATTATTGCCTAGCATTTCCGCAGCAACACCTCCAACAGTTACAACAAACAGATCAGCGCATTCAACAACAAAGCAAGCAAATTGCCAGTTTGTTAAATCAGTACAGACTTTCTCCGAATGGGAAACGCGACTGGCTATTGAGTCGCAGTGTTTGGGTGCATGAGTTTGATGTGCTGGACAGTCTAAGATTGGGGATAAATAGCGTCAAACTCTATCTCTCGACTCCGGCTAACAATCAGCAGTCACTCTATGCATTAGTGGCACATCATAATCTTTATATTGCTGCAAGAATGTGTACTGAAAGTGCCAGCGAGATTAATCAGTATCGACATGGGTTGCAATCAATCCCATTAAAACAAGCACTGCAAAAACAATTTGAACAAGCCAAGCAAGGGTGCCATCAACTACGCCAAGTGGGGGCGGAGCTGTATATGCGCGGCCAATTAAAATCGAGTCAATCGTCAATACTTTAAGAAATAAGCTGAGGGAAAAGTCCCGCTAAACCTTTGGCGATAAATTCAACTGCCATAGAGGCAAGAATCAGTCCCATCAGTCGAGTCACAATGTTGATACCGATTACACCAAGTAGATGCGCTATAAAGCCGGATAAACGCAGTACTATCCAGGCTGAGAGAACAACGACGCTGATAGGAATGATCAAGCTCAGGTGGGAGATTAAATTGTGGTGATTTTCAGCGGCGATGATGATGCTACTAATCGCCCCTGGCCCGGCCAGTAAAGGTACGCTCAGGGGGACAACGGCAAGTAGATCCTTATCATCCAGTGAGCTAGTTGAGCTATTAGATTGTTTACTCTGACGCTGCTTGCCATTCAACATATGCAGTGCAATCAACATAATCAGTATCCCGCCCGCGACTTGGAATGAAGGGATGGAGATGCCGAAAAAATTCAAGATATGCTCACCCATCAAAGCCGCTACTGACAGTACTGAGAATACGGTGATGGCAACCAGATTGGTAATGCGATTTCTGTCCTTGCTTGACCAGCCATTGGTGGCACTAATAAAAATAGGAATAGAGCCTATCGGGTTCACAATCGCAAACAGTGCGACGCCAGTTTTGAGTAAATATGCAAAATCAATCATGCGACACCACTTGAAAAAGATTAAAGATATTGATGTATGACGATGAGAGTCTTACACCGGTTCATAGAAATGTAAATCATCGAGAAAAAAACAATGGATAGGTGCGCAATATGGCCTGAATAAAGTAAAATATAATCCACAATAAAATAATAACAACTTAACACCCCCGATAAAAATTCAAAACGGAATCAAGTATGGAATTACAAAATGCAAAAGAAGTGTTGCAGTCGCCACATTTTCAAGAGGTATTGCAACTCCATCAATCAGGCAATATTCAAGAAGCGATTGCCCATTACCAAAGTTTTTTAGAGCAATATCCCAAAGAGCCACAGTTGGTCTATCTATTAGGCACAGCCTATTGCCAAAGTGGGGAGTTGGAGCAAGCGATTGCTTTACTCAAGCAGTCGTTAGAGCTCAATCCAGATAATGCTTTTGCCTATAATAATTTGGGCAACGCCTATCAAGAGAAAAAGCAAAAGGTAGAGGCCTTGCAGTGCTATGAACAGGCAATCCGGTATAAACCAGATTATGTCAGTGCATTTTTCAATCGGGGTAATTTGCTGAATGAGTTAGGTCAACAGCCACAAGCATTGGCTTCCTATGCTGAAGCAATCCGCTTGCAACCTAATTATGTAGAAGCCCTGCGCGAGTATGCCGGCCTGCTGAGAGAAATGGGGCAAGAGGAAAATGCCTTAGAGATTTTTGCACAGGCCATCCAATCGAATCCTGACAACGCAGACACGTACTTTCAAAAAGCCATCACACTCAAAAAACTAGGGCGGGTATATCAAGCCATAGAAAGTTATATAGAAGCCACGCGATGTAACTCGCAACATACCAGTGCTTTATATAACTTAGGCAATATTTATTTGGATCTTGGCGATCATCATCGCGCAGTGGAACAGTACAGCAAAGCATTGCAAACAAGGCCGAACTATCCAGAAGCTTATCTTAATCGGGGAAATGCATTTAAAGCTTTGGGCATGATGCAAGAATCTTTGAATGATTATAGCGAAGCGATAAAACTCAATCCGGCTTATGCCGATGCCTATAGTAACCGAGGCAATTTGCATAAAGATAACGGCCGCGTAGAACCAGCTTTAAGTGATTATGAGCAAGCACTCACATTGCGTCCGGACTATGCCGAGGTGCACTGGAATAAAGCTCTATTGTTAATAGTAAAAGGTGAATACGAGCAAGGATGGCAGTTGTATGAATGGCGCTTGCGTATGGCCAGCTATCAAATGAATTGCCAAACATTCCCCGTGCCAGAGTGGCGCAACCTAGAGGAAATTGCAGGAAAGCGTGTCTTGGTCTATGCAGAGCAAGGCTATGGAGATGCCATCCAATTTTGTCGCTATTTGACGCAAGTCAGACAGCATTGCCAACAATTGATTGTGCAAGTGCATGTGGCATTAATTCCATTGCTGAAAACATTGGATACGGATATCACTTTTGTTGCTAAAGGAGACGCTCTGCCAGCATTTGATGCTTACTGTCCCTTGATGAGTCTGCCCTATGTTTGCAAAACCACGCTCGAAAATGTCCCTGCAAGCGTCCCCTATTTGCAGGCTGATACAGCCAAAATACAACAATGGCGCCATCGACTGTCAACGAACAAAACATTACGCGTAGGTCTCGCTTGGACAGGCTCCTCGAAACATGACAATGATATAAACCGGAGTATAGCGCTGCAAAATTTTGAGCAATTGTTGCAGGCCAATGTGGAATGGCATTCCTTGCAAAAAGAATATCGATTACAAGATCAAACAGCCCTCAATCAATTCAAGCAAATCCAACATCATCAGAATGATTTAAACGACTTTGCTGATACTGCAGCACTGATTGAGTGTTTGGATTTGGTTATCACGGTCGATACCAGTGTGGCGCATGTGGCCGGGGCACTGGGAAAACCAGTATGGATCTTATTGCCGTATGCGCCCGATTATCGTTGGCTGTTAAACCGCACTGACAGTCCGTGGTATCCGAGCGCAGTATTGTTTAGACAAACGGCCTATGGTGATTGGCAAACTGTATTGGGAGATTTACAACAACAATTCAATCAGTGGATAGCGCAAGCAGAAACGCATATGCAAAAACTCTCTACGCTATCAACACAAGAACAATCCAGTCAGAAAAAAAATACTAGAAAAAAGGATCGTTAATGATGCGCGCAGCAGCTAAAAACAATACTCAAGAAAACACACCTGAGAAGCTATTTCAATCTGGCTAT
>RFPI01000076.1 GCA_009926205.1 Methylophilaceae bacterium
TATGGGCCAGGATTCTACGGCCCAGGGTCAGGTTTGTATTATCGTTTCGGTTGGTAATCTTTAGGTAAATACATGCAACAAATCAATACGCGTATTTCTGTCACCACGCGTGGCAGACGCCTGTACGACATCACTCCGCAGGTGATGCAATGGGTGACAAATGCAGGTTTTAAAACCGGTATGTTGAATCTATATATTCAGCATACGTCCGCCAGTTTATTAATCAATGAAAACTATGACCCCGATGTGCTGGTGGACATGGAGGCGTTTTTTGCGCGACTAATTCCTGATGGGGACCCTTTGTTTATTCATACCGCAGAAGGTGATGATGACATGCCTGCACATATCCGCGCTGCTCTGACACAGACCTCCATCAGTATCCCAGTGCTAGAGGGTAAAGTGGCATTGGGCACGTGGCAAGGCATCTTCCTTTACGAGCACCGTACCGCATCACATACTCGTTACGTGCTGCTGCATCTGCAAGGCGAGTGATGTCGCCCCCTATCTTATATTCCTATCGTCGTTGTCCTTATGCGATGCGTGCACGCATGGCTTTGCGCTACGCTGATATCGCGGTTCAAATAGAAGAAATATCCTTACGTGATAAGCCTGCGGCTATGTTGGCCGTCTCACCCAAGGGTACAGTACCCGTCTTGGTGCTTTCGGATGGACGAGTACTCGAGCAAAGTTTAGACATTATGGACTGGGCACTCAGTCAAACAGATGCCGCGGATTGGCGATATCACAATGATGCTGCTGCGCAAGCGACGATGCAGAAATTGATTGCGAATAATGATGGTGAGTTTAAAGCGGCATTGGATAGATACAAATATCCCGAGCGTTACACAGGCCATAGCGCTGAGGTTTACCGGGCGCAAGGGGAACAGTTTTTGCAAGTCTTGGAAAATAGATTATCCCAACAGGACTACTTAATCGGACAGCATATTAGTCGAGCGGATATCGCCATTTTTCCTTTTATTCGCCAGTTTGCACGGGTCGATCAGGCATGGTTTGATGCCGCGCCATATCCCAAATTACAAGCATGGCTAAAGCAGTTGTGCGAGTCTGAATTGTTCTTACAGATTATGCAAAAAAGCACGCCTAATCGTTAAATCAAGCGTGCTTTTTTGTGTAAGCGAGGGAAAATTAAACCAAGCTATTAGAAGTCGTTTCTGATGTTGGCGCGTCGCTGGCGTTGGAGTCAAAATTCAATACGATTTTATCGCTATCATCAATATCGACATCGACATGTCCACCACTAGCAAGACGACCAAACAGTAATTCATCTGCCAATGCACGACGGATGGTGTCTTGAATTAAACGTGCCATCGGTCTTGCCCCCATCAATGGGTCAAAGCCTTTCTTGGCTAAATAGCGGCGTAATGCTTCACTGAAGGTAGCTTCGACTTTCTTCTCATGCAACTGATTCTCTAGCTGCATCAAGAACTTGTCTACCACACGCGCAATCACCGATTCAGACAGCGCAGCGAAGGATACGGTGGCATCCAAACGGTTGCGGAATTCAGGCGTGAACAAGCGCTTAATTTCGGCCATTTCATCACCGCTGCCACTTGCTTGGGTAAAGCCCATGCTGTTCTTAGACAGCGCCTCAGCGCCCGCATTGGTGGTCATAATGATGGTCACATTGCGGAAATCAGATTTGCGTCCGTTATTGTCTGTGAGCGTGCCATGATCCATGACCTGCAACAAAATATTGAAAATATCAGGATGAGCTTTTTCAATTTCATCCAGCAACAAGACACAATAGGGGTGCTGATTAATCGCCTCAGTCAATAAACCACCTTGCTCGAAGCCTACATAGCCTGGAGGTGCGCCTATCAAGCGAGAGACTGCATGGCGTTCCATGTATTCCGACATATCAAAACGTACCAACTCTATCCCAAGCGTGTAAGCCAATTGACGGGCAACCTCGGTTTTACCTACACCAGTGGGGCCGGAAAACAGGAACGAACCAATCGGTTTACCTTGATTGCCTATACCACTGCGTGCCATCTTGATAGCAGAAGCCAATGATTCAATCGCTTTATCTTGGCCAAATACCACTGCCTTCAGGTCGCGCTCCAGAGTCTTTAGCGCGTGACGGTCATCGGAAGAAACATTCTTGGGCGGAATACGCGCAATCTTAGAAACAATATCCTCAATCTCTTTGTCGCCTATGGTTTTCTTCTGTTTTGACTTAGGCAAGATACGTTGCGCAGCACCTGCTTCATCAATCACGTCTATGGCCTTATCGGGCAAATGACGGTCATTGATATATTTGGCGGATAACTCGGCCGCAGTATGCAACGCAGCTGCAGTGTATTTCACGCCATGATGTTGTTCAAAGCGTGATTTCAAACCTTTGAGAATTTCTACGGTTTCCATCACGCTGGGTTCTTCCACGTCGATTTTTTGGAAACGACGCGAGAGTGCGTGATCTTTTTCAAAGATACCGCGGAATTCTTGATAGGTCGTCGCACCAATACACTTCAGGGAGCCGTTAGACAAGGCAGGCTTGAGTAGATTGGAGGCGTCCAGCGTGCCGCCGCTGGCTGCGCCAGCGCCTATCAAAGTATGAATTTCATCAATAAACAGAACAGCATTGGGCAACTCTGCCAACTTAGCCATCACCGCTTTAAGTCTTTGTTCAAAATCCCCACGATACTTTGTACCCGCGAGTAAAGAGCCCATGTCTAGTGCATAGATGACTGCGTCAGCCAGGATTTCAGGGACTTCTTTTTCGACGATACGACGCGCCAAGCCTTCAGCAATCGCAGTTTTACCTACACCTGCTTCACCGACTAATAGGGGGTTGTTTTTACGACGACGACATAATGTTTGAACCACGCGTTCAAGTTCTTTATCGCGACCAATCACTGGGTCGATTTTGCCTGCTAGCACTTGTTGGTTCAAATTCACCGTATAGCTATCGAGAGCACTATTGCCTGCTGGCTCGCTTTCCGCCTCGCTTGGGTTAGATTCACTAGCTTTCTGTGTTTGCTCTGCATTTTTACTTACGCCATGGGCAATGTAATTCACCACATCTAAACGGGTAATACCTTGTTGGTGCAGATAGAACACAGCATGGGAATCTTTTTCACCGAAAATGGCTACCAGCACATTGGCGCCACTCACCTCTTTTTTACCTGAGGATTGCACATGCAAAATAGCGCGTTGTATAACACGTTGAAAGCCCAGTGTAGGTTGGGTGTCGACCTCATCTTGTCCAGCCACTACTGGAGTATGCTCATCGATGTAACCCAATAAGTCTTTGCGCAATTTTTCCGTATCTGCGCCGCAGGCACGTAATACCTCAGCGGCGGTAGGATTATCTATCATCGCTAATAATAAGTGCTCCACGGTAATTAGCTCATGTCGTTTTTGACGCGCGTCCATAAACGCCATGTGCAACGATACTTCTAGTTCTTGCGCAATCATTTTCTCAGTCCTTCAAAAATACTAAACGGGTTGCATGGCACATTGCAGGGGATGTTGATGCTCGTTAGCAAAAGCCATCACCTGATTGACTTTGGTCTCTGCAATATCGTGTGGGTAAACACCACATACCGCAGATCCCTCAGTGTGCACGCGCAACATGAGTTGTGTTGCTTGTTCACGATTTTTTGCAAAAAATC
>RFPI01000077.1 GCA_009926205.1 Methylophilaceae bacterium
GGTGGGCCATATTTAATTGCATTGTTCAGCAAATTTAGAATCACTTGAAGTAATCTCTGTCGATCTGCTAAGGCATAAATGGCGGGGCTATGACTTATCTGTATTTGGATATCGCGGGTTTGTGCCAGCGGTCTAATAAACGTGACGGCTTCTTCAATGACTTGGCCGATATCAACCGACTCCAGTTTTAAATCAATTTCGCCACGCTCAATTTTGGCTATATCTAATAACTCGTCAATAAGTTTGAGAAGATGTCGACTCGCTTTTTGTATCATGTGTAAATGTTCTACCGAGTTGCTATTTTTCAGGTCATCCTCAAGAATCTCGGCAAAGCCAATAATGGTATTCAGCGGTGTGCGTAACTCGTGACTGGTTCTGGAAAGAAACATACTCTTGGCACGATTGGCTTGTTCAGCGACTTGTTTTGCTTGATTGGTACTGCGTATAGAGTCAGAGAGTAAATGCGAGGCGATATTCAGCTCATTGGTCAGGTCGCCCAATTCATCATGACTTTGGCTGCCAATTTCAATCACCTCACCTTTGGCTAAATGCGAGGCTCGGTCGCGTAGAAAATGGATACGTTTTACGATCGTGACGCTAAATAACCACGCCCCCAAAATTACAGCGAATAAACTTGAAATGGCAGCAACTAGGGTAAGTTCAAGGTTTTGCTGTCGTTCTTGGTTAATATTGGCATAGTCTTGCTCAATCAAGGAAGATTGTTTAAGCGCCATGGCATTGAGCTGCTGACTAATTTTTTCGTACAGATCAACTTGGGTATGAAAAACTTTTGATAACTCCTCAAGTTTTTGTGAGGGTCTCATCTGCATCATATTGTTGAGGGCAAGTAAATTTTCCTCAATATTGTGGCCTATCTCTTTTAGAAGTTGTTTCTGATCTGCGCTCTCTAAATGTTGATGCAGTTGTTCTGTGACATCGCGAACTTGTTTCTCGTATTGTTTAAACTGGCTGATAAAGCTCTCATCTTGGGTGAGTAGATAATTGCGTGTAGCGACCGAAGCTTCATTTAATAGGATGCTAATCGATTGAATATCTCGTTGGTTTTTTAGTGCGATAAATAATTTCTGCTCCAGATTAGCCGAGTTCTGCTCTTGCGAATAAAGATATGTTAATGACCCTAACATAATCGTCATCGGGAGGATGACCACCACAATCGCTTTGATGGATAAAGGCGCATTATTCCAAAAACGTGAAAAAATATTTTTTAGCAATTGTTTACGTACTCTTCAAATAAGATTCCTAATGCTTGGTGCCCATGGCCCAAGATTCAGTGGGTGGTCAAATACCAGTCCGACTTATGACAAGTTAGCACAATGTTTTTGATTTCTTAAGTGTCGCGCAGATAAAAACCATCACAGTTACAAAAAATATGCTGACCAGCATATATTGCTATCGACCGAACGGTATATGGATGCAATCCAAGCAACACCTAAAATAAGCAAATCTTATGGCTGCTATTGGATTTTCTACTGCCGGCCATGGATAGCTGTTAAAGTGCTTTAGCTATTGCGGCGATATATATTTTATTGGTGTTAGATAAATAACAAAGATAAAAATTAAACTCATATTGATCGTGCAATCAATTCAACTGAATACAACTCTTCAATAGTTAAAGATCTTCTGTAGGCTAGATTTGTTCATCAAATTGAAATATTTCAAATCTACAGTGGCCTATTGAAGTTTTCAGCCGTCGTTGAATAGTAAGAATTTTTAAGAGGTTTAAACATGCAATTATTTAACAACATTAAACAAGATTTGCCTGCCAGTATTATTGTTTTCTTTGTTGCCTTGCCATTGTGTTTAGGGATTGCATTAGCTTCTGGTGCCCCTCTGTTCTCTGGTGTAATCGCAGGTATCGTGGGTGGTGTGGTGGTCGGTGCTTTCAGTGGCTCACCGCTGGGTGTGAGTGGACCAGCTGCTGGTCTTGCCGTTGTGGTGTTCACCGCTATTCAGAGTTTGGGTGGATGGGAACCCTTTCTTGTTGCCGTGATTCTTGCTGGGGTTTTTCAAATTTTGCTCGGTTTTTTAAGAGCAGGATTTATTGCTTATTTCTTTCCATCTTCAGTCATCAAAGGGATGTTGGCTGGTATAGGCTTGATTATCATCATCAAGCAATTCCCGCACGCTGTTGGTTATGACTTAACCTTTGAAGGGGATGAAACCTTACCTTCTATATTTACCGATAATATTCAGCAAATACTACTTTCTGTTTGGGATAAGCTCACCCCAGGTGCCATATTCATTGCATTAGTTTCTTTGGCTATCCTGTTGCTTTGGGATTTAGTATTAAGTAAAAAATCTAAGTTTTTTCAAATCTTACAAGGCCCTATTGTGGTCGTTGGCGTTGGTATTATTCTGGCTGAATTGTTCACCTTGCCCAGCATGACTTTCTTTGCATTAGAAGACGCACAACTGGTGAGATTGCCAGACCTGAGAGAAATCAACGATATTTTCCTGCATCTGACTATGCCTGACTTTTCTTCGCTGACAAATCCTGAGTTATATAAGATAGCCTTTGTCATGGCATTGATTGCTAGTGTAGAAACCCTGCTATGCGTTGAAGCGACAGACAAGCTCGATCCCTATAAGCGCGTCACGCCGACTAATCGTGAATTAAAAGCACAAGGCTTGGGCAATGTGATATCCGGCTTTTTGGGAGGCTTGCCCATCACTCAGGTGATTGTGCGTAGTTCTGCCAATATTACTTTTGGCGCCAGATCTAAACTATCCGCTATTTTGCATGGTGTGTTTTTGTTTATCAGTGTGATGACTATTTCGCAGTATCTGAATATGATTCCATTGGCGAGCCTAGCGGCGATATTGATGATGGTCGGTTATAAACTGACCAAGTGGGATTTATATAAGCAAGTATTTCATCAAGGCTATAGACAGTTCTTGCCATTTTTGGTGACCGTCGTTGCTATATTGTTGACCAATCTGCTGAGTGGCATTATTACAGGGGTGATTGTCAGTCTGGCTTTTACGCTTTACCAAAGCTATCTCAACTCGCACTATATGAAAGAAAGCTTATTAGATGAAAAAGGTAAGGAAGTCCACTTTATTCAGTTGGCAGACCAAGTTTCCTTCTTTAGTAAAGCAAGTATCATTCAGCAATTAGAAAAATTGCCGAATAACTGTAAAGTGATTATCGATGCATCCCAATCGCATTATGTTGACCCTGACATTACTGAGGTGATTGAGAATTTTCAACTGCATGCATCATTTAAAAATATTGAAATTGAAACCAAGGGCATTTAGGGAGAGCTTATGTACACCCATCCATTATTGGATAGAGACAAAATCACACCACGCGAAGCCTTAGAGATTCTAGTCGAAGGGAATCGCCGCTTTAGTGACAATGTCACTGCAAATCGTGATGTGAGACAACTGTTACAAATA
>RFPI01000078.1 GCA_009926205.1 Methylophilaceae bacterium
AGGCAGCCTAGGCTGCCTTTTTTTATTGCTGCGATATACGCTTTAGCATTTAGGGATTCACATAAACAGGGATAGCCAATGTACGAATTCTTTCCGCCATTTGATTCAGCCAAGCTTCGTCTAATCTACCTAAGCGCGGCGCCTCTGGTTGATAAGAGGGACGTGCTACGCTGTAAAGATGCACGCCTTTAATTTCACTACTCACTTGTTTGATTAAGGCTAAATAGTCGGCAATATCTGCCTCGCTAGGCGCTATCTCATCAAGAGCAAACATACAGGTTTGTACTAAGGTAGGGCATAAGGCTGCGCAGGTTTTTAGACGTTTGATATGCGCTTCTGGGGTCATTTGGATATCATTAATTCTGGCAAAACCAGCGCGATTGCCTGCATCGATTTTGAACCAAACTTCACCGTTGATTTGCGCCAATTTTTTCATCCAAGCTTGCACTTCTACTTTGTCCATTTGACTACCATTGGTAATCAAACGTACTTTCACGTCTTGCTGGATTAAGTCATATTGCTGCATCACCTCGGCCACTATGTCGAGCACTTCACCAAATTGTTTACAAGTGGTGGGTTCGCCATTTCCAGAGAAAGCGATGTCCATTAGGCGTCTGTCAGTCTCAGCGACATAACGTTGCATAAAGTCACCATGCAACAGCGCTTGCATCATGCTGTTTAATTCTTGTTTCAATTGCGCTAAATCAATTGCAGGCGGACCACCGCGAGTCAGGTTAGGCACTTGGCAATAAATACAACGCCAGTTACAAGCATTATTGACATTCAAATTTATTCCGACGGATACCCCTTGCGCACGGCGTGATACCACTGGATAAATGTAAGTCATCCCCGTGACATCGCGGTTGTGGTCTTCAGGAACGAGATAGTCGTTAGGCACGATAAGGAATTAAATACTTGTTTGAAGGTTGCACAATTGTTTTAGTTGGTCAGCGTCAAGGATACGTACATAGCGTTGTTTGACCTCAATGATACCGTCCTCGCTAAATTTTGAGAAAGTACGGCTAATAGTTTCCAATTTAAGTCCCAAATAACTGCCGATTTCCTCGCGTGTCATACGCAAAATCAGCTCGGACTGAGAGAAACCACGGGCATGCAGGCGTTGCACCAAATTGAGTAAAAATGCCGCCAATCTCTCTTCAGCGCGCATATTGCCCAACATCATCATCATTCCATTCTCACGCACGATTTCACGGCTCATGATTTTGTGCACATGGCGTTGCAACACTGGGAATTCGCGCGACAGATGTTCAACATTGGAGAAAGGCATGATGCAAACTTCGGCATCCTCAAGTGCCACAGCGTCGCAGTTATGATGATCAGTCACGATACCATCGAGACCAATAATTTCTCCGGCCATTTGAAAGCCAGTCACTTGTTCGCGACCATCTTCACTGGCGACACAGGTTTTAAAAAATCCTGTGCGTATGGCATACAAAGAGGTAAAAGGATCACCATTGGTAAATAAATGCTGACCTTGTTTGACCTGTTTGCGCGTAGCAACAATCTCATCCAAGCGTAGCATTTCTTCTGCATTAAAGCCCATCGGTAAACAGAGTTCACGTAGATTGCAATTCGAGCAAGCCACTTTGAATTTATCTGAAGTGATTGTGGTTGCCGTGGTTTTCGATGTATTGATATCGGTCATATTGTCAGTCTGTTGCCCATTATAATCGGCATTTTTGGGAATGCCGTATTGCCTAATACCACCATTTTACACCCTTATTTTGTTTGACTTAAATCAATGTGCTAGGTCAGCAAAATGTTCATACTTGCACCCCTAAGATAGGGTTTTTATAGGGCATCGCCGTGACTGTGCAATTGACTAAGCAAGAGAGTTTTTCTCAAGATATCAGCATTGATATGTTGCAAAAATATGATGTGTCAGGCCCACGTTACACCTCATATCCTACTGCCGATCGTTTTGTAGAAGCCTTCACCGAGGCTGACTATATTCAGGCGCTTGAGCAAAGACGAGATCGTAATGCCGGCTCGCCACTCTCTATCTATGTACATATCCCATTTTGCGATTCGCTATGTTTTTATTGTGCCTGCAATAAAATCGTGACCAAGCACCATGAGCGCTCGCGTGAATATCTAGAGTATTTGCGTCACGAGGTCGATTTGCATACCGCCCATTTGGGTAAAGGGCAAACGATTTCTCAGCTTCATTTAGGTGGTGGCACCCCTACATTTTTTAGTGATGATGAGCTGACTGAGTTGATGGATATGCTCAAGCGTAGCTTTAATTTCGTGTCTGGCGGCGAGTATTCTATCGAAGTGGATCCACGTACCGTAGACGAAAAACGCTTAGCGCATTTAGCCAAGCTGGGGTTTAATCGACTCAGTTTTGGCGTGCAAGATTTTGATGAGGATGTTCAAAAAGCGGTACACAGAGTACAGCCTCATGAACAGGTTTTTGAGCTGGTGGCGCAAGCCCGTGCACTAAAATTTGATTCGATTAATGTGGATTTAATCTATGGTTTGCCCAAACAAACGCCAGCCTCTTTTAATCGTACCCTGCAATTAATTGGTGAATTGAAACCCGATCGTATTGCATTGTATGCCTATGCACATTTGCCAGAGCGATTCAAACCTCAACGTCGAATTCATGCTGAGGATTTACCTGCAGCAGGAGAGAAAGTGAGTATGTTATCCAATGCCATCGCTCACTTCCTAAGCGTGGATTATGTCTATGTGGGAATGGATCATTTTGCGCTGCCTAATGACCCGCTGGCGGTTGCCAAACGTCAGGGGCGATTACATCGAAATTTCCAAGGTTATAGCACACAGCCTGATTGCGATTTGATTGCTTTAGGAGTCTCCGCCATCGGTCGTGTGGGAGGCACATATAGCCAAAATGCGAAAACTTTGGAAGATTATTACGATAGCCTACGCCAAGGGAAAATGCCTATCGTGCGGGGCATAGCGCTTTCCAAAGATGATATGGTGCGTCGTGCCGTCATTATGGCGCTGATGTGTCAGGGTGAGCTGTTGTTCGAGTCTATTGAATTGGCTTATCTCATAGACTTTAAGCAATACTTTGCCAATGAATTGAATTCGTTAAACGCTCTACAAGACGAAGGTATGCTTGAGATTGATGAACAAGGGATTCACATCAGCAGTCGAGGCTGGTTCTTTGTTCGTGCCATTGCCATGAAATTTGATCGTTATCTTTTGACAGACCAAAATCGCGCAAGATTTTCAAAGATTATCTAGACAGTTTTTTATATTCCAGCATTCAAAAACAGGAGCGCATCTCCTGTTTTTTTATGTCCATTTTTAGGCAAAAAAAACCCCCACGCGAGGTGGGGGAAAAGGGTGGAACTACACCATGAAACTGAATACTTAAATCGATAGCTTAATCCTTAGAACTTCTT
>RFPI01000079.1 GCA_009926205.1 Methylophilaceae bacterium
GCCTCAATTTTATCTTCCGCTTTTCCACTTCCACCGGAGATAATGGCGCCAGCATGCCCCATGCGCTTACCTTTGGGGGCTGTCTGTCCCGCAATATAGCCAGCCACGGGCTTGCTCACATGGTGTTTAATAAAATCAGCGGCGGCTTCTTCATCGGTACCACCGATCTCTCCCACCATGATAATGGCTTCAGTCTCAGGGTCGGCCTCAAACAAGGCTAAGCATTCGATAAAATTTAGCCCGCGAATCGGATCACCACCAATGCCAACACAGGTGGATTGTCCCAAACCAAGCGCAGTCGTTTGATGCACCGCTTCGTAGGTTAATGTTCCAGAGCGAGAGACAATACCGACTTTACCTCGTTGATGGATACTGCCAGGCATGATGCCAATTTTGCATTCATCCGGCGTGATGACCCCAGGGCAATTCGGCCCAATCAATTTAACATTGTTTGCGATCAGAGCGGCTTTCACATTGAGCATATCCAGCACAGGAATACCCTCTGTGATACACACAATCAATTCAACACCAGCATCACATGCCTCTAAAATTGAATCCGCCGCAAATGGAGGGGGGACATATATCACTGAAGCATTGGCGGATGTCTCACGCACTGCATCACGCATGGTGTTAAATACAGGCAAACCTAGGTGAGTTTGGCCACCTTTTCCAGGCGTTACCCCACCAACCATCTTTGTTCCATAAGCAATCGCTTGCTCAGAGTGAAACGTTCCTTGTTTACCAGTAAATCCCTGACAAAGCACGCGTGTTTCTTTGTTTACTAAAATACTCATGTATTAACCTTTCACACACGCAACTGCTTGTTGAGCCGCATCGGTCAACCCTTTAGCAGAGATAATCGACAAACCACTCTCACTGAGCATTTTTCTACCTAATTCCACATTAGTGCCTTCTAAACGCACCACCACTGGAATTTGAATTCCGACCTCACGCACTGCATTAATAATGCCCTCAGCAATAATGTCACAGCGCATAATGCCGCCGAAGATATTGACCAAAATAGCTTTCACATTTTGGTCAGCCAAAATAATTTTGAAGGCCTTGGTCACTGTTTCTGCCGTTGCTCCACCACCAACATCCAAAAAGTTGGCAGGTGCGCCGCCATGTAATTTAATCAAATCCATGGTTGCCATCGCCAAACCGGCACCATTCACCATACAGCCAATATTGCCATTGAGCGCTATATAGTTAAGTCCAGCATGATGGGCTTCCGCCTCCTTCACATCGTCCTGACTCCAATCGCGTTGCTCGGCTAGTACTTTCTGACGATACAACGCATTGTCATCGACACTCATTTTGCAATCTAAGGCATATAACTTGCCATCGGTGGTCACGACCAAAGGATTAATCTCTAATAGAGACAAATCATTTTCTTTAAATAGTTTGTAAAGACCTTTCGCAAGTCGACTGAAAGCGGCAATTTGATCATCTTTAAGTCCAAGCGCGAAGGCGATATTTCTTGCTTGATAGTCGACGAGTCCATTCAGCGGGTCGCACACCTCACGCAATATCTTTTCAGGCGTATGCGCTGCTATCTCCTCAATATCCATTCCACCAGCACTTGAGGCCACCATCACCACTCTCTCCAAGCTTCTATCCACTAGCAGAGAGAGATAAAGCTCGCGTGCAATGGGCAATGTTTGCTCAACCAACAGTTGGTGAACAGGCTGCCCATCAGGAGCATTTTGGTATGTCACCAATGCTTTACCAAGCAATGAGTTCGCTACGGATTGCGCTTCACTAGAGGATTTAACAATCTTCACACCCCCTGCTTTACCGCGCCCACCTGCATGAACTTGGGCTTTGACCACCCATGCTTGACCGGGGATTTCCTTGGTAGCAGAAGCAGCCGCCTCGGCAGATTGAACAACTTGTCCTTGTGGGATTGCTAAACCGTAGCGCTGTAACAGCTGTTTAGCTTGATATTCGTGCAAATTCATAATGGAAATAATCGTAGACTGAATAAACGCATATTTTCGCTGAAATCAACAATATACGCTAGCACGGCAGTGTATAATCAAAACATATAACAGCCCATTTCTAGCGCAATCAAAGAGGTTAATCACAACAATGCGTCTTGTCGTTCAAGGTTCAAATATTCAACTCGGTCATCTGCAACATATCCACCAACTCAGCCATCAGCCTCATGGCGCTCAATTTGTCCAGATAGATCAACATGCTTATTACTTGCCTAATCAGCAGTCAAATATCGCTGTACAAGATTTCTGTCGTGAGCAAAAAATTGATTGTGCCTATGTGCCAGAAGCACTGACTTTGCAACATATCCAGTTTGCAGTAATGGACATGGACTCCACGCTTATCAATATCGAATGTATTGATGAGATTGCGGATATCGCTGGCATTAAGCCACAAATAGCCGCCATTACTGAAAGCGCAATGCGAGGGGAATTGGATTTCAAACAAAGCTTGCGTGAACGGGTTGCACTTTTGAATGGCCTCCCGGAGTCTGCGCTAAACCAAGTCATCAATGAACGACTGCAGCCTAATCCAGGCGCTCAACGCTGGATGGAAGTTTGTAAGCAATTTAATATCAAAACCATGCTAGTCTCAGGTGGTTTTGAGCAATTCGCCCATCATGTGCAGAAAATGTTAGGCATCGACTTTAGTGCTGCCAATCGTTTAGAAATTATCGACCAAAAGCTCACGGGTAAAGTGATTGGTGATATTGTAGATGGGCAAGCAAAAGCAGATTTTATGCGTTATCAGGCAGCACAACTGGGTGTCGAACTCAGTCAAACCATTGCGATAGGTGATGGCGCCAATGATTTAATCATGATGCAAGCTGCCGCTGCGGGTGTGGCGTATCACGCCAAGCCTATCGTGCAAGAACAAGCTTCCTTCGCAATCAATTATTGCGGATTAGATGCAATCGTGAATTTATTTAAGATTAGTTAATC
>RFPI01000080.1 GCA_009926205.1 Methylophilaceae bacterium
ATTCAATTGGAAGATGGCAGTCGTTTGCTTTTTTCCAAAACGCTGGGGCAGGGAATTTCTTTAAACAAGTTGGGGAATCAAACTTTAAGCATTCAATTTCGCGCAGGCGGCGAGCGTATAAAACCTTATGCCAATCGTCCCAGTAAACCTCTAAAGAAATGGATGCAGGAAACGAATATGCCGCCTTGGTTTAGAGAACGTTTGCCTATGGTATTTGTTGATCGCCAGTTGGTGCTGGTGCCTAGTCTGGGTGTGCAAGCAGAGTGGCAAGCACAAGCAGATGAAATGGGCCTAACAGTGGAATGGCAAACCCAATAAGCGATTACCTCACAGCCTTTATTCGTTAATTAAGCCGTGTCGAATAGCAAGTCTTACCATCTCGATAGGCGTGTTAACTTTCAATTTTTGTTTGATGGTGGTCTGATAATTGGCAACAGTTTTTAGGCTAATATTTAATCTTTGCGCAATCTGCGCAACTTCTACCCCGTCCACCAACATCCTAAAAATTTCAAACTCTCTGACGGAGAGTTGCTGTAATGGGTTGTCATCGTTGCTGACGCTGAAATTTATTTTGCTGGAAATTTCATGTCCCAAGAAAGTTTGTCCTGTCGCTATCCATTGAATCGCGTCGATTAGTTCTTCAGATAATCCACTTTTGGATAGATATCCACGTGCCCCAATCTTCAATGCTTGCCCTGCGAAATTAACATTATCATGCATAGATAAAACGAGAATTTTGGCCGTGGGGTATCGAGTGACGATGCGTTTGATGGATTCAAGTCCGCCCATGCCAGGCATACTAATATCCATTACGGTGATGTCCGGCAGGTGCTGTCCAAATAATTGGTAGGCTTTTTCACCACTGTCGGCCTCAGCGACAACCTCAATGTGAGGCTCTTGCTCTAACAGACGTCGTATGCCGGCCCTAACAACCCCGTGATCATCGACTAACATGACTCGTAAATGTGATTGATTCATTTGATGGGTATCCATGCTTCTATCGTTGTTCCGTCTTGACTAGTAAAGTTAATTTTTCCATCCAAGCCTACAATGCGTTCTTTCATTCCGGGCAGTCCCAATCCGAAAGTTTGATTAGAATTCAAACCCACGCCATTGTCTTCAATGAAAATGTGTATCCATTTTTGTTTTGCTCTAGATTCGATGTTGACAGCAATAGTCACTTTGGTGGCCAATGCATGTTTAGTGATATTGGTCAAAGCTTCTTGCAATAGACGATAAGCGGCGATATTGATTTGATCATTAAAAAGATGATTGTCTAAGTCTAAATGGTATTGCACATCAATATCAGCATGTCTTTTTTTCCATGGAATAATTAGGTCTTCTAAGGCTGATTGCAAACCTAGTTCATCTAATACACTTGGACGTAAAGTTTGTAATAGCCCTCTGACTAGCTCCATCAAATGTTTGGATAATTCGCTAATCGCTAAGGCGCTATGCTTTAGTTCTGGGTACTTATTTTCTGAAGCACGCATAATCACCGTCGCATCGGTATTAATCGCAGTTAAACACTGTCCAAACTCATCATGTAAATCACGCGCTAGTTTCTTTCTTTCTTCTTCTTGAAGATTGATTAATTCCTGACTCAGCCTGTGGTTTTGCTGAATACTGGATTGTAGTTGTGCCACCATCTCATTAAATTTCTGGCCAATACGTTCAAGTTCCACAGTTTTAAAAGGGGGAAGTCGTGTGTCTAGATTACCATCCTCTAAATCTTTTAATGCAGCATAAATTTTTTCGGTGGGTTTTAGTGCCAAACTAACTACCCATGTCACCGTAATATTGACAAGAACAAAAAATAAAAACACTAGATTCATGAGTGCCTTTAGTTGTTTCCACTTTTCGGCATATTCATAACTGGGATCTGGAGTAATAATTAGACTGCCGAGCTGCTTGCCATCATAAAAAAGAGGTAGTGTTGAAGATTCCCATTTAGAGGAAAGATGATTAAGAATCTTAACGAAGAGATACGGAGCTTCATCTTCGATTTCACTAAATTTTGCCGAATTACTATCGATTTGTTTGCCTTCAGTATCTATCAGTTCAATGCGTATATGCCGCATATGGCCGAGGTACTGCAAATTAAAGGTATTTTTGTCGATGTGTCTAATATTCTTGTTTTTAATAGTAGCGTCTTCAAGTAAATAAAGTACTAATTTTTCTGCCGATCGAATTTCAGCAATTGCATTCTGCCTTGCATTATTTAAAGAAAAAATGCCGCCTAAAATGAGTATCCCCAATAGCAACAATGTGATTAGAATATTTAGTCTTAGTTTGAGTGACATGTATTGAATTAGCGCTTAATCAGAGTTTTATAAATTTAACATACGATATTGTCTTACAAGATTTAACAGTCCGATATCAGAACATAGAAATAGTCGACATTTCTAGGAAGAATTCATACATGATTTCGGGAAAAAATCACTTTTTTTAACGGGATTATTTCCCGCATCGTTTTATTTCCTTGTGGTACTGGAATACCCTCACTTACTATTCTTCAGTCCCTTCCATTTGGGATGTTACATCAAAAAGTAGTTTTATTATTCTAAGGAGATAACAGCATGGAAATGAGCAAAATTAAACTTGCTCTTGGTTTAGTGTTAGGTGCTTCTATGGCTATGCCTATGGTTGCATCTGCTGCTGCTGATCAAGAAGCTGCAATGAAAGACTCAAATAACTGGGTTCACCCACGTGGTCAACACAATAATCAAGGCTACAGCCAATTGTCACAAATTAACCAAGCTAACATTAAAAACGTTAAAGCTGCTTGGACATTTGCTACCGGTGTAAACCGTGGTCACGAAGGTTCCCCAGTAGTTATCGGTAACATGATGTACGTTCACACAGCGTTCCCAAACAACGTT
>RFPI01000009.1 GCA_009926205.1 Methylophilaceae bacterium
TATCAGCGGATAGATAGGCCAACCTGCTGCAAGAATGATTTCTAACACTCTGAACTCCCTAAAATGATGTGATATAAAACTGCGTTACTTTAGCGCGTCGGCCTAATTTCAGCAAGTCATTAAGGGCCTTGCTAATAGCTGAGATTAATTCCAATCACTGTTCTTGAATCTGAATACTCCCAGCAAAAAACCACATTGCTGCAACAGCCAAACGCCACTCACAAAACCGAGCGCTGGCCACAGCATACAATTAAGTCCTTCTATTGCTCATGGAGTTGCCCATCAATCAGCGCATATTGCTTGCGTAACTTGGCTGCCAAACTTAAGTCATGGGTCACCACTACCAATGCGACCCCGTGTTGCTGGTTGAGCTGCAAAAGTAAATCAAACACGGCGTTAGAGGTTGCGCGATCTAAATTACCAGTCGGCTCATCCGCCAAGATGCATTGCGGTTTTGTTACCATAGCACGTGCAAGTGCTGCTCGTTGACGCTCCCCCCCTGACATTTCACCCGGCATATGCTGCATACGATGCTGTAAACCGACTTGTTTCAGCAGTTCGCTTGCCTCTGCATAGGCCTGCGCAGATTCCACACGCCGAATCAGCAAGGGCATCGCAACATTTTCTAAGGCGGTAAACTCAGGCAATAAATGATGGAATTGATAGACAAAACCCAGTGATTGATTGCGTAAACGACCACGCTCTGCTTCACTCATCTCTGCGACATTGCGTCCCATCAACGTCACTTTGCCTTGGCTGGGTTGATCTAAGCCACCCAACAAATGCAGCAAGGTACTTTTACCAGAGCCAGAAGTCCCCACAATCGCGATTTGCTCGCCTGCCCTCACATGAAAGTTAATATCACGCAGCACTGGCACGTCTAAATCTGCATAGGTCTTACTTAAAGATTGTGTATCAATAATGGTAGAAATTTTTTTCTGCTTAGTCATAACGCAAAGCCTCCGCTGCTTGCATTTTTGAGGCTTTCCAACTGGGGTATAAGGTAGCCAGCAAACTCAAGCCCAATGACAGCAACATTATGGTCAGCACATCTGACCACAATAAATGGGAGGGTAGCTCGCTAATGTAGTAAACATCTTTGGCAAGAAATTCGACATGAAATAGATGCTCAATAAAGGGGACGATGGTGCCGATATTGAGCGCAATCAGCACCCCAAAAACACCGCCCAGAACAGTGCCGACGAATCCTATCATGGCACCTTGAATAACAAAAATACGCATAATACTCTGTGGACTTGCGCCAAAGGTGCGCAAAATCGCGATGTCTGCTCGTTTATCTGCCACCGCCATCACCAAGGTCGAGACAATATTAAAAGCTGCCACAGCGACAATCAGGGTAAGAATAATAAACATCACACGTTTTTCCATTTGTACTGCACGGAAAAAGTTAGCGTGCTCTTGGGTCCAGTCGGTTAGATAGTAGGTTTCAGGATAATCAGCCAACGTGGTTTCCGCTAACTGATGGGTGACCTGAGGCGCCAAAAACAAATCATCCAATTTCAGCCTTAAACCAGATACTTGGTCGCCCATTTGGAATAACTTGGCAGCATCCTCAATATGAATCAAGGCTAGTCCAGCGTCATATTCATACATGCCAATCTGAAATAATCCCACCAGGGTGAATTGCTTGATGCGAGGCACCATGCCGGCAGGCGTCACTTGGCCTTGGGGTGCCATCACAGTAATTTTGTCACCCACCACGACACCCAAATTTTGCGCCAAATCGGCGCCTAGAATAATGCCAAATTCGCCCGCTTTAAGTTGTTGGAGCTGGCCGATTTTCATGGCACTCGATAGCTCGGATACCTTTTTTTCATATTCGGGCAACACACCGCGCACTATCGTGCCTTGCACAGCATCAGTTCCGGACAACATGGCTTGTGCCATAACAAAAGGCGCGGCTGCTTGCACATGCGGCGCGTGGATTACTTTATTTTGCAATTCTTGCCAGTCACTTAATCGTTGATTGGCTTGAGTGATTTGCACATGTGCCGCCACCCCCAAAATTCGAGCGCGCAATTCCTCTTGAAAGCCATTCATTACAGACAGCACTACGATAAGTGCAGCGACGCCAAGGGCGATGCCTATCATACTGGTCGTTGAGATAAATGAGATAAAGTGATTTTTGCGCTTGGCGCGGGTATAGCGCAAGCCCACAAACCACTCGAATCCCCAATCCTTAATCTGCATTCATATCCTCTGATTTTTTATGTTGGGCTGCTTTACGACGATGACTACGCTGCTCTAGCCATGCTTGCCATTGCGCTTGGTCTATCACTGCCAAGGAGATGCCACGGTAGAGTTGCGTATACTCCGGCTGTATATTCCCCAAGTCAAAATTATCCAAATAAATTACGATACGCCCTTGCGGGTGACGCTGAAACCAGGCCATCACTTGTTTCTCTTCTAGTTTCTCGGGTGATCGTTTTAAGCGACCAATAAAATTATACTGTCCATGATAGTCACCCACATTCCCCAAGGCCACGCCAGATTGTTCTAGCTTGCCCAAATATGCGGATATTCCACGCATATCATAGGCTTGACCTGTGGCACGCACCACACCTGTCATCCCTATCACAAATAGCAAGATTCCTAGCATGGAAGATCGCACAAACAAATCTTTGGGGCGTAAAGGGTTGGCAATTTGATACCACAAAGCCGATAACAACAGAGACCATGCGACCCAGGGCTGAATCGCTAATACCCATGCCGGTAAACGATGTTGCCCACTAAGCTCTTGGATATTTAACAGGGCAAGTCCCACTGCAAATACCATTCCAGATAAGGCCAGTGAGCCCCAAGAAAATAATTCCTTATCATGATGATTTGCCGATTTTGAATCCGCTACACCTTGCCAACCAAATGCCAGCAACAATGATAGAGCAGGCAAAATAGGCAATAGATAATGCATTTGTTTACCGCTAATCAAACTAAATGCGAACAAGACGGGCAGCGCCCATACCCAACAAAATCTTACGCTAGCCTGCTGTCGAGATTGCCAAGCGTGGGTCCAAGAACGCCAACTTTGTCCCAGCCATATCCATGGAAACAAAATCACTATCGACATCTGTAGATACCAATAGATGGGGCGTTGATGCGCAAAAGAATTCACCATGCGCTCAGCTGTTTGTCCCCAAAAAATCTCATGCTGATATTGTGCACCCCCGAGTATGCCTGCGGGGATTGCCCACATCAGCAAAATCAAAATACCCGCTAGAGTGGCAAGAAATAGTGGCCCATACCAGACTCTTTTTGACGGATAAGGCCAAGATGTAGCCATCACCCATGGCATTAAGATGGCAACAGGCAGCAACTGTAATAAGATAGTCGGACCTTTAGCCAGCAACCCTCCCGCAATCGCTAGCGCAAATATCCCCCAAGCTCTCAGGCCCAAACCTTGAATCGCTAAGATCAGCCCTAACATTCCCAAGGTAGTAAAGAAAGCCACCATCATGTCAAACATGGTGGCAGTACTGAAAACAGCCCAAATGCTCGTGCTTAACAATATCCAAGCAGCGCGCTCAGCTATCTTGTTTTCGCCATTGGATTGAGTCGAAGCAGGCCATAGGCGCAGTGCAATACTTCGCGTCAACAGCATCGCGCCCAGACCAAAAATAGCGGGCACCATACGCGCCCACCAATCGCTCACCCCAAACAAATGCCAACCCAAATTAATCAACCAAAATAACAAAGGTGGTTTATGGCTATAAGCAATATCATTTAAGTAAGGCACGACATACTGACCACTCTGATACATATTCCAAGCAACCGTAACGTATCGGGTCTCATCAATCGGGACAAAAGAGCGGCTTAACAATGAAACCATGAATAGCACTAGCCAAGCCAAAGCAATGCGAATGTTGAAGCTGAGATTTAAAAAGGAAGCAAACTTCATGAGTGAACCTAATCAGACTGTGGCCGAATTTTAGCAGGATTCATCCTTGCTTCTGTTAAAATTGCATATAGATTTTTAGGGAAACACGCATGTTTACTGGAATTATTCAGAGTATTGGAAAAATCGCTTCTATTTCACCAAAAGGTGAAGATTTGCTATTGGATATCAATTTGGCAGATTTAGATGTGGGCGACATACAAATCGGCGATAGCATTGCCGTCAATGGTGTTTGTTTAACTGTGGTTGCTTTGCAAAATGGGCATTTTCATGCACTGGTCTCTGCCGCCACGCAAAGTTGCACGGTCGGCCTAGACTCCAGTCATGCAGTCAATTTAGAAAAAGCATTACGCCTATCTGACCGTCTCGGCGGCCATATTGTTAGCGGTCATGTGGATGGCGTAGGACAGGTGATACGTTTTGAACAGTTGGACAATTGTTGGCATCTGAGTATCCGTGCGCCGCATCAACTAGCGCGCTACATCGCAGTGAAAGGATCAATAGCAGTTGATGGTGTTAGCTTAACCGTGAATGAAGTGCATCAAGATGATTTCAGCGTCAACATTATCCCGCACACCCTAGAAAAGACCACGTTGTCTCAATTAGGCATTGGAAGTCGGGTGAATTTGGAAGTCGATATGCTGGCACGCTATATCGACAGAATGCAGCAATGGGAACAGGAAAATAATAAGTCATGAGTTTGCCGAATATCAGCCCCACTGAGGAAATTATTCAAGAAATACGCCATGGTCGCATGGTGGTTTTGATTGATGATGAGGACAGAGAGAATGAGGGCGATTTAGTCATCGCAGCGGAATTCGCCAGTGCAGAGCATATCAATTTTATGGCGAAATATGGTCGCGGGCTCATCTGTTTAACTCTGACTGAAGCGCGTTGCCGTCAATTGGCTTTGCACTCTATGGTAGATAACAACGGCTCGAGTATGCGCACCAATTTTACTGTTTCGATTGAAGCTGCTGAGGGGGTGACCACCGGTATTTCCGCAGCTGATCGCGCCCGCACAATTCAAGCTGCCGTCGCCAAAAATGCTACCCCACGTGACATCGTCAGTCCTGGGCATATCTTCCCTTTGGCAGCACAAAACGGTGGTGTATTAGTGCGTGCCGGTCATACCGAAGCGGGTTGCGATTTAGCGGGTATGGCAGGATACGAACCAGCTGCTGTCATTTGCGAAATTCTTAAAGACGATGGCAGCATGGCACGTTTGCCTGATTTATTAGAATTTGCTGCTCAACATCAACTCAAAATCGGCACGATTGCAGATTTGATTCATTACCGCAGCAAAAATGAAAGTCTCATTCAACGCGCTGCAGAGCGCACTATTGAGACTCCTTATGGCACGATGCAACTCATCGCCTATCAAGACAAGATAGCGCAGGAAACCCATTTAGCCTTGGTCAAGGGCAAGCCACATCCCGAGCAAGAGGTCTTAGTCCGCGTGCATGAGCCTTTGTCTGTATTTGATTTGCTGGATAAATCTAGCAATAGCCACTCCTGGAATACTCTGAAAGTGTTAGAAACCATGCAAAACAGCGAGTGTGGCGTCATTGTATTCTTGCACAGAAAAGAAGATGGCAATGATTTGCTTAACCGTATTAAAAATGCTGACAGCCCTTTGCGACAGCATCAGGCTTTGCGTAACTACGGCATAGGATCACAAATCTTGCTGGATTTAAATGTGAGAAAAATGAAATTGCTCGCCACTCCTAGAAAAATGCCAAGCATGGTGGGTTTTGGTCTCGAAGTCACAGGCTTTTTAGAGTCAAATTAAGCCTATTTAAACCCAGCATTTATCCTCGCCAAACCCATGCTGGCTGTGATAAAATGCTTGTCGTGGAAAATGTAAATCTTACTGGTCACTTCCTAATCGCGATGCCCGCGATGACCGATCCATATTTTGCCAAATCCCTCACTTATATTTTTGAGCACACCGATCAAGGTGCGATGGGCTTGGTTGTCAATCGTCCATTGGAAATCAATATGGACCATGTGTTTAGCCAACTCGATCTTGATATCAAACATAGTCCGTTGGCACTTGAGCATCCTGGCTATGGCGGCCCTGTTCAAATGGAACGTGGTTTTATTTTGCATCAACCAGTTGGCAATTGGGATGGCACTATCGCCAGTCAAGGACAAACTGCCGTTACCATTTCTAAGGATGTATTGCAGGCCATCGCACAAGGTCAAGGTCCTGAGAAATTCTTGTTGGTATTAGGCTTTGCCGGTTGGTCTGCCGGACAATTAGAGGATGAGCTAAGTCAAAATGCTTGGCTCACAGTTGAAGCGCAAGACCATATTATTTTTGATCTTCCTCCCCAAGAAAAATTAAATGCAGCCATGCATATTTTGGGCGTGAATGCCGCAAGTTTGTCGGAGGTGGCGGGACATGCTTAAGTGCGACGCCCTGCAACCGATCAATAACGACAAAACCATACAACTTTCTTTTCAGGGCAGTGTGCTTGCTTTTGATTTCGGTGAAAAGCGCGTTGGTGTTGCCCATGGCGAACATCTGATTGGGATTGCCCACCCGCTCACCACCATTCAAGCCGAGTCGAGCAAAGACAAACTAAGCGCTATTGATGCACTGGTTCATGAATGGCAACCGAGTACCCTCGTGGTTGGATTGCCAGCCCATCTTGATGGCGCACAACATGAGTTAACAGCTCTGTGCCAAAAATTTGCCCGTCGCTTGGATGGCCGTTATCACTTACCAGTAGTATTGATTGATGAACGTTTAAGCTCAGCCCAAGCCAGTCAAACCCTGAACGAGCTGGGTATTCGCGGTCGCCAACAAAAACCATTGTTAGACCAAATTGCAGCGCAAATCATATTACAATCTTATTTTGACCAAATTCAGCAGACACGCCCTTATGAGCACACTACCTAACGCAGAACAATTATTTCAGCAGTTGTGTCAGCAAATCAAACCATTGATTCAGGAAAATACTGCATTGATTGGCATCCACAGCGGTGGCGCATGGCTTATGCAAAGATTATTGGACACGCTGACTGTGCAGCCTGTGCATGGCACCCTCGATGTCTCTTTTTATCGCGATGACTATTTGCAACGTGGCCTACATCATGAACCCAAGCCGTCTAATATTGCGTTTGATGTGCAAGACCGCCATATTATTTTGATAGACGATGTGTTCTATACAGGACGCACTATACGCGCCGCCATGAATGAATTATTTGATTATGGCCGCCCAGCCTCTATCACGCTGGCTGTGTTGATTAATCGTGGGGGGCAGGAGTTGCCTATCGCCCCGCAAATTTGCGTACATCACATGCAAGTAGCGCAAAACCAAAATATCCAACTGCTGCAGCACGCAGATGGAAGTTTCTATCTTGAATTGGAAGACTGCTGATATGTACAACCCGCAATTGGATAAGGACGGCAATCTCAAGCATCTGCTCACGATTGAGGGCTTGCCGAAAAAAATTCTTAATCAAATTCTAGACACTGCTGAATCGTTTGTTGGCGTTGCAGAGCGTGAGGTCAAAAAAGTCCCGCTACTGCGAGGAAAAACCGTATGTAATTTGTTTTTCGAGAACAGTACCCGCACACGCACTACTTTTGAAATCGCAGCCAAGCGTTTATCCGCCGATGTGATTTCCCTCAACGTCAGCACCTCGTCACAATCTAAAGGCGAAACCATACTCGACACCATTAACAATCTAACTGCCATGCACGCCGATATGTTTGTGGTGCGCCACGCCCAGTCCGGTGCAGCGCACATGATAGCCAAACACGTTGCTCCTCATATTCACGTGATTAACGCTGGCGATGGACGTCATGCTCACCCTACGCAGGGTCTGTTGGATGTATTCACTATCCGACACTACAAGCCCGATATGCACAACCTGAAGGTGGCTATCGTAGGGGACATTCTGCACTCCCGCGTGGCGCGTTCAGAGATACACGCGCTAACCACTTTGGGGGTGCCTGAGATACGTGTCATCGCACCTAAAACGCTGTTGCCAGAACAAGTAGAAAAACTTGGCGTGCACGTTTATCACGATGTCAATCAAGGTTTGAAAGATGTAGACGTGGTGATGATGCTGCGCCTACAAAACGAGCGTATGGCTGGGGCGATGTTACCAAGCTCACAAGAATTTTTTAAAACCTATGGCCTTACCCCAGAAAAGTTAGCTTTAGCCAAACCTGACGCTATCGTCATGCACCCCGGCCCCATGAATCGTGGTGTTGAAATTGATAGCGCGGTCGCGGATGGCAAACAGTCTGTCATATTGCCGCAAGTCACTTATGGCATTGCGGTGCGTATGGCGGTAATGAGTATTTTGGCAGGAAATCCTTCATGAAAATTCATATCAAACATGGACGTTTAATAGACGCGACACAAAGCCTAGACCGCGTGGCAGACATTTACATTGCAGCAGGCAAAATCGTTGGCATAGATAAAGCGCCAGATGGATTTCAGGCCAACCAAGTGATAGATGCCACAGGCTGCGTTGTCAGCCCCGGCCTTGTCGACATCTCTGCGCGTCTACGCGAACCAGGATTTGAATATAAGGCGACGCTCGAGAGCGAATTAACCGCTGCCGCACGCGGCGGCATTACTAGCCTCGCTTGCCCACCCGACACCGACCCTGTATTAGATGAGCCAGGCTTGGTCGAGATGCTTAAGCACCGCGCCAAGCAACTCAATCTTGTCCATGTCTATCCTTTGGGTGCTTTGACGCAAAAACTTTTGGGTAGAGAAATTACAGAAATGTGTGAATTAACCGAAGCGGGTTGTGTGGGATTTTCACAAGCCGATACGGCCATCACTGATACCCAGGTTCTTTGGCGTGCAATGCAGTATGCAGCCACATTTGGATTGACCGTATGGCTTCGTCCAGAAGAGCCGTATCTGGCAAATAATGGTGTCGCCCATGACGGTGAGGTTGCCGCAAGATTGGGACTCAAAGGTATACCGGCGGCGGCTGAAACACTATCGATTTATCAACTGCTGAGTATCGCCAAGCACACCGGTGCAAAATTGCACTTATGTCGCCTTTCCACTGCCGAAGGAGTCGAAATGGTGCGTGCTGCAAAACGTGCTGGCCAAGCCGTCAGCTGCGATGTCAGTATCAACCATTTGCACTTAACCGATATGGATATTGCTTACTTTGATAGCAATGCCCATCTGAAACCTCCATTGCGCAGCCAACGTGACCGCGATGCACTGAGAAAAGGCCTGAGTGATGGCACCATCGATGCAGTCTGCTCAGACCATACCCCAGTGGATGACGATAGCAAGTTGTATCCCTTTGCAGAAGCAGAGGCGGGTGCAACAGGGCTGGAGTTACTATTACCACTCACACTCAAATGGGCGCATGAAAACAAGGTTGAATTAGCACTCGCTATGCAAAGTCTGACCCATAAACCAGCCCAGATATTAGGCATTCCTGCCCCTAGTTTAGCCATCAACAGCGATGCCGATATCTGTATATTCCATCCCGAACAAGCATGGACGGTATCCGCTCAATCATTGCTCAGTCAGGGAAAAAATACACCATTCTTGGGCTATGAAATGTTGGGACGAGTCACCCATACCTTGTTGCATGGTCAGATTGTGTTTAACGCACAACATGTCTAACGATGGCTATCGCTGAGCAGTTAGCGCAGATTCACGAGCGCATACAACAAGCACTGACAAAACGTCCAAGCGGATGTGTGATAGCGCCAGACGTCACCTTGATTGCAGTGAGTAAAGCTAAACCAGCTGCTGATATCCGAGCTGCTTTCCAAGCTGGACAGCGCCATTTTGGTGAAAATTACTTGCAAGAAGCGCTAGGCAAACAAACAGAATTAAGCGACTTAGCCATACAATGGCATTTTATTGGCCCTATACAGAGCAACAAAACGCAGCCGATTGCCCAACATTTCGCTTGGGTACATGGCGTGGATAGACTCAAGATTGCGCAGCGTCTGAATGACGCCAGAGAGGGAATGGACGCCCCCCTGAATATCTGTTTGCAGGTGAATATTAGTGGCGAAGATAGTAAAAGTGGTATCGAGCCAGATCAATTAGCCAGTTTAGCGCAAGCGGTACAAAGCATGCCAAACCTACGCTTGCGGGGATTGATGGCGATTCCAGATCCGAGTTTGAGTACCGAGGCACTTCGTCTGCAATTCTCACAAATGCGTACCTTGTTTAACCAATTAAAACAACAAGGTTATGCCCTAGATACACTATCCATGGGAATGTCGAATGACTATACTGAGGCTATTCTTGAGGGTGCCACCATGGTCAGAATAGGCAGTGCCATTTTTGGCGAGCGCAACAAAACAACGCAAACATAAAAACACAGAATAGGACTTTTGAACGATGTCGGATGCACTTACACAAAAAATCTGCTTTATTGGTGGTGGCAATATGGCGCAAGCGCTGATTGCTGGCTTGCAAAACAACCAACATGATATGAGCAGCGTATGTGTGATCGAGATAGATGCGGATAAACGCGCCCAGTTAAAACAAAATTATGGTGTACAAGTAAGCGACCAACTTCCCGCTGTGACGCAATCTGACATTGTGGTTCTCGCGGTAAAACCCCAACAATTGCGCGATTTGGCAATTTTCTTGGGCAGCCTATTAAGTACGCAACTAGTGGTGTCTATTGCCGCAGGGGTAAAAGCCAGTGACATCAGCAAATGGTTGGGCGCCTATCCTTACATCGTGCGCGCTATGCCGAATACACCTGCGCAAATTCAAGCAGGAATCTCTGGACTGTTTGCCTTGGCAGAAGTAAGCGATGCGCAACGACAGGCAGCACAGCAGATTATGCAAGCGGTGGGCGAAACGCTTTGGTTGGATCAAGAAAGTAAAATGGACGCCGTCACGGCCGTGTCTGGTAGCGGTCCTGCTTATGTATTCTATTTTATTGAGGCCATGCAGCAAGCGGCGATGGAGCTGGGCCTCGATGCTGAGCAAGCCAAATCACTCAGCCTAGAAACCTTTGTCGGTGCCAGCCTTTTAGCTGCGCAAAGCCTGCATGACCCTGCTACCTTACGCCAACAAGTCACCTCTAAAGGCGGCACGACCGAACAAGCCATCTTGAGTATGCAAAATCAGCAAGTGCAACAAGCCATTATTCAAGCTATCAAGGCTGCAGCCAATCGCTCTAAAGAACTCGGGGAAATCCTCGGAAAGGATTAATCATGGCAATTTCTATGGCGATGATATTTCTTGTGCAATCTCTGTTGGGATTGTTGTCTTTGGTATTTTTATTGCGGTTTTTTATGCAAATCTGTCGTGCGCCATTTCATGATAGTTTTTGTCATGCAGTGACGCGTTTGAGTGATTTTGCAGTATTGCCCATGCGCCGCGTGATCCCAGCCATTTATCGCTGGGACACCTCCAGTCTCATGCTGGCACTGATATGCGAGTACCTGATTCAAGTACTGGTGCGTATGCTGAATGATTTTCCGCTATGGGTCGCAGGTGCCCATATTTGGTGGGTATTTTTAGGTCTAAGTGCGGTTGCACTCATCAAGCTCAGTATCGATATTTTTCTGTACGCCGTGATATTGCAAGCATTGCTCAGCTGGTTTAATCCCTTGATGGCGCATCACCCAGTATTAAATGCTTTTACCCATGCCATTCTATCCAAATTGCGTCAGCTGGTACCGCAACCTAATGGGGTAGACTTGACCCCAATCTTGGTGGTGATTATCGCGCAATTGCTCAAAATCTTGCTCATCGGCCCACTGAATACAGCTTTGTTGATGGCTTTATAAAAGACCAGTGGTGAAAATCGCTATCGCCTTACATTAAGACGATATCGAAACTCTCTTGCGCATACTCTTTCTCTATCTGCAATGAAACCGGTTTGCCGATAAAGTCAGATAAATTGGCCAAGCTCTGCGACTCCTCCTCAAGCAATAAAGAAATCACTTTTGCTGAAGCCAATACGCGATATTCTTTGGCACTAAACTGTCGTGCATGACGCAATAACTCACGCAAAATTTCATAGCACACAGTTTGCGCAGTTTTTAACTCACCGCGCCCGCGACAGCAAGGACATGGCTCACACAATAAATGCGCCAAACTCTCGCGTGTACGTTTACGCGTCATCTCTACCAAACCAAGACTGGAGAATCCATGCACAGAGATACGCGCCCTATCCTTGGCCAAAGCGCGCTGAAATTCATCCAATACCGCTTCTCGATGGGACTCGTCTTCCATATCAATAAAATCGACGATGATAATGCCGCCTAAATTTCTCAAGCGCAGTTGTCTTGCAATACACTGAGAGGCCTCAAGATTAGTTTTGAAAATGGTATCCGCCAAATTTTTACCACTGACAAAACCACCAGTATTCACATCCACCGTGGTCATCGCTTCGGTTTGATCAAAAATTAAATATCCGCCAGATTTCAATTCCACCTTGCGTGACATCGCACGATTGATTTCTGCTTCGACTTGATACAAATCGAATAAGGGTCTATCTCCCTGATAATGCTTAAGCTTGCTTAACGCGCTGCTGGCATATAACTCAGCAAACTCCAGCAAACTTTGCAAAGTCTCACGCGAGTCGACCATGATGCTCTGTGTATCCTCACGCACAAAATCACGCAAAATGCGTTTGGGCAAATTCACATCTTTGAATACTAAGCCTGTCTCATTGCTGCGCTGTGCTTGTTCTTGAATATGTAGCCACACCTTTTGTAAATAACCGATATCCGCACGCAGTTCATCATCTGTCGCTGTTTCAGACATGGTGCGCATAATATAGCCACCCTGACGCTGCTCAGGTAATACCGTCAGCAAACGATTCTTGAGTGCTTCTCTTTCTGCCTCATCTTCAATCCGCTGTGATACTCCAATATGCTCCTGCTGCGGCAAATACACTAAAAATCGGCCGGCGATACTAATTTGCGTGGTGAGCCGGGCACCCTTAGTGCCTATCGGTTCTTTCAACACTTGCACCATTAAT
The DNA here is from genome assembly GCA_009926205.1 of Methylophilaceae bacterium. Taxonomy (GTDB): domain Bacteria; phylum Pseudomonadota; class Gammaproteobacteria; order Burkholderiales; family Methylophilaceae; genus RFPI01. The sequence goes on from RFPI01000009.1 coordinate 12,878, forward strand.
TGCTGCCCTTCATGCAATACCTCTTGAATGGGCTTTTCTTGCCCCTCGATATTGCATTCAAATACATCCGCCACATGCAAAAATGCCGCACGGCTTAGACCTATCTCAACAAAAGCAGATTGCATACCGGGCAAGACACGACATACTGTGCCCCAATAGATATTGCCAACCAATCCCAAAGAACTGGCACGCTCTATGTGTAAATCCTGTACAACGCCCTGCTCCACCACCGCGACACGAGTCTCTTGCGGTGTAACATTAATTAAAATTTCTTCACTCATCTGATTTCAAGTCCAATATCTAATTCTAATTCTGTAGTGCAAGTATATTGATACCTGCTTGTCGACATAATTCGCCTGTTTCATAAATAGGCAAACCCATGACGCCGCTATAACTGCCCTCAATGCGCTGCACAAACAAACTGGCTAAGCCTTGGATGCCATAAGCGCCAGCCTTATCCATAGGCTCACCGGAACTGATATAACTATGCAACTCTGACTCACTCAGTGGTTTCATCATTACTCGTGTAGAACTGAGTGCTGTGTATAGCCCCTGCGCAGTCATCATCGCTAGCGCAGTATGCACCTCATGCACACTGCCAGATAGTTGCTGCAGCATACGCAGCGCATCTGCTTGATCCACGGGTTTGCCCAAGATTTCACCCGCTAAGCTTACGGTAGTATCTGCACTTAGCAATGGCAATACTGTTAGCTGTTGCTGTTGCATTAGATGCCAGCCCGCCTCTGCCTTAGTCTTGGCTATTCGTTGCACATACTCCAAAGCATCCTCATGAGGCATTGGGGTCTCATCCACGTCCACCTGCAATACCTGAAAGGGCACCCCCAGCTGCTTTAAAATTTCAGCGCGTCGGGGAGATTTTGAGGCAAGGTACAACATTGTCATCGTGCCAACTTTGTTCAATGCAAAGGTATCAGCATACCCAAGCTCCGTCAGTAAGACAACGCAAGCCCATCAGTTTAGTCTGAAGCAATCGAGAACAGCAGGAATTCGGCAAAAGCTGGTCATCCGCGATAAAATAACGACTTTAAAAGTCTATGCAGTCGAACAAGACATGATTTGGAAACCCAACACCACAGTCGCAGCCATCGTGCATCAAGATGGAAAATTCTTGATGGTCGAAGAAGACACAGCGGATGGACTCCGTATTAATCAGCCCGCTGGTCATCTTGAACAAGGTGAAACATTGTTTGATGCGGTGCAACGCGAAACCTTGGAAGAGACAGCTTATCATTTTGAGCCCACAGAATTGTTGGGTATCTATCATTGGCAACGCCCTGACCGTGATATTACCTATTTGCGTTTTGCGTTTGTCGGCACATTGGGTGAACACGACGCCGGTCGCGCTTTAGATACTGGCATTATTCGCGCCTTATGGATGACGCGAGCAGAGTTGGCAGCATCTCAACATCTGCATCGCAGCCCCCAAGTATTGCGCTGTGTAGACGATTACTTAGCGGGGCAACGCTATCCGCTGGCATTAATTCATCATTTGGTCTGATTTATGAAAACAAAACGTGTAGTAGTCGGACTATCCGGCGGTGTAGATTCCTCAGTGGCCGCCTTGCTGCTCAAGCAGCAAGGCTATGAAGTGGTAGGTCTGTTTATGAAAAACTGGGAGGATGATGATACTGATGAGTATTGCTCATCCAAACAAGACTTATTGGATGCCGTTGCAGTAGCCGACAAAATTGGTATCGAAATCGAAGCAGTCAACTTTAGCAAAGAATATAAAGATCGCGTTTTTCAAAACTTCCTTGAAGAATATCAGGCAGGACGTACACCCAATCCTGATATCTTGTGTAATGCCGAAATCAAATTCAAAGCTTTTCTGGACCATGCATTGGGATTAGGCGCTGATTTAATTGCCACAGGTCACTATGCGCAAGTGCGTGAAAATCCTTTTGTCGCAGGTGAATATCAATTATTAAAGGCAGAAGATGGCACCAAGGACCAAAGCTATTTTCTGTATAGGCTCAATCAAGCGCAGTTGAGTAAATCGCTGTTCCCTTTGGGTAAATTATTAAAGCGCGAGGTACGCGATATCGCTAGAGCTGCCGGACTGATTACCAGCGAGAAGAAAGATTCAACAGGTATTTGTTTTATCGGTGAACGCCCTTTTCAAGAATTTCTCAGCCGCTATCTTCCCCGCCAACCAGGCGAGATGCGCACACCCGAAGGCAAGCTAGTCGGTCGTCACGAAGGCTTGATGTATTACACCTTAGGGCAACGGCAAGGTTTAAAAATCGGCGGCTCGCGAGAGAGCAACGGTGAGCCATGGTTTGTCGCAGGCAAGGATATGCAAAAAAATGTGCTGATTGTGGTGCAAGGTCATGACCACCCAGCTTTACTCAGCGATGGACTTGAAGCTGGCCAATTACATTGGATCAGTGATAGAGACCCTAAAACAAATTGGGTTTACGCAGCGAAAACGCGTTATCGTCAGGCTGATGCCCCTTGTGAAATCGATGAAGTCAACAGTCAAACTGCGACCATCCGCTTTGGCCAAAAACAATGGGCTATTACCCCTGGACAGTCAGTCGTTGTTTATGAAAGCAATGTTTGTTTGGGCGGTGGCATTATCGAACGTGCTGTTTAGTGCTGCACAAGCGATAGCTTCTAAAATCAAACTGGTGGCGGGGCAGTTTCTTGAAATGAGGGCCGTTGCATCATGCGCGCATAATGCTTCGCCAACTTAGGATATTTCTTATCAAAATCCAATTCCGGATAACGCAAATTCAGATAGGCCATCACACAACCCAGCGCGATATCTGCCAAAGTCATACTCTCGCCAACGCAAAAAGAACGATCACCTAAATCCGTTTCCATACGACTTAAGCCGCGTTCCACTTTGGTCATTTGGCGAGCAATCCAGCTAGGGTCCTGTAAATTTTCTGCGCGTCTACGTTCCATCATGGCTGACACTGCAGCATCACAAACTCCGTCAGAGAGGGCTTCCCAACGCTTAACTTGAAAACGCATACGGGTATCTTGAGGAAGCAAATGAGCCACTGGCGTGCGTTGTTCCAAGTAGTCGACGATTACACTTGAGTCATACAGAGGCTCACCGTCATCCATAATCAATACAGGAATTTTGCCTAGCGGATTAAAATCTGGGACAGGATTGTCTGGCTCAGCCAAAACCACCTCTTGTAACTCTAAGGTGATGTGTTTTTCTGCTGCAATAATTCTTACCTTGCGGGCATATGGACTTGTTTTGCTGTAGAGTAATTTCATGTTTTAACCCGTCAATATTTTATGGATAGACTGTAATCATCTCATTTGATTCCCAAAATAATCGCGATTTGTCTGGTAGTTATAGTCAACTGAAATGGGATAAATAATCTATCCACATTATAATGCAGGAATGCAGACATTAGACCCCCAATCAACTAGCTTTCAACACCAGATCCAACAGCAAGTCGCTCAAGCACTTGCCGAAGATATTGGCGTTGCGGATTTCACAGCAGAGCTGAGCAATCCCCAAACGATGGGACAAGCCACGATAGTGGCAAGAGAATCAGCCGTGATTTGTGGCATTCCATGGGTCAATCAAGTATTTCAACAATTATCAACGGATGTGGTGCTGGATTGGCAATGCCAAGAAGGCGATCAGGTCAACGCAGGACAAGTCATTTTAAAGCTGCACGGTCCCGCACGAGCAATGCTGACTGGTGAGCGTACCGCTTTGAATTTCCTGCAAACGCTTTCCGCTGTTGCAACCCTCACCAAACGCTATGTGGAGCTTTTGCAAGGCACAAACGCTTGCATTATGGACACACGCAAAACTATACCTGGAATGAGACTGGCGCAAAAATATGCAGTGCGCGTGGGCGGAGGATCCAATCAACGTCTTGGCTTGTATGACGGTATTCTCATCAAAGAAAATCATATCCTCGCAGCAGGCTCAATTTCTGCAGCTCTTCAACAAGCCGAAAAAATCGCTGTAAAACATGGATTAGAGATACAAATTGAAGTGGAAAATTTAGATGAGTTGCAACAAGCACTCGACGCAGGTGCAAAGCTTATCCTGCTCGACAACTTCTCTCTAGAGATGCTGCAACAAGCCGTCAAGATCAATCACCACCGCGCGCAACTGGAGGCTTCAGGTGGTGTCAATTTGACGACTGTGCGAGAAATCGCTTTGACTGGTGTTGATAGAATTTCCACTGGCGATCTGACTAAAAACATTCAAGCTATTGATTTATCGATGCGCTTTGACAGTCTGTAGCGTATTTATTCTTTATTTCGGAGAAGTGGCAGAGAGGCTGAATGCACCTGACTCGAAATCAGGCAAGGGTGAATAATCCTTCGGGGGTTCAAATCCCCCCTTCTCCGCCATGATAATCAAGCATTTACAGGCACTAACACCTTGACCAAAAAGCCGTAACAGGTTACTGTTCAGGGTTCCCAAAAAGTATATGGCATCTGAAATTCGTATGGACGATAGTAGTTATCAAAAAACAGAGCAGCTCACCGGCGCTGAGATTATTATGCGCTGCCTACATGAGGAGAATGTCGAATTCGTTTTCGGCTATCCAGGTGGTGCTGTATTACACATTTATGACGCACTGTTTAAACAAAACAAGTTTAAACATATCTTAGTGCGTCACGAGCAGGCTGCTGTTCATGCCGCAGATGCATATTCTCGCGCTACTGGCCGTGTTGGAGTCGCTCTAGTGACCTCTGGTCCCGGCGCAACCAATGCAGTGACGGGTATTGCGACGGCATACATGGATTCCATCCCATTGGTGGTGATTAGCGGTCAAGTTCCTACTGCTGCCATCGGTATGGATGCTTTCCAAGAAGTTGATATGGTGGGGGTGACACGCCCTTGCGTTAAACATAATTTCTTGGTGAAAGATGCGCGTGATTTAGCGACCACCATGAAAAAAGCTTTTTATATCGCCGCCAGCGGAAGACCTGGTCCGGTGGTCGTGGATGTTCCCAAAGATATCACTGCAGATATCGCTGAATTTGCCTATCCCAAAACGATTGAGATGCGTTCTTACACGCCCGTTTTGAAAGGTCATTCAGGCCAAATCAAAAAAGCGGTGAAGTTATTACTCGAAGCTAAACGTCCGATGATTTATACCGGCGGCGGCTTGGTACTGGGTGATGCTGCGCCGGAGTTGGTGAAGCTTGCCAAAACTTTAGGCTTCCCAGTCACTAATACCTTGATGGGTTTAGGCGGTTATCCTGCAACAGATCCTCAATATGTCGGTATGCTGGGTATGCACGGCACTTATGAAGCTAATAATGCAATGCAAAACTGCGATGTATTGCTAGCGGTAGGTGCACGTTTTGACGACCGCGTGGTTGGCAATCCTGATCATTTCTTGAGTGTGCCTCGTACAATTATTCATATTGATGTAGATCCATCCTCTATTTCCAAACGCGTGAAAGTGGATGTTCCTATTGTCGGCCACGTGCAATCTGTCGTTGCTGAGATGAATGAATTATTGGCCGCTGAAACAAAGCGTCCTGATGCCAATGCATTGAAACAATGGTGGGCGCAGATTGATCAATGGCGTAGCAAAAAGACGGCAGATTATCGTCTAGATAAAGACATCATCAAGCCCCAACAAGTGATAGAAAAGCTTTGGCAAGTGACCAAAGGTGATGCATTTGTGACCTCCGATGTAGGTCAACATCAGATGTGGGCTGCCCAGTATTACAAATTTGACAAACCACGCCGTTGGATTAACTCAGGTGGCTTAGGCACCATGGGGGTAGGCTTGCCTTATGCAATGGGTTGTCAATTGGCTTTCCCTGATGCACAGGTCGCTTGCGTGACTGGCGAGGGTAGCATTCAGATGAACATTCAAGAATTGTCGACCTGTAAGCAATTTAATTTGCCTATCAAGATTATTCTATTGAATAACCGTTATCTCGGCATGGTGCGTCAGTGGCAAGAGTTCTTCTATAACAATCGTTACTCAGAATCCTATATGGAAAGCCTGCCTGATTTCGTCAAAATGGCAGAGTCCTATGGCCATGTCGGCATGAATATTGAACGTCCAGAGGATGTTGAAGGTTCACTGCATGAAGCTTTTGCAATGAAAGATCGTTTGGTATTTATGAATTTTGTGACAGACCAAAAAGAAAACGTATTCCCTATGGTGCCGAATGGCAAGGGTTTATCAGAGATGATCTTAGGTGATGAACCCGGTGCAGATGCAGCTCAAAGCGAAGGAGAAGGTTAATGAAACATATTATCTCCTTGCTGATGGAAAATGAGGCAGGCGCATTATCGCGCGTTGCCGGCTTGTTCTCTGCACGTGGTTATAACATTGAGTCACTCACTGTTGCACCCACCGAAGATGAAACCTTATCCCGTATGACCATCGTCACTTCTGGTTCTGACGATGTGATTGAGCAAATCATCAAGCAGCTAAACAAGCTGGTTGATGTGGTGAAAGTGTTGGATTTAAACGATGGACGCTTTATCGAGCGTGAATTGATGCTAGTGAAAGTAAAAGCCACTGGCCCACTGCGCGAGGAGATGAAGCGTATCAGCGATATCTTCCGCGGCAGAATCATCGATGTTGCAGATGGTAGCTACACCATAGAGTTAACGGGTTCAGGCTCCAAGCTGGATGCGTTTCTTGAAGCATTAGACCGTACCGTGATTTTAGAAACAGTACGTACTGGTGCATCCGGCATAGGTCGTGGTGACCGCATTTTAAAAGTTTAAAAATTAATTAGATTAAAAGTACTGAAAGGTAAAACATGAAAGTTTATTACGATAAGGACGCTGACCTCTCTTTGATTCAAAAATTGAAGGTCACTATCGTGGGTTACGGTTCACAAGGTCATGCACATGCACAGAACCTAAAAGACTCCGGCGTCAATGTCACAGTGGGTATCCGTAAAGACGGTAGCTCATGGAGCAAAGCACAAGCAGCTGGTCACAATGTGGCTGAAATTAAAGATGCTGTGAAAAGCGCCGATGTTGTGATGATTCTGTTACCTGATGAATCCATGGCATCCATCTATCACGCAGAAGTTGCACCTAATCTGAAAAAAGGTGCTACCTTGGCTTTCGCTCACGGCTTTAATATCCATTACAACCAAATCGTGCCAAGCAAAGATTTGGATGTGATTATGATTGCTCCTAAAGGTCCAGGTCATACTGTGCGCTCTGAATACTTAAAAGGTGGTGGCGTGCCATCCTTGATCGCGGTTTACCAAGATGCTTCTGGCAAGGCCAAGGATATCGCTCTGTCTTACGCAGCAGCTAACGGCGGCACGAAAGCTGGCGTGATTGAAACTGACTTCCGTGAAGAAACAGAAACTGACTTGTTCGGTGAACAAGCTGTTTTGTGTGGTGGCGCGGTTGAATTGGTCAAAGCAGGTTTTGAAACATTGGTCGAAGCTGGTTATGCACCAGAAATGGCCTACTTCGAATGCTTGCACGAATTGAAATTGATCGTTGACTTGATGTACGAAGGTGGTATCGCCAACATGAACTACTCCATTTCCAACAATGCGGAATATGGTGAGTATGTGACTGGCCCACAAGTGATTAATGACGACTCACGTAAAGCAATGCGTCAAGCATTGGCTAACATTCAAAATGGTGAGTACGCCAAACGCTTTATCTTAGAAGGTCGTACTAACTATCCAGAAATGACAGCCCGTCGTCGCTTAACAGCAATGCATCCTATTGAACAAGTAGGTGGCAAGTTACGCGCGATGATGCCTTGGATTGCTAAAAATAAATTGGTTGATCAATCTAAGAACTAAGCCAGAAAGGCATATACAAGGGAAGGCTAGTCCTTCCCTTTTTTCATCATGCAAACACCGTTTTCTATCACACTCCAATACCTCATACCCAAGCAGCTTTTGACTGCATTGGCCGGCAAACTAGCCAGTGCAAAATTAGGCTGGCTTACCCATCGCTTTATTGCTTGGTTTGTTCGTCGTTATGGCGTAAATATGCAAGAGGCGGCTGACACCAACATCAATCACTACGCCAGCTTTAATGATTTTTTTACCCGCGCACTCAAAGCAGGCACCAGAACCCAATCCAAGAGTCTGCTCACTTGTCCGGTAGATGGTCGCATAAGTCAATTTGGCCCGATTCAGCATGGTAAATTAATACAAGCTAAAGGGCATGACTATAGCTTAGAAGCCCTGCTGGCTGGAGATAAGCAACAAGCAGAGAGCTATGCTGAAGGTGACTTTGCCACGATTTATTTAAGCCCCAAAGACTACCACCGCATTCATATGCCCTGCGCTGGTCAATTGCTAAAGATGACCTATGTGCCAGGTGATTTATTCTCGGTTAACCCACTCACTGCAGAACATGTCCCAGGCCTGTTTGCCCGAAATGAGCGAGTCATATGCGAGTTTCATGGCAAGGCCGGTCATTTTGTCATGGTTTTAGTAGGCGCCACCATCGTCGGTAGCATGGCCACCGTTTGGCATGGTGTGGTCAACCCGCCGCGCCGAGGCAAAATTCAACATTGGGATTATCGCCAACAAGAGATACATCTTAAGCAAGGGGATGAGATGGGACGTTTCTTACTAGGCTCAACAGTGATTGTATTATTACCGCAACGTCAGTTCGAGTTTCATCCCGATTGGCATGCTGGCAAGGCAGTAAAACTTGGCGAGGCTATGTCGACAAAATAAAATATGGCTCGATTGAGATGAAAAAAAGGGGTAGACAATCTACCCCTTTTTTATTTTTTCTATTCTTGGTTCGCTACTTTTCTGGGTCTGTGCGCTGGATAACGAAGCTTTGGGCCACCTTTAGGGTGCAAATGGACAGCCAATTCGTTCAATGCCATACGATAAACTTCTCGTTTAAACTCAATAACGCTATCGATAGGCATCCAATAATCACCCCAACGCCAGGCGTCGAATTCTGGGTGCTCACTGGCTCTGAGCGATACATCACTATCTCTGCCAACCAACCTGAGCAAAAACCAAATCTGTTTTTGTCCTCGATATGTCCCACGCCATTCTCGTTTGATCCAAGTGTTAGGCACGTCATAGCGCAACCAATCTCTGGTTCTGCCAAGGATTTTGACATGCTCAGGGCGCAAGCCGACCTCTTCCATTAGCTCGCGATACATGGCGGCTTCTGGCGTTTCACCGTGCTTGATTCCCCCTTGAGGAAACTGCCAGGAATGCTCCCTAACCCGCTTACCCCAAAATACTTCGTTCTTGTGATTACAAAGAATAATGCCGACATTCGGACGATAACCATCACGATCTATCATATCCAAATACCTTAAATTTTCAGTTCCCTGCAATTTTTTCACATTTCAGGCACATTGTAAAAGCATATAGTCCGCGCTCAAGATAAAATCACAATGCCTGTCAACGCGAATTCATCAACGCGCGTTACTCACATGAAGAGCATAGTGAAATGAAATATTTATTTTTTTTGATTTTTGTCTTAACGAGTCCTTGGCTTCAAGCTGCGCCATTGGCTTTTATCACCAATCAGGGTGAGCACACTGTCTCAGTGATTGATATCAAGCAACAAAAAGTTCTCAAAACAATCCCAGTAGGCAAAGCTCCAGTTGGCGTAGTGACTGCGCCCAAGCTAGGTTTGGTATTTATCAGCAATGTCGACAGCCAAGATGTGAGCGTGATTGATAGCAAACAACTACAAGTCATTCAGCAAATTGCGATTGGCGGCTCGCCTGTTGGACTTGCCTTGTCGCCAGATGAAACGCGATTATTTGTTGCAGATTGGACAGCAGACCGTGTGCATATTTATGACACTCACTCATTTCAAAGAATTGATAGCATTGATGTAGGCAAAGCCCCAGCAGGTCTATTATTAAGCCGAGATGGTCAGATGCTGATCGTTGCTAATCGTGATGATAATCAGATTGTATTGGTCGACCCGAATCATCATCAGCCCATGCAAACACTCGCAGTACAAAAACATCCTTTCGGCATGTCTCTCAGCCATGATGGTCAGAGGCTATATGTGGTGAATGTCCTGAGCAATTCTGTCTCCATCGTTCAATTGAATCATCTCAGCGAGCCCATGCAACATATCACAGTAGGCGAGCATCCTTATTGCGTCGTGGAGAGTCTCGATGGGCGTTATTTAATGGTTACCAATACCCAAGATGATGATGTCAGTGTGATTGATTTAACGCTGGGAAAACAAATCAAGAGAATCAATGTGGGGGCCGTCCCTGAAGGCATCGATATTGACCCAATAACTGGCTTGGTGCTTGTGGCAAACTGGTCTAGCGGTGATTTAAGCTTGATAGATAGTCAACAATTAGTTTTGATCAAGCAGATAAAAACGGGGGATAAAAGTCGCGCTTTTGGACAATTTATTTTGCAATAAAGTGGGCATTTATCTCGTCAAAACAGGCAAACTTAGGTAAAGTACCAGCTTCGTTTTTGTGCCTAAAAACGGTTTATTTTATCGATATTCAGTGGAGAAATTTCATGAAGAAAATATTAGCTTTAATCGCCATGAGCGCATTTGCCATGTCCGCCTATGCCCACGGTCCTAGCCCACAAAAAGTAGAAAAAGAAATGGTGATCAAAGCAGAACCAGCAAAAGTTTGGGGTATCGTTAAGGATGTTGGCCATGTACAAAATTGGCTACCTTTAGTGACCGATACCAAATTAGATGTCAAAAAAGACGACGGTGGCAGTGATGTTACATTCCGTACCTTGACGCTGAAAGCCGGCGGCACAGTCTCTGAAAAAATCAGAAGTGCCGACGATAAAGATATGGTGTTGAAATATGAAATTCTAGAAGGCGCAGTTCCAGTCGCTGACTTTAACGGCAAGATGACGGTTAAAGCTGGCCCAGGTGCAGGTGAAAGCACTGTGACTTGGGTGGGTCGCTTCTATCGAGTATACAAACTTAACCCACCTATTCCAGCCGGCCAAGATGATGAAAGTGCTGTGAATGCAGTGAATACCATTTTTGATGCTGGTTTAAATGGTTTGAAAGCAAAAGCAGAAGCCAAGTAATATTCAGTCTATAAAAAGCCCAGTGCTTGCACTGGGCTTTTTTATTCCTAGCTCAATCTCGAGAATGCCATGTTAGATGCCATAAAAATCGAAACCTCCTTACCCATTCAACAAAGCGTGATTTGGTTGCACGGCTTGGGCGCAGATGGTCATGATTTCGCACCCATAGTGCCGCAACTTCAGCTAGACAATACGCGCTTTATTTTCCCTCATGCGCCCATACGTCCTGTCACGCTCAATCATGGCTATGCAATGCCCGCTTGGTTTGATATTTATGGCCTTGGCGGCAATGATAAGCAAGACGTAGATGGCATGCAGTTGATGGCAGAAGAAATTCATGCCTTGATACAAAGTCAATTGGATGATGGCATTCCCAGTCATCGTATTGTTTTGGCAGGGTTTTCTCAGGGTGGCGCCATGGCAGCCTTCTGTGCTTTGCAATATCCTCAGCCCCTGGCTGGATTGATGATGTTGTCCAGCTATTTGCCACAAAAGCATGAAATTACCCAACAGATACACCCAGCTAACCGAGATTTACCTATTTTTCTTGCGCATGGCGTATGGGATGACATTATTCCTCTAAATAGCTATCAGCAAATGTTACAAATACTCAATGACGCTGGATGTGCCACAGAAGCTCACGAATATCCGATGGCACATAGCGTGTGCGATGAGGAAATCAAGCAGATTAGCGACTATTTACAGCGTATTTTTTGCTAGTGGATGGAGTAAAATAAGACATGAGCGAAAATTCAACAAATTCAAATCAAGCGGATCAGGGCATGGGCTTCGAAACAGCAATGGCTGAACTTGAATCTATTATTCGTCAGATGGAAGGTCAACAATTGCCGCTACAGGACGCCTTGGCCGCATTCAAACGTGGCACAGCCTTGCTGCAACAATGCCAACAAACCTTGGCGGATGCTGAACAGCAAGTACGCATTCTGACAGAGCAACAAACCCTCACCCCATTTCAAGATAAATAGGGCTTCAATACTCGCGCATGAATCAGACTGACCAATTCCATGCATGGACGCTTGTTGCACAACAGCGCACTGAACAGGCACTCGCGCAACACTTGCCCGATGCCAGCGAGGACTCAAGCTCTCTGCACGCTGCTATGCGTTATGCTAGCTTAGGCGGCGGCAAGCGACTGCGGGCTCTGCTTGCCTATGCTGCGGCAGAGTTTGTTGAAGCGTCTGTTGAGCGCGCAGATCGAGTTGCCGCTGCAGTGGAATGTATGCATGCATATTCCTTAATCCATGATGATTTACCTTGTATGGATGATGATGATTTGCGTCGCGGGAAACCCTCATGCCACAAGCAATTTGATGAAGCGACTGCATTGCTTGCTGGGGACGCCTTGCAAACTTTGGCCTTTGAAATGCTGAGTGCGCCTGATTGGCATACTCAAACGCAACAACAATTATCTATGTTGCATCTATTGGCGATTGCCTCTGGCGCTCAAGGCATGGCAGGAGGTCAGGCAATCGACTTGGCGAATGTCGGCAAAACTATGACGCAAGATGAATTAGAACGTATGCACAGAATGAAAACGGGTGCATTGATTGAGGCTGCGACATTATTAGGCGCATATTGTGCGGATCATTTGGACAAAGAAAAGCAGCAAGCACTGCAACGCTATGCGCATCAAATCGGCTTAGCATTTCAGGTCGTGGACGATATTTTAGATACTGTTGCGGATACAGCAACATTGGGCAAAACTGCAGGAAAAGATATTGAACAAAACAAGCCAACCTATGTCAGCCTAATGGGCTTAACGCAAGCTCAAGTGTTTGCAAAACAACTGATAGAGGATGCCTGCTCTGCCATTACGCCATATGGCCAACAGTCAAATAGACTGATACAAATTGCCCATTTTATTGCACAACGAGCCTATTAATGAATCAACCATTTTCATTATTACCGACGATAGATTTTCCGCATCAATTGCGTGATTTGTCGCGCAAGCAATTACCTGAATTGGCGCAAGAGTTGCGCGAATTTATGATTCAAAGTGTGGCGCAAACCGGCGGTCACCTCTCCTCCAATCTTGGCGTTGTTGAACTCACGATTGCCTTGCATTATGTATTTAATACTCCGGATGACAGACTTGTTTGGGATGTGGGTCACCAGACTTACCCTCACAAAATTTTGACTGGGCGACGTGAGCAAATGCATACGCTAAGAAAAGCAGGTGGTATCGCAGGGTTTCCGCGCCGGCAAGAGAGCGAATATGACTGCTTTGGTGTAGGACATTCCAGTACCTCCATATCTGCTGCATTGGGCATGGCGGTTTCTGCGCAAAAATCTGGTTCTGATAGGCGTGTAGTCGCCATTATTGGCGACGGTGCGATGACGGCTGGCATGGCATTTGAAGCATTGAATAACGCAGGAGCCATGGATGCCAACTTGCTAGTGATTCTGAATGACAACGATATGTCGATTTCAGAAAACGTTGGGGCTTTGCAAAATTACTTGGCTAAATTACTTTCCGGCCGTGTTTATACCACCATGCGTCGCTCTAGCGAGAGAGTTTTGGGCGTCGTTCCTCCGGTGCTGGAGTTTGCCAAACGGGCTGAGGAACATGTGAAGGGCATGATGACGCCTGGGACATTGTTTGAAGAGTTTGGCTTTAATTATATCGGTCCTATTGATGGCCATGATATGGATACACTAGTGACTACGCTGAGCAATATTCGCAAATTAAATGGTCCACAGTTCTTGCATGTCGTCACGCAAAAAGGTCATGGCTATGCCCCAGCTGAACAGAGTCCGGGTAAGTTTCATGGGGTCGGTCAATTCAATCCTGAAGATGGTGCCTCACTGGTCAGTAAAAAAGGCAAAAGCTATACCGAAGTTTTCGGCGAGTGGTTGGTTGATATGGCCACACAAGATGAGAAATTAATGGCGATTACGCCGGCGATGTGTGATGGCTCAGGACTGAATGCATTTGCAAATGCTTTTCCGGAGCGTTATTTTGATGTGGGTATTGCAGAACAACATGCCTTGACCTTTGCTGCAGGACTCGCCTGTGAGGGCTTAAAGCCTGTTGTCGCGATTTACTCTACCTTTCTTCAGCGCGCTTATGATCAACTTATCCATGATATTGCTTTGCAGAACTTACCCGTGATGTTCGCTATTGATCGTGCCGGACTGGTAGGCGCAGATGGTCCTACTCATGCGGGTAGCTTTGATTTGAGTTATTTGCGCTGTATCCCGAATATATTATTGATGGCACCCTCCGATGAAAATGAATGTAGGCAAATGTTGACGACTGCCTATCATCATCAAGGCCCTAGCGCGGTGCGATATCCGCGTGGAAACGGACCTGGATCGACGATTCAAGCAGACCTAACAGGCTTAGAAATTGGACGAGCTGAGATAAGAAGGCAAGGCAAAAAAGTCGCATTATTGTCTTTTGGAAGTATGCTTAATATTTGCTTGCAAGCCGCTAATCAGTGCGATGCCACAGTGGTTAATATGCGCTTCATCAAACCACTGGATAATCAAATGATTGCACAGATTGCCAACACACATGATGTGATTATCACGGTTGAAGAAAATACCTTGCTGGGCGGCGCTGGTAGCGCTGTATTGGAAAGTCTACAGGCATTGAACTTTGCCGGAAAAACTCACTCTGTTGGATTACCTGACGCATTTATCGAGCACGGAAATCACGAGCAGATGCTGTCAGAGTGCGGGTTAAGCGCTGAGGGAATTTTAGCTTTGATCAAAAAATTAACCTAGCAATTTACTCAAGTATTATGTATCATTATCACCTGTTTAAAAGTTAGGAACTCCATGAATACTATTGCGCAACTCCCCATCGAAGACGTACAAAATACGCCTGATGTGAGACATTTAGCGATTGATAAAGTGGGTATCAAATCGATCCGCCATCCTGTCAAAGTGAAAGATAAAACTGGCGGTGTTCAACACACAGTAGCCATGTTCGATATGTATGTGCATCTTCCACACAACTTTAAAGGGACACATATGTCCCGTTTTGTGGAAATTCTCAACATGAATGAGCGCGAAATCTCTATCGAATCATTCGAGACCATATTGCGTGAGATGGTGAAACGTCTTGAGGCAGAATCAGGCTATGTGGAAATGACTTTCCCCTATTTCGTCAATAAAGCCGCTCCTATTTCTGGTGTACAAAGCTTACTGGACTATGAAGTTAGTTTTATAGGTGAAATTAAACAGGGTAAATTTGATATTACAGTGAAGGTATTGGTCCCTGTGACTAGCTTGTGCCCATGTTCCAAAAAAATCTCTGATTATGGTGCGCATAATCAACGCTCACATGTAACGGTGACCGCACTGATTAATGATTTTATTTGGGTAGAAGATTTGATCAGTATGGTCGAAGCACAAGCCTCTTGCGAGTTGTACGGTTTGCTCAAACGCCCCGACGAAAAATATGTCACTGAGCGTGCATACGACAATCCAAAGTTTGTTGAGGACATGGTGCGCGATGTGGCGACAGCTTTAAATAACGAGCCTCGCATCGATAAGTTTGTTGTTGAGTCTGAGAACTTTGAATCTATCCATAATCATTCTGCTTATGCGCTGATTGAAAAGGATAAACGCATTTAATTAAACTGAAATGCGTATTAGAAAAAACCCGCTTGAGCGGGTTTTTTTATGTCTTGATATCACGTTCTAGGTAAATGAACACCAACGCTCCAAGCAGTGCCATTAAAGCACTGATAGAAAACGTCCATTGTGGTCCTACTGCCTCCCAAGCATAGCCAGAAACTAAACCACCAAAAGTACCCCCTACACCATATGAAATACTGGTGTATAAACCCTGCCCCTTAGACTGGTGTTGGCCTTTGAAATATTGGTGTGTCAACGCCACTGCAGAGGCGTGGTAAGCTCCAAAGGTAGCAGCGTGCAACGCTTGCGCGAGTAAAACGACCACGCCTATCCCAACCGCCCAACCGATTAGATTAAACCTTATGAAAGCAATCAACAGCGTGACTAACAAAATGTATTTCAAACTAAATCGCTTGCTCAGTTTAGGCATGATTAAAAAGATCAAAATTTCACAAATCACCCCGAGTGCCCATAACCATCCCACTTGCGCTTTGCTATAGCCATGATTGACTAAATAGATAGAGTAAAACGTGTAATACACGCCGTGCGCTGCAGACATCGAGAAACACGCCACCAATAAAGCGACCACATGACGTTGGCGAATAATCTGCCAAATCGAATCATGCAAGCTATCATGCTTGGGAACGCTCGCATCGGGAACACGGTAAGACAGGACAAATACCGATAGCATGTAGAGCAAAATAGCCCACAACAATACACGGATAGAAAACCAGTCGAGTAAATAACCCAAGCCTATCACCGAGACAATAAAACCGATGGAGCCCCACATGCGAATATGCCCATAGCGATCAAAACGGTCGCCTAAATGCCCTAAAGTCACAGTCTCAATTAGGGGTAATGAGGCACTCCAAAAAAAACTGAGCAATAGCATCACAGCAAACAACCAGACATAGCTAGTACCGATAAATACCCCGAGATAGCTGAGCAAACTTAATCCGGCTAACCACTGGATGATGGTGACGCGCCGACCATAATGATCGGCTAGCCAGCCCCAAAGCCCTGGCGAGAAAATACGCGCAATTTGGAACAGCGACATTAGAACGGCGATTTGAAAGGCACTGAAGGCCAAGGACTGGAGGTACAAACTCCAGTAGGGAGCAAACGCTCCAACGAAACTAAAATAAGCGAAATAGAATAGGGACAGCGACCAATAGGGAATTTGCATTGGGTATGCGACTAGATAGCGGGCGTCGCAGACTGCACATCACCACACTGAGCCCGATGACGCAAAGCATGGTCAATCAGCACCAACGCCAACATCGCTTCAGCAATCGGTGTTGCTCGTATCCCAACGCAAGGATCATGGCGTCCCGTCGTTTGCATCATGACGGGATCGCCAGTTTGATCGATAGAGCGACGTTCTTGCGGAATACTCGAAGTAGGCTTGAATGCCACATTCACCAAAATATCTTGACCACTAGAGATGCCGCCTAAAGTTCCCCCCGCATGATTGGTAGCAAAGCCATTAGGCGTCAATTCATCGCCATGTTGACTGCCGCGTTGCGCAATCGAGGCAAAACCTGCACCAAGTTCGACTCCCTTGGCAGCATTAATCCCCATCATGGCATAGGCAATTTCTGCATCCAAACGGTCAAATATGGGCTCACCCCAACCAACTGGCACGCCTTGTGCGACGACAGTAATTTGCGCACCCACAGAATCCCGCTCACTACGCACAGCATCTAGATAGGCCTCTAGCTCTGGCATCATGGCCATATTCGGACTGAATATTTTGTTATCTGGATGGGCTAGATCTTCCCAACTGACAAAAGGTACTTTGAGTTCACCCAACTGACTGAGATAGCCTTGGATGGTGACGCCATAACGTTGCTTCAACCATTTTTTGGCAATCGCGCCTGCTGCCACACGCACCGCGGTTTCGCGTGCACTCGAACGGCCACCGCCGCGATAATCGCGCAAACCATATTTTTGTGTATAGGTATAGTCGGCATGGCCAGGACGGAAGGTATTCATGATTTTGCTGTAATCTTGGCTACGCTGATCCGTGTTACGGATAATAAAGCCTATGGGCGCACCGGTGGTGACCCCTTCGAAAACTCCTGAGAGAATTTCTACGGCGTCATCTTCTTTACGCTGTGTCACATGACGGGAGGTGCCGGGCTTGCGGCGGTCAAGGTCGACCTGCAAGTCTTCTGCAGATAAGGCCAATCCTGGCGGACAGCCATCTACAATGCCCCCAATAGCAGGACCATGAGATTCACCAAAAGAAGTAAGGGTAAACAGCGTACCGAAAGTATTCCCAGACATAGCGTGCACTTAAGCAAATGAAAGACTGAATTTTAACACAAGCCGACTTTTTACCGCCCGACTAGCGCATTATCCTAGAGCTTTTATCCATTGTTGATAAACCCTTTGTGCTACTTGGTTGAGTTGCGCGATACGCTGCTCCAACCGATCTTGCATCTGCTCGGCTTGTTGCACTGCTGGACTAGCCATCGCCTCGTGCAATTCTTGTGCACCATTTTGGCACCATAACTGCACCATCTCAGCGGTCATCTCGACATGACATTGAAAGGCCAAATGTTTGCCAAGGCTATAAGCTTGATGATGACAATGGGGGCTGCTTAGTAAATGGGTAGCACCCTCAGGCAAAGCAAAGGTCTCGCCGTGCCAATGAAAGCTATCGAATTGTTGTAAATCGCCAAACCAAACGCGACTGAGTGGATGATCCAATACCTGCACTCGTCCCCAGCCGATTTCTTTATAAGCATTCGCCCGCACTTGAGCACCCAAGGCTTTACTGATCAGTTGCCCACCAAGGCAATGACCCAACACAGGGATATCCCTATCCATGGCATCTCTGATCAACGCTAACTCCTGCGCAATCCAAGGCAAAGGATCGTTGACGCTCATGGGACCCCCCATCATGACCAGACCGGATAATGCTTGTGCGTTTTCTGGCAGGCGATCACCACAATCGATACTGAGCATCTGCCAAGGAATCTGTTGTTGATTGAAAAATTCACCCAAGTAGCCTGCGCCTTCTGTCTTGGCATGGCGAATCACGAGAACCGGTTTCATGCTGACCTCATAAGAAAAGATAGATACTTAATCTCACAGCAAAAAATATGCCTTATTCAAGCACACATCTATAACGCATGAGCTAGGATAAAGTGACTAGTTAGGGCAGAGTTCTGCTGGTGCCCAGCGCCAATCCCTCAATACTGTATTCGCCGATGGCATAACGAATCAGGCGTAACGTTGGAAAGCCTATATGGGCTGTCATACGCCTCACTTGACGATTTTTTCCCTCGCTAATTTTAATTTCTAGCCAGCTGGTAGGAATCGCCTTGCGTTCTCGTATGGGAGGATTTCTTGGCCATACAATAGCAGGCTCTTGAATTAATTTCACTTGCGCAGCTTGCGTCACAAAATCACCCAAATCCACGCCACGCCTTAACGGCATTAAACTTGCTTCATCAGGAATACCCTCGACCTGAGCCCAATAAGTTTTGAGTTGTTTATAGCGTGGATGTGCAAGTCGGTGTTGTAGCGCTCCGTCATCGGTTAAAATAAGCAATCCTTCACTGTCAGTATCAAGCCTGCCCGCAGGATATACATTGGGCAATTGAATAAAGTCGGCTAGCGTCTGATGTTTCTCATGCGCACTGAATTGGCTAATGACGCCGTAGGGTTTGTTAAATAACACTAACATTGAAATAGAGTTTATAAATTATCGTTAAGGGAAATTATGTCGTCCAAAATAAAACTGCCGTCATACGGTGAAAAAATTTCCGTCAATGCTGACAATAGCTTGAATGTACCCGACCAACCCATTATCCCATTTATTGAAGGTGATGGCATTGGCATTGATATTA
The DNA here is from genome assembly GCA_009926205.1 of Methylophilaceae bacterium. GTDB lineage: Bacteria > Pseudomonadota > Gammaproteobacteria > Burkholderiales > Methylophilaceae > RFPI01. The sequence continues at coordinate 32,332 of RFPI01000009.1, forward strand.
CGCCCGCCATGCATCAAGTGATTGACCACGCCGTTAGCAAAGCCTATCAGAACAAGCGCAAAATTGCTTGGATGGAAGTGTATGCAGGGGAAAAATCCACCAAAGTCTATGACGCCAATACATGGCTGCCTGAAGAAACGATGCAGGCGGTGAAAGACTACGTGGTTTCTATCAAAGGACCTTTGACCACGCCAGTAGGTGGCGGCATGCGCTCGCTGAATGTAACGCTTAGACAAGAATTGGACTTATATGTATGTCTACGCCCTATCCAATACTTTACTGGCGTCCCTAGTCCATTAAAGCACCCAGAAAAAACCGATATGGTGATTTTCCGGGAAAATACCGAAGACATATACGCTGGTATTGAGTGGGCAGCAGGGACTCCAGAAGTAGAAAAAGTGATTAGCTTTTTAAGCGACATGGGCGCACGCAAAAAAATTCGTTTCCCAGAAAGCTCAGCCATAGGCATCAAGCCTGTCTCCATAGACGGCAGTCAGCGTTTAGTGCGTAAAGCCATTCAGTATGCTATCGATAACAATCGCAAATCCGTCACTATTGCTCATAAGGGCAATATCATGAAATTCACAGAAGGGGGTTTCAGAGACTGGGGCTATCAAGTAGCTAAAGAGGAATTTGGCGCAGTTGAAATCGACGGCGGCCCATGGTGCAAGTTACCTAATGGGATCGTGATTAAAGATTGTATTGCGGATGCATTCCTGCAAGAGATCTTGTTACATCCAAGCGATTACGATGTTGTCGCCACACTCAATTTAAATGGTGACTATGTATCTGATGCGCTTGCAGCTCAGGTAGGTGGTATAGGCATAGCACCAGGTGCAAATTTATCTGATACGGTCGCGATGTTTGAGGCCACACATGGAACAGCGCCCAAAATTGCCGGAAAAAATATTGCCAACCCCAGCTCATTGATATTGTCAGCGGAAATGATGTTGCGACATTTGGGTTGGACAGAGGCTGCGGATTTAGTGATTCAAGCAGTCAGCAAGGCCATCGCTTCTAAACGAGTGACGCAAGATTTCTCCTCACAAATGGAGGGAGCGACACAAGTAGGAACGCTGGAATTTGCCCAAGAAATCATCCGCCACATGTAAAAATGTAGTGGATTGCATAACAAAAAGGCCTGAGAAATCAGGCCTTTTTTCATTATCTGGATTAAGCTGCTTTTTGAATATTAGAGGCTTGCTTGCCTTTAGCGCCTTCAGTTACATCAAATGTAACGCGTTGGCCTTCTTTCAAGCTTTTATAGCCAGATTCAACAATCGCTGAGAAGTGGGCGAACAAATCATCACCACCATCATCAGGAGTAATGAAACCAAAACCCTTAGAATCATTGAACCATTTTACGGTACCTGTTGCCATTTATTACTTTCCTTACTTATCACAAAAGGGTTTCCCCCCAAAATGTTTGACTTTCAAACAATTGACCCTTGTGTATAGAGCATTTGTTATTCGAAATCTCAAACTCCGGTCTGTCGTTTTACTTTTGTTTATTAAAACTGTCAAGCAATTTTTTACAGCCTGTCACATTTTTTTACAATTTTTTACTTTTGGCGTATTTGTCGTTTATTTTTTACCCAAGGCCTTTTCAATTTCTGCCGCAGGATAGGCGCCTGTCATCCTTTTTCCATCAGCAAAAAATATTGTGGGCGTGCTGCTCACCGCATATTTTTTGGCAACGGCAGCAATTTTATCCAGTGGCACATCGCATGTATTGGTCTTTTTGGGCAACGTACCCTGCATCACCCAATCCTGCCAAGCTTTAGCACGATCAGGCGAGCACCATATCTGTTTGGCCTTATTCGCAGCATCTGGGTGCAACTGATCGAGCGGAAGCAAGAAGGTGTAAATCGTGACATCGGTTAAATCAACCAACTCATTTTGCTCTAAGCGCTTGCAAAACGGACAATCAGGATCAGAAAATACTGCCATCTTGCGGCTACCATTCCCCTTCACTACCTTGACGGCTAAATCTAAGGGCAAACTGGCAAAGTCGATTTTATTTAATTCATTCAGTCGCTCTGAGGTCATGTCTTTTTTGCTTTTAGGGTCCACGACGCGACCATCCACAATCAAGAAGCTAAATTTCTCATCGGTATAAATTAATTGTCCACCGATATACACCTCATATAGGCCAGCGTATGGAGTTTTGCTAATACTATCCACGGTAAACTTTGGATAGGCAGCTTCTATCATTTTCTTCAATGCGGCTTCGTTGGCAGACGCACTCGTCGCTATTAAAAAGCTAGCAATCAGTAAGATTCTGGCGCACATATGATGGGGGAATTTCATTTTTTTCCTTCGCTGTTCAGTGTAAAAGTTATCTAACACCCTATTTATCGGGTGGCTTGTTTAATCAGTAGTTGTTTGAGCCAAGGCAGCTGATTAGGCAGCCTCATCCCCCACTCACGTATACGCTGTATCCATGTCGGCTGAGGCTGGAATAGGCGATACAACCCGCCGGTCAGCAACTGCATACTCTTAATGTCAAGTTGCCGCGAGCGCTCGAATTGTCGAAGTAAAAGAAAATCTCCGATATCTCTAGGCTTGCTGGCAAATAATTGCGCCAGCTCTGCCACATCTCGCAGGCCTAAATTGACTCCCTGACCTGCCATGGGATGCACCAAGTGCGCAGCATCACCAATCAGCGCCAATCTAGACTGGACCATTTGTTGTGCCGCTTGATTGGCCAAGGGGAATGCTTTCGCAGGCGTAATACATTGCAATTCACCCAAGCAATGGGCTCCTGCTTGTGCCACTTTTTGCGCCAACTCTGCCGGACTTAACTGCAATAGTTGATCGGCATCTTGGGTAGACCAAACCATAGAAATTTGCTGATTGGGTAATGGCAACCAAGCCAAAATATCACCCTCCAAAAACCACTGTCGTGCAATATTTTGATGGGGGTTTTCACAAGCAAAATTGGCCACTACCCCCTTATGCGCATAATCCTGACGCTGTACCGGAATATCCGCCTGTTGTCGCAACCATGACTGCCCTCCATCGGCACCTAATACTAGCTTTGCAGCAAATTCTCCGGCCGAGGTCATTAAATGGGCGAATTCAGTATCTATCTCTAGCGCATGGGGTTGTGTAGCGAAAAATATCGCCAGGTTACGCTGCTTCGCCCGCGCCAACAGAGCCTGAACCAGTTGCTGACTTTCTACTATTGCGCCTAAATCATTCAACCCCGCCTCAAAGGCATCAAAGCTTAATGGGGATAGATGCGCATTGGCCCAAACTTGCATTTTTTGCACAGCGCATAAACGCGCCTGATCCATGTTTTGCCATACTTGCAATTGTTCTAACAGGGCAATATTGCCTGGGGTCAGCGCATAGATGCGACTATCCAATGGCGCCGTTATAGGAAGTAGCTCAGGTTCATTCTGCTGATCCATAACGGCCACACGATAGCCATGTTGCTCAAGCGCCAAAGCAGCCGTGAGTCCGACTATGCCGGCGCCAAGGATGATGAGGTCATATTCCTGTTGAGGCATTAGCCCTTACTCCCAAAACTCATTTTCCTGATTAGATGGGCTTTGGCGGGTGTCAAAGCATCAAACAATCCCAAGCCTAGACTGCGTATACCGCCTAAGCCGGCAATATCATTGGAGAAAAATCGCACTAAAAAATCAGTAAATTTAAGACCGCGTTGGGTATCTTGCTGGCGACTCGCCTGATAGGTTTGCAGGAAGCTCGCTGCACCCAAATTGACCTCATCGGTTTGCATAATCAATTCTGCAAGCTCCCAAGCGTCACGCAAGCCGACATTAAAGCCCTGACCTGCCACCGGATGCATAGTCTGCGCGGCATTGCCTATCACTACCAAATGTGGCGCAGTGACAGGTGACAGATAAGAGAGTTTGAGAGGAAAACATATACGCTTTTGCACTTGGGTAAAACGCCCCACTCGGTCACCAAAATGCTGGTGTAACTGGGCAAGAAAAACGTCATCAGATAGCTCTAACAAAGGTTCTATCCCAGCAGTCTCGCCGGTCCAAACAAGCGAAAATTCACGCTCTCCATTGGGCAACAAAGCCACAGGACCCATAGGCGTAAAGCGTTCATAAGCAATACCATCGTGAGCTAACTCTGCGGCTACTTTGCACACCAAAGCATGATGACCATATTCTTTGTTAATCCGCTCAATACCGGGGATGTCTTTTAGCGACCTACCCCCATCCGCCAACACAGCCAAGGCAGTGGTCAAGGTCTGGGCTTGCCCCCCTTGTTGGATATGCAACTCAGTATTGCGATTGTTGGGGATGATTTGCTGCACTTCCGTGTCGTAATGGATGGTTATTTTGGCAGCTTGAGATTTGTCCGCATACTCTGACAATACTTGATCGATAGCCTGCATCAAATGTCCATAGGACAATACATATCCTAATGCTGCCATATCGTAATCACTGGCACGCAAAACACTGCGCCCAAAACTCCCTTTTTGCGACACATGAATACTGTTAATCGGAGTAACGGCTGGTATGCGTGACCAAACATCCAAGTTCTCTAGCATGAGTTTGCTAGCCTGCGACAAGGCTAGCGCACGATGGTCTTGATAGTAAGCCCCTTGGGCTTTGGCCTCTAGTACCACGCAATCGCGACCGGACTGGAATAGGCGCAAAGCCAGACACATCCCGACTGGGCCGCCCCCAGCAATCACAATCGGACTAGTCATTACGCATTAAATCCTCAATTTGTTGCACACTCTTTGGAGCCGCAGCGGAGAGTACTTCTGGCCCATTTTGCTGCACCAAAACGTCATCTTCAATACGCACGCCAATATTCCAAAACTCTTCAGCGACATTATCGGCTGGGCGGATATAACAGCCAGGCTCCACTGTGGTGACCATGCCCGCTTCCAGATTACGCCAATCACCTGCAGCAGTTTTGTATTCGCCTGCATCATGCACGTCTAGTCCCAACCAATGACCGGTTCTATGCATGTAAAACTGGCGATAACTACCGCTCTCAATAATCGATTCTACTGAGCCATGACACCAACCAAAATCTTTAAAGCCTTGCACCAATATCTGCAAGGCAGCCTCATGGGGCGCATTCCAATGTTGCCCCACCCGCACACTATCAATAGCAGCATACTGTGATGCCAAAACTAGTTCATAGACAGCCTTTTGTGCTGGGCTAAATTTTCCATTGACAGGGAAAGTACGGGTGATGTCTGAGGCATATCCATCCAGTTCGCAACCAGCATCAATCAGCAATAAATCGCCTGACTTCAGCTCGCAATTGTTAGCATGGTAGTGCAATGTACAAGCATTCGCGCCCCCCGCGACAATACTGCCGTAAGCAGGCGACTGGGCTCCATGGCGACGAAACTCGTGCAGAAATTCCGCCTCGACTTCGTATTCAAATAAACCAGGACGCGTGAAATTCATCGCACGTTGATGTGCCATCGCCGCAATACTTGCTGAACGACGCATAACCGCTTGCTCGTCCGCAGACTTTATCAATCGCATTTCATCCAGAATTTGATAGATATCTTGCGTCTGCGCAGGCGCATGCATGCCTAATCGGCTCTGGCTTCGCAGGTGATTAATCATGCCGGTCAGCTTTTCATCCCATTGAGGATACGCACCCCAGCTGTAGTACAAGTTTTGCTGATTTGCCATCAACTCGGGCAATAATCGATCTAGCTCGTGAATACTGTAAGTTTCGTCCATCTCAAAGCTTGTTAAAGCGGCCTCAGGGCCATAGCGAAAGCCATCCCAAATTTCTTTTTCAAGATTCTTTTCACGACAAAACAAAATGGATTTAGGCTGCTTTCCTGCAATCAACACTAATACTGATTCAGGCTCGGTAAACCCAGTTAGATAATAGAAATAGCTATCAAAGCGATATGGATAGTGGCTATCTCGATTGCGCACAACTTCAGGTGCGGTAGGAATAATCGCAATGCCTGGTGACAATTGTTGGAGCAGGCGCAACCTCGTCTGTTTAAAAGCTTGAATAGAAATGTTTGTCATCATGCTGCAATCCTTACTGAGCTTTCTAATGGATTTAATTGAGCCAACTGCTCTAGATAAAGCGAATTAATTGATTTGGCTAAGCCATCTTGTTTTGTCATAAGCCTCATGATTAAGTTCTCAGCTAGTCTGGATTTTTAATCACTTGCGTGTCCAATAGCGTATTGATTTCCTGAAGACGCTGCGGCGTACCGATATCATGCCAAGTCCCGGTAAATTTCTCACCACTGACCAAACCTTGTTGCATCGCCAGCCTTAATAAAGGTGCCAATTTAGCGCTTTCCCCGCGCACGATCGATTTAAAAAGGTCTGGGTGATAGACACCCACCCCTGAAAAAGTTAAGCGCTCGCCCTCTTGCTCAGACACCCGCTGTGCCTTTAAACCAAAATCACCTTGCGGGTGTTGCGCTGGATTTGGCACCATCACTAAATGCGCTAAATCTGGCACATTCAGGCGCATCTGGGCAAAATCCATATGACAAAATACATCGCCATTGACCACCAAAAATGGAGCATTGCCTAACAAATGCAAGGCATAAGCAATACCCCCTGCGGTCTCTAGCGCTTGCCCTTCAGGGCTGTAATGCAGCTTGACCCCCCAGCGACTACCATCACCCAAAGCTTGCTCAATTTGCTCACCCAAGTAAGCATGATTAATGACGATATCCTCAAATCCAGCCCTCGCTAATGCTTCGATATGCCAGACAATCAGCGGCTTATCAGCGACGGGCAAAAGTGGCTTGGGCATATGATCTGTCAACGGGCGCATACGCTCGCCTCTGCCCGCTGCCAATATCATCGCGCGCATAGACACCATCATTAGAATGTGTACCCTACTTGCGCCTGTTTCCCCTCAATTTGGTTCAACAGTTTCAGCATAGGATTCAACTCAATATAGCGCTCACATACTTTGCGCAGGTAATCCAT
>RFPI01000081.1 GCA_009926205.1 Methylophilaceae bacterium
AATATCCAGCAAATGTGTGCTGATACTTGGCGTTGGCAAACATACTCAAAAACACTTCATCAATAGGCGTTAAATAGCTAAATATGATACTGGTCACAGGTGGAGCAGGGTTTATTGGATCAAACTTTGTACTTGATTGGATTGCCCAGTCAGATGAGGCTTTAATCAATTTAGACAAGCTGACTTACGCCGGTAACTTAGAAAATTTAGCATCGCTTAAAAATCATCCACATCATATATTTGTCCAAGGTGATATCGCCGACCGCAATCTAGTCTCTCAACTACTTGAGCAATATCAACCAAGAGCAGTCATCAATTTTGCCGCTGAAAGTCATGTCGATCGATCTATCCATGGTCCTGCAGATTTTATTCAAACCAATGTCCTAGGCACATTCAACTTATTGGAGTCAGTAAGAGAATATTGGCAAAGTTTAGATGATGCTAAGCGTTTGCAATTCCGTTTTTTACATGTTTCTACAGATGAGGTTTATGGATCTTTACAAGCGCATGAGCCAGCATTCACTGAACAGCATATGTATCAGCCGAATAGCCCATATGCCGCTACAAAAGCCTCATCAGATCATTTGGTGAGAGCCTGGCATCACACTTATCAATTACCTGTACTAACAACCAATTGCTCGAACAATTATGGTCCATTCCATTTCCCTGAAAAGCTAATTCCATTGATGATTATTAATGCGCTAGCGGGCAAGCCTTTGCCTATCTATGGAGATGGCCAACAAATCAGAGATTGGCTATATGTGAAAGATCACTGCTCAGCAATTAGAACCGTCTTGGCACAAGGCAAAGTGGGAGAAACTTACAATATTGGTGGTTGCAATGAACAAGCTAATATTGAAGTGGTTAAGATGATTTGTTCTATATTAGATGAACTGCAACCTAGAGCAGATGGTCGCTCTTATCAAACACAAATTAGTTTTGTGGCAGACAGGCCGGGTCATGACAAGCGTTACGCTATCGATGCGAGTAAAATTAGGCATGATTTAGCTTGGTTACCTAAAGAAACCTTTGCATCAGGACTCGAGAAAACAATACGCTGGTACCTAGCTCATCCTGACTGGATTGAACATGTCACGAGTGGCAGTTACCGAGATTGGATTAAACAGCATTACCAAAACGAAAGTGGAGTATGAAGATATTAGTCACAGGCAAAAATGGACAGGTTGGACATGAATTAATGCGCAGTTTAAAACCGCTTGGTGATGTAGTTGGAGTCGATGTCAAAGAGTGTGACTTTAGGCAGTCAGCTGCAATTGAGCTGATGTTACAAAAAATTAAACCCGATATTATTGTAAATCCTGCGGCCTATACCGCTGTTGATTTGGCTGAAAGCGAACCCACTACGGCACATGCTATCAATGCACAAGCCCCTAAGATTTTGGCGCGCTATGCCTCAAGAGAAAATATACCGATGGTGCATTTCTCAACGGATTATGTATTTGATGGAAAGAAAGAAAAGCCTTATCAAGAAGATGATGAGGCAACGCCAAGCTCTGTTTATGGTAAGACTAAATGGTTGGGCGAAGACGCAGTAAGAAAAATGGTCGCTAAGCATATTATTCTGAGAACTAGTTGGGTTTTTGGTGCTCATGGCGAAAACTTTCTTAAAACAATGTTGAAGCTGGCTCAAGAGAGAGAGCGTATGAGTGTTGTGTCAGATCAAATTGGATCACCCACTTCAGCAAGAGTTTTAGCCGATGCTGTAGCAGAAATTATCAAGCAGCTAGCAGAGCCCGGCTCTTATCGTAAATTTGGCACGTATCATTTAGTATGCAAGGGTGACACCAGTTGGTATGAGTATGCAAAATTGGTAGTAGAGACGGCTGATAAATTGGGAATGCCTAGCAAATTGAAAGCAGCAAATATTAAGCCTATCAAGACCAGTGAATATCCATTGCCAGCGGCACGACCCATTAACTCTAGACTAAGTACCAAAAAAATTATTGAGACGTTCGGGTTGTCACTTCCTACATGGCAAGCAGAAGTGAAAAGTGTTGTAGCAGAACTGAATAAATTAGGAGCATTGAGTGCAAAATCGTAAAGGCATCATTCTTGCAGGAGGGTCAGGGACTAGGCTGTATCCAGCTACCTTGGCCATCTCTAAGCAATTGTTGCCGGTCTATGATAAGCCGATGATTTACTATCCGCTCAGTACATTGATGCTGGCGGGTATGCGAGAAATTCTAATTATTTCAACTCCTCAAGACACACCTAGATTCCAGCAAATGTTAGGGGATGGATCGCAATGGGGAATGTCCTTGGAGTATGCTATTCAGCCCAATCCTGATGGCTTAGCACAAGCTTTTATTATTGGGGAATCCTTCTTAAACCAATCGCCCTCTGCTTTGATATTGGGTGACAATATATTCTATGGGCATGATTTTAATTTATTGCTCAATCATGCTTCCCAGCGCACTACTGGGGCAACTGTGTTTGCTTATCATGTTCAGGATCCTGAGCGCTATGGTGTGGCTGAATTTGATGCAGATAATCGGGTTATTTCAATCGAAGAAAAGCCACTTCATCCCAAGTCTAATTATGCAGTCACTGGACTCTATTTTTATGATGCGCAGGTTGTCGAGATAGCCAAATCATTAAAGCCATCTGCACGCGGAGAGCTGGAAATAACGGATATCAATCAGAGCTATTTAAAACAGAATCAACTAACCATAGAAGTCATGGGTCGGGGTTATGCCTGGTTAGATACCGGAACGCATGACGCCTTGATGGAAGCTGGAAAGTTCATTTCCACTATCGAGAGTAGACAGGGTTTAAAAATTAGCTGCCCTGAAGAAATCGCTTTTCGTCAAGGTTGGATTGATGGAGAGCAATTGCTAAAACTTGCTAGCC
>RFPI01000082.1 GCA_009926205.1 Methylophilaceae bacterium
AAAGCCACTGCACAGCAGTGGCTTTTTTTGGCATAAGTTTTGTTGATAATAGAATCATTCATTGAATGGATCACAGGGATATTGAATGGATTCAAACGCAGCTCAAATGACAAAAGCAGTTGACCTCGCATTGAAAGATGAATGGGATGCTGCACATGAGATTGTTCAAGATCTAAGCGACCCAATAGCCTGCTGGATACATGCTGTGCTTCATAAAATTGAAGGTGATGCCTTCAACAGTCGCTACTGGTATGCACGAAGCAGACATGCATATGAAGAGTTCACTGATCCTCAAGAAGAGCTGAAATATATTGCAAGTTGTATTGCAGATGAATAAAATCGCAACCCTATGTTGAAACGCCTTGCTCTTATTGTTGTTTTACCTCTGTTACTGTTGCTAGCGCAACAGCAACTGCTTGCGCACGAGATTTCCCATCTCGATAGCCAGACACAACAACAAGATAAACATCAAGCGCCACATCAACATTTCTGTCCTCAATGCGCCCAATCCATAGGCATTGATGGCGGCTTAGAAATCAAGCCTTGGAATATTGATTTATTTTTCCAATCATTCATCAACGAGACATTGCTTGTTTCTCGTTGTACTGATTTACTCACTCAACACTTCTCTGCACGCGCACCCCCTGTCGTCCTTTAAATAATTTTTAGCGCACTCTTCCAGAGTGCATTTATTATTTATTTCTAGGACATAGTCATGAAATATTTTTCTTTTGATACGACTCGGATAATCGTTAAACCCATTGCTTATTGGCTGTTTTTAGCCATGTTCCATGGCAATAGCTATGCTGAAAATATAGCGCCTCCAATACCAGTGACAGGAAATCCTTTAGGAGTTGGCTCGGACCAATTAGTCACGCCAGTTTATGTCTTAAATGGAAAAGAATTGGCCAATAAACGTGAGATGACGCTAGGCGACACCTTGCGCGATCTGCCAGGTGTCAGCGCTAGTGACTTTGGGCCAAACGCCTCTAGGCCTGTGATTCGTGGACTCGATGGCGATCGTATTAGAGTTTTGCAAAATGGTATTGGTATGATGGATGCCTCTGCTTTCAGTCCCGACCATGCTGTAGCAGCTGACCCTTTTATCGCTGAACAAATTGAAGTGATTAGAGGTCCAGCAACCGTTTTATATGGTGCGGGCTCTATTGGTGGGGTAGTCAATATGATTGACCATCGTATTCCAAAAGAAGCTCTTAATGGCGTTACAGGAAGGTCAGAAATTCGTTATGGTGGTGCAAATCTAGAAAAAGGTGGTGTCGCCGTTATGGATGCCGGTAACGGTTTGTTTACCATCCATGCGGATGTATATGCCAGAAAAACTCAAGATTTACGCATACCCGGATATGCAGCTACGCGCGCTTCTGGTGAACCTCGCGTGAACCGCGGTCGACTTGCTGATAGTGATGCTGAGGCAAATGGTGGGGCACTCGGTTTCGCGCTAAATTTTGATAAGGGTTATGCAGGTATATCGCTATCCTCTGCAGCAAATAATTATGGAACCATAGTTCACCAAGGCGGCAGAATTGATGCCTTACAGCAACGTATCGAGCTTGCCTCAGAGTTTAAAGAGCTCACAGGAGCTATTACAAGAATAAAAACTCGTTTAGGCTTTAATGATTATAAGCATGTTGAAACCGAAAACGGCACCCCCGAGAGTAAGTTTACTAATCGAGGTTTAGAGGGCACTTTCGAGCTTGGACATGCTCCGATTGCTAATCTGAACGGTGTAGTAGGACTTCAATTCGAAAATAGCTTTTTAAATTCCCCTGTGGTGAACGAGGAAGCTCTTCTTCCGTCAACACAAACCAATCGACAAGGCGTATATATTTATGAAGAGCTACCTCTGGCAGGATTTAAATTAAGTTTTGGTGCGCGCTTAGATAAAACACAAGTAAGCTCAAGAGGCGGTGGTGAGTACTTTGGTGATGCAACAACGCGTGACTTTAGAACGAAAAATTTCTCACTGGGATCGGTTGTACCTCTTGACGCTCAATGGAGCGTTGCAACTAACCTCACTCATAATGAGAGAGCACCAACAGCTAACGAGCTTTATATCAATGGTGAACATCATGCCACGGGATTATTTGAGATTGGTGATAGTCAGCTAAACAAAGAAAAGTCCAATGGAATTGATTTGCAATTCAAATGGCGAGAGCAGCACGATAATTTTAATGTGGGCGCCTACTACAATCATTTTAGTAATTTCATCGCCTTGCAAAGGACGGGGGAGATTTATGAAAGTGAGCATGGCGATGAGCATGACCACGAAGACGTACCCTTAGCAAGATTTAGTGGTGTTCGAGCAAAACTATACGGACTGGAGGCTGATGGACGTTTTCGTTTAAGCGACAGATTTGGACGCTTAGATTTGCTGCTTAGAGGTGATTACGTTCGTGCAACCAATACAGACACAGACCAAGCCTTACCAAGAATTTCTCCTGCTCGGTTGGGGTTTGGTGTGGACTATGCATTTAATAGGCTAGGTTTACGATTTGATGTATTACATGGTTTTAAACAAAACCGTACCGCACCGAATGAGTTAGAAACCAATGCATATACACAAGTAAATGCGACTCTAAATTATGCGCTG
>RFPI01000083.1 GCA_009926205.1 Methylophilaceae bacterium
ATACCACACCCACATCACCGAGCGCGCAGCGCAGGGCTTGCCGCCTTTACCGCTGAATGCGGAGCAAAGCGCAGCCCTCGTTGAGCTGCTCAAGTCCCCGCCTAGCGATGCAGACAGCGCAGAATTATTACACCTGTTGCGTGATCGTATCCCCGCAGGCGTAGACCAAGCAGCCTATGTTAAAGCGGCATTTCTAGCCGATATTGCCAAAGGCCAAGCCAAGTCACCTTTGGTGGATGCAGCCCTCGCCGTTGAGCTACTAGGCACCATGTTGGGTGGTTATAACGTGCAAGCCTTGGTGGAATTATTAAGCGGCCCAGAGGCGATTGCAGCATTGGCTGCACAAACCTTGGCGCATACCATTTTGGTCTTCGATGCGTTTCATGATGTCGATGCTCTGGCCAAACAAGGGAACCCGCATGCGCAAACAGTGATGCAAGCGTGGGCTGATGGTCTGTGGTTTACCCAACGCCCAAGCTTGCCGCAAGCCATGCAGTTGGTGGTATTTAAAGTCGATGGGGAAACCAATACCGATGACTTATCCCCCGCACAAGAAGCTTGGTCACGCCCAGATATTCCGCTGCATGCTAAAGCCATGCTGGTCAATCGTATGCCAGATGCCTTGGATAAGATTGCTGCACTCAAACAACAAGGCATTCCCTTGGCTTATGTGGGGGATGTGGTGGGGACCGGTTCTTCACGTAAATCAGCGATTAACTCCGTGCAATGGCATATGGGTGAGGATATTCCTGCCATTCCTAACAAACGCACAGGCGGTGTGATTCTAGGGGGCAAGATTGCCCCTATCTTCTTCAATACCGCAGAAGACTCAGGCGCTTTGCCTATCCAGTGTGATGTCAGTGCGATGCACACCGGTGATGTGATTACCCTAAGATTAGACGAAGGTACGGTCTCTAATGCACAAGGACAAGTGATTAGCCGCTTTGAGCTACAACCCACCACCTTGGGGGATGAAGTGCGTGCTGGCGGTCGTATTCCGCTGATTATTGGTCGTGGACTCACCAACAAAGCGCGTGCCGCATTAGGACTGAGCCCGAGTACATTATTTGTTCAACCTATCCAACCTAAAGACACTGGCAAGGGCTATACCTTGGCACAGAAGATGGTGGGGCGTGCTTGCGGCTTACCCGAAGGCGTGGGTGTGCGTCCGGGGACTTACTGTGAGCCTAAAGCCACCACAGTAGGCTCGCAAGACACCACCGGTGGGATGACCCGTGATGAACTCAAGGAATTAGCTTGCTTGGGCTTTAGTGCTGACTTGGTCATGCAAAGCTTCTGCCATACCGCGGCCTACCCCAAACCAGTAGATATCAAACTACAGCATAGCCTGCCAGAATTTATGTCTAGCCGTGGCGGGGTATCACTACGTCCCGGTGATGGTGTGATTCACTCTTGGTTAAACCGCATGATCTTGCCCGATACAGTGGGCACTGGCGGTGACTCACATACCCGTTTCCCGATAGGGATTTCCTTCCCTGCAGGTTCTGGCTTAGTCGCCTTTGCCGCTGCCATGGGCGTGATGCCTTTGGATATGCCAGAATCGGTGTTAGTGCGCTTTAAAGGCGAAATGCAAGCCGGCATTACCTTGCGTGACTTGGTGAATGCGATTCCCTATGCGGCGATTCAAGCGGGGGTATTAAGCACAGACAAACAAGGCAAGAAGAACATCTTTAATGGCCGCGTATTAGAAATCGAAGGCTTACCTGATCTCAAGGTCGAGCAAGCCTTTGAGTTTGCCGATGCCTCGGCTGAGCGTTCAGCCAATGGCTGTACGGTACGCTTAAACCAAGCGCCAGTGATTGAGTTCTTGCAATCGAATATCGTGTTATTACAGAACATGATAGACAACGGCTATCAAGATGCACGCAGTCTACAGCGCCGTATTCAAGCCATGCAGGATTGGTTAGCGCAACCGCACTTATTAGCCCCCGATGCTGATGCGGAATACGCCTACACCTTGGAAATCGACCTGAATCAAATCAAAGAGCCTTTAGTCGCTTGTCCGAATGACCCAGACGATATCAAGCCATTGTCACAAGTGGTGGGGGATAAGATAGACGAAGTATTTATTGGTAGTTGTATGACCAATATTGGCCATTACCGAGCCGCCGCTAAAGTATTAGAAGGCCAAGGGGCTTTGCCAACGCGTTTATGGGTAGCCCCACCGACCCGTATGGACGAAGCACAATTGCGTGAAGAGGGGGTATACAGCGTGTTTGGTGTGGCAGGGGCACGTACCGAAGTGCCGGGCTGTTCGCTGTGTATGGGCAATCAAGCACGAGTCGCTGACCGTGCGACGGTGTTCTCCACCAGTACCCGTAACTTTGATAACCGTATGGGCAAGGACGCAAGAGTCTATTTAGGCTCTGCTGAACTCGCTGCGGTGTGTGCTAAGTTAGGTCGTATTCCGAATCTGGATGAATACTTGGCCATTGTGGGCGATACCATCAGCCCTAACCAAGCCAATATCTACCAATACCTGAATTTCAACCTAATGCCAGACTATCAACATAAAAAAGTGATAGGCATCGCAGCGGC
>RFPI01000084.1 GCA_009926205.1 Methylophilaceae bacterium
AGGCTGCCTAGGCAGCCTTTTTTAACTAACACGATTAGATTAATCGTTTAACCAAGGCTTGTCGCCGCCACCAGCGTACATAGAACGCAACCAACCGATCATCTTCAAGATTTCATCTGTTGATAGCAATTCTGGGTTGCCAGCTGCTTGTGCGTGCCATGTTGGCATACCGCCGTTAGAACCACCAGCGATAGTTTCGAACATACCTTTGTCAGTAATGTGCTTGGAATATTGCCAAGTCGCATCAGTAATACTTGGGCCTGTTTGACCACCTGCATTACCACCGTGACATTGAGTACATGACCAGAAACCGAATTTCTTTTTACCTGCTTTAGCTGCCTCAGCATCAGCGACATAACGCTTTGTGTAAGGGTTTTTGCAAGTTTCTAAGAATTCTTTAGCTTCTGGTGTATCTGTATCAACTACCTTGATTGGCAAAGGACTGCCATCTTTAGTGGATACCAGCTTACATTCAGCATTTGCTTGAGAAGCCAAACCTAACAATGACACTAGAGCCATTGCCAAGGCGATTTTTGCTACTTTGTTGCCTAACATGTTATCTCCTAACTCTAAGTATTTACCACTCTAAATTCGATAAAAATCTCGAACATATATTCTATAACGAAACAGGCATAAATTGCTTTACTTAAGCTGTTAAAAACCTAAATTTTTTGTGTATTAAATAGGTTTATCTAACTTCTCGCCACCTTGCTCTTTAGCCTTTTTCTCTATGCTGTCACCTTCGACAACTGGCAAATGTGGAATGCCATAATCATCGAGAATTTTTTCGATATCTTTACGTCTTTTTTCGATGACTTTATTAATCTCTGCAATGCGCTCTTTGTCTTTCTTACGCACACCGATAGAGATGTTCCACTCCGTTTTACCCTTGATATTGACCTTCTCATATTCTGGGATAGGTACCACGACTAATGGAATACTGGCTTTCTTAGCGAAGAAACCACCAATTGGACCCCACATAACCGCCACATCGATTTCACCTTTGACCAAATCATCCACCATTTGACTTGGTGGGAAATTCAAATCGCGTTGAATACGATACGGTCTAGCATTACCCATTAGATTGTGATCCGACAATGGTCTGGATTCTGGACTCTGTCCAACAATACCGATAATGCCTTTTTTCAAGTCTGGGGAATCCCAGTTTTTGATGTCATAGCCGCTATCTTTACGATATACAAACACGTGGGTTGAACGATAGTATGGCTTAGAAGTAAGCATCGTGTCGTTGTCTGCTGTGGTACTCATAACTACGTCACAACGGTTCGCGTTCAAGGTATTACGCAAGAATCCTTGACGGTAATAGGCATACTGGAAACTCAGTTTTTTACCTAGTTCGTCTGCAATCAGTTTTGCAATTGCATCCTCAAAACCTTCTAACTTTAGATTTGAATATGGCAGATTATCAGGGTCTGCACATACCTTAAATTCTGTTGGATCTTCTACACGACGAACTTCACCAAGACGACCCTCATCTGGATTAATTGACGGTATATCTACGTCTTCAGCGTATACATTGCTTAAAGAGGCATTTAATAGTGCCATTGCGATGAGCATTTTTTTCATCATGTTTATTTTCCTTATCTCCATAAATTTTTATATTCAATTCATTGAACAATATTTAAGTCTGCCATTTTCACCTATCTCTATCAATAATCAAGATTTAGGTTAAAAAAAACACCCCGCCGAAGCGGGGTGTTTATGTGACACACTAACTTATGGTTAGTTCTGTTAAAACAATCTTACGATTGAATTACAGGCTGAACACGTTCAGTGCACCGCCGCCAGGAGCAGCGTTGTACTTAGTCAATTCAGCGTAACCACCAGCAGCACCTAAAGCGTCTGTTGGGTTAGTCAAGCCAAGGTTCATCGCTACGCCAGCCCAACCGCCGATACCGGACAGTACGCCAACGTATTGTTTACCCTTGTGGCCGTATGAGAATGCATTACCAATCACACCGGAACCAACTTGGAATTTCCATAGTTCTTTACCAGACTTAGCATCAACAGCCTTGAACCAACGATCCAAAGTACCGTAGAACACCAAATCAGTAGCCGTAGTCAATACACCACCCCATGCAGAGAACTTCTCTTTGTTGTACCAAACGTTAGTACCCTTCATTGGGTCCCAAGCAGTGAAACCACCCATTACGCCGTCTGGACCAGCAAACATGGTCAATGTAGCACCAACCCATGGTTGACCAGCAACGTATTTGGATTCAACTGGCTCGTATGTCATACATACGTGGTTCAATGGAATGTACATCAAGCCTGTACGTGGGCTGTATGCAGCTGGCTGTTGGTCTTTAGTACCCAAAGCAGCAGGACATACGCCTTTAGCGTTGTAGTCTTGGTGTGTAGAAGCAGAAGCTAACTTGTTAGGTACACCAGTCTTCAGATCAACGTCTGTAGCCCAGTTAACGAACTTGTGAA
>RFPI01000085.1 GCA_009926205.1 Methylophilaceae bacterium
ATTATTGATTATCCTGTGGAGGTGTCTCCATTGGCGCGCGCTTCTGATAGCGTGCCAGAAATCACCGAGCGTTTTGAGCTGTTTATTACAGGACGTGAGATGGCGAATGGATTCTCTGAGTTGAATGATGCCGAGGATCAAGCGGAACGCTTTAAGGCACAAGTCGCCGCCAAAGAAGCTGGCGATGATGAAGCCATGTATTACGACGCTGACTTTATTCGCGCCTTGGAATACGGTATGCCACCGACAGGTGGATGCGGTATAGGCATAGATCGTTTGGTGATGTTGTTGACCGACAGCCCCAGCATCCGTGATGTGATTTTATTTCCGCATATGCGTCGCGAGAGCTAGAACAAGCTTTTTACCATTCCGATCCCAGCACAGGCCAGTATCACGAGCAGTGGACTGGCCTGTTGTTTTTGTAACCAGTAAAACGCCAACAAGGCTAATAGCAAGGCATACAGATCGAAGCCTTGCGCAATCCAGAGTACATGATGACCAAAATAAATGGCCAAGTGCATGATGACGCCGACCACGGCGGCACTGATCGCTGATAGAGGCGCTTTGAGGTGTAGCTGTTGGCCACTGGCTTGTATCAGTGGGGCACCTAATAACACCATCACATAGCTTGGTAAAAAGGTAAAAAAGGTGGCGACTAGGCTCGCTATCACGCCAGACAAAAGTAAGTCATGTGAGCCAAACAAAGCCTGATTCCACCCCGCGACAAAACTGACAAAGCTAATCACCATAATCAATGGGCCTGGCGTGGTTTCTCCTAAAGCCAAGCCATCCATCATTTGTGCTGGGCTAATCCATTGGAATTGCTCCACCAA
This sequence comes from Methylophilaceae bacterium, assembly GCA_009926205.1. Classification (GTDB taxonomy): domain Bacteria; phylum Pseudomonadota; class Gammaproteobacteria; order Burkholderiales; family Methylophilaceae; genus RFPI01. The sequence goes on from RFPI01000085.1 coordinate 834, forward strand.
GGCATGGGCGATATAGGGCAGTACCGCATATGCGCCGCCTAAGGTCAGCAGAGCGCTTTTAGTGTAGAACCATGCGCTTTGCGTCAGCATATGTTGTGCACCGAATGCCCATATCAAAGTGCTTATGACGCTAATAAAAATTACTACTGAGCAAAGTCGTCTTGATAAACGAGGATTGAATATTAGTTTGCACATGGCGAATATCCAGCGCGCTGAGATCTACCGCTTGATGCAGTTGGTGACGCAATAGCCAGCCAGCGAAGCCGGCCAACAGGATGACTATTGGGAAGCTGAGATGCACTTGCCACACTGCAATCAGCGCGAATAGGGCAATCCCTTTCAATAAAGGATGATGCAGGGTCTTGTTGGCAATGCGATAGGCAGCAAACAACACCAATGCCAGCACAGCAGGCTTAATCCCCCATAATATGGATTGGACGATTGGTAGCGTGCCATACATCATATAGCCGTAGCCTAGTCCCAGCATCAGTAATAGCGCAGGTAGTATAAACAGGGTGCCTGCGACGATGCCGCCCCATTTGCCATGCATCAGCCAGCCGATATAAATCGCTAATTGTTGTGCCTCGGGTCCGGGCAGCAACATGCAAAAATTGAGTGCATGGATAAATTGTTGCTCGCTTATCCACTTTCTTTTTTCCACCAAGTCTTGATGCATGATGGCAATTTGCCCAGCGGGACCCCCAAAGCTGATAAAGCCTAGTTTGAGCCAGTAATAGAGGGCTTGTTTAAATGAGATGCAATCTTTCATGATGTTATTTTATGTGTAATATGTGAAGGATTGGTGAATTCGATTTCACTAAATTTTCATAAAGATAGCTTAAGCTTCAAGCTCGTTCGTTCACTTACTGCAAATATATCAACAATGCTTTTATTGAGTCGCTGCCTACTATTGGGCCTACTATTATTGATAAGCTCATCGGCTCAGGCTGCTAGACCTATGGTGATTGACGATGCTCGCGTGGTTGATGCAAAAAGCTGTCAACTAGAGAGTTGGCTAAAAGCCACCGAAAATCGACAAGAGTTTTGGGCGCTTCCTGCCTGCAATTTTACTGAGAATACTGAAGTGACCCTTGGGGGCGCCAAATTAAGAGATGGTGACCAACAGGACCAGAATAACGTTTTCCAAATCAAACATCTGCTCAAAGCCATGCAACAAGGCCATTCAGGCTATGCTTTGTCACTTGGCAATGTGCACTATCGCTTGGACAAACAAGCGCAGTCAGGAGATGATGTTTATGCAGCCCTTATTTCCAGTCACCCTTATTATTCTGATCATTTGATTTTGCATACCAACCTTGGCTTGCTGCGGGCTGACCAAAATAATCAATACAGAACCACTTGGGGTTTGGGAGCTGAGTATCAGTTAAAAGCTGATTTGTGGATGATGGGTGAAATTTATGGCCAACGAACATCAGTGCCAAGCTATCAAGTGGGGCTGCGCTATTGGCTAATTGACCAGCGTTTTCAGCTGGATACTACCTTTGGCAGTACAACAGATCATGCAGAATCATGGATTTCATTGGGCGTAAGACTT
>RFPI01000086.1 GCA_009926205.1 Methylophilaceae bacterium
TTGGTGGAGTTGGTGCTGATAGCTTAACTGGTGGTCTTGGAAGCGATACATTTGTTTTTATTGCTGGGGACACTGGGCAAAAGGATAAAACATTTGACATCATTCAAGACTATACAAAAGGGGCACTTGGCACAGGGGACTTGATAGACTACGCATCAACATTAAGTGTTGGTGGCTCTAACGCAACCGCCACCGCCACTCAAGCATCAATCAATTCAAGCACTGGCGTAGCTAGTTTTGCAGCAGGTTCAGGTACAAAGCTTGCAGATGCTTTGGCAGACATTGCAACAAGCTTTACAGCAGCCACTAACAGTCCAGGCGAGTTCGCATTCTTCAGGGTAAACAACGCAGGCAACTTCTATATGTTTATTTCTGATGGTACCGCTGGCTTAGGTGCAAATGATGTTGTTATTCAGTTGGTGGGCATTACATCCATCAATGGCATCGACCTTAATAGTGGTGACCTGACAATAGTGTCCTAGCAGTAAATCACAGGCTAGTTGCTAGATTTAACAAACTATTAAACAAGGTTTAGTTTCAACTTTAACGCTTTGACCATCAGGCAAAATTTTATTCGCCTGATGGTGATCTAAATTTTTCTACTGTCCTACTCGTGAACTTTGCGGACTCACTCGCCACACACGATTCCCCACATCATCTGCAATTAACACATTCCCATGTATATCAAACGCCAAGCCGACCGGTCTGCCATAGGCTTCATTCTGTTCCACAAACCCCCAAACAAAGTCACTGGGTAATCCATTCGGTTTGCCATGTTCAAAAGGTACAAATACTACTTTGTAACCACTTCGCACCGAGCGATTCCATGACCCATGCTGACTCACCAAAGCTCCATTTTTGAAGGCAGCAGGTAGATTACTTTTATCATTAAATACCAATCCTAGTGCGGCAACATGGGCGCCCAAGGCATAATCCGGTGCTCGTAAATTCAAGCCCGCAGGCATGGGAGTCTTCACTCTGGGGTCGCGATGTTTTTCGTAGTAAATCCAAGGCCAGCCAAAGAAGTCGCCATCATTGACTGAGCTTATATAATCGGGCACCAAATCATCCCCTAACTCGTCGCGCTCGTTGACGGCACACCAAAGCTGCTGAGTTGAAGGATTCCACGCCAAGCCGACGGGGTTGCGTAAGCCAGAGGCGAATACCCGTTTTTGTTTGCTCGCTAAATCCACTTCAAGAATGGCAGCTCTTTCCTGTTCCAACTGCATGCCATGTTCTGCAATATTGCTGTTTGATCCCACAGCGACATAGATTTTTTTACCATCTGCCGATGCGAGAATATTTTTGGTCCAGTGAGAATTAGGATCTTGTGCCGGTAAATCGGTGATTAATTCGGCAGGGTGTAAATTCTGATCAATGCTGAGTGCGCCAGTTTCGTATTCAAACCTGACCAATGCATCTGTATTGGCGACATAAAGATGACGGCCTATCAATGCCATCCCAATCGGTGCATTTAAATGCGTAAGAAAGTCGCTCACGATATCTGCTTTGCCATCACCATCGCTATCCCGCAGCAACACAATTTTGTCAGGACTGGCGATACCAGCACCGGCTTTATTCATAAAGAATGCAGCTATCCAATCTTTGAGTTTGGCTTTTTTCTTGGATCGATAATTACTTTGTGCCACCAACACATCACCGTTGGGGAGCACATAAAGCCAGCGAGGATGATTGAGTTGGCTGGCAAATGCATTGATGGTGAACCCCGCCATGACTTTGGGGGATTTTCCCTCGGGCCATTGCGAAGCTTTGGCAATGTTGACGGTGGGGACGAGAGATGTATCGGGTTCCGGCAGAACCGGGCGCGAACCTACGCTGATAGGTTCAGCGTTAAGAGAGGGTGTCAGATTGCATATAAAGAATGCACAACATATCCATATAGCGATTTTCCTACGATGCAACATGACACCTCCACAGATTGAAACGCGCTTGGCGTAAACTGCGTTAGTTTAAACCTTATGCGTGAATCAGGTAGCCTTTCCAAATGCCATATGCGCCACCAATCCATAAAGAAATCGTGACTAATAAAGCAATCATCAAACCCCAGCGTTTAGGCTGTTTGCATTTGCATAAGGCATAAGAATCAATAAAGCTAGCAACCAACCAGATTACGCCAGAATCACCCGCACCTTTTGCGCTCAAAAAGGAAGCATAAATATACAAAGCAGGGATAAATGCAGCAAAGCTGGTAAGTGCAACAATATGATGCTGAACCGCATTTGGACTTGCCTGCTCTTGCATTTTCTTACAAGTGCAAAGTACGCTGTGGTTGGTGATGAGTAGCCAGAGGATGGCGAGTAGGGCAATGCTAAAAGGGTATAAACAACTATTAAAAAACATCCTAGTCC
>RFPI01000087.1 GCA_009926205.1 Methylophilaceae bacterium
ATGTGACAATTGTAGTTAGTCGTCAAAAAAGTGGTGAATTGTTTAAAAACAAAGAATTTCACCCGAAAAATAGAAGGAAATCTGTATATGGGTTTTTTAGCCGGAAAAAAAATTGTCCTAACAGGACTGTTATCAAATCGCTCTATTGCCTACGGTATTGCTAAGGCCTGCCACCGCGAAGGTGCCGAATTAGCCTTCACTTATGTTGGCGAGCGTTTTAAAGATCGTATTACTGAGTTTGCCGCTGAATTTAACAGCCAACTGGTCTTTGACTGTGACGTCGGTAGCGATGAGCAAATCGCTCAACTATTTAAAGATCTATCAGCTTCCTGGCCACAATTTGACGGCTTGATTCATTCGATTGGCTTTGCCCCACGCGAAGCAATCGCAGGTGATTTTTTAGAGGGTCTCAATCGCGAAGCCTTCAAAATTGCACACGATATTTCAGCTTATAGTTTTCCGGCACTAGCCAAAGCAGCACTGCCGATGCTAAGACCTAACTCTGCGCTTCTAACACTCACTTATTTAGGCTCACAGATGGTCGTGCCTAACTACAACACGATGGGCTTGGCTAAAGCCTCTTTAGAAGCTAGCGTGCGCTACTTGGCTAATTCGGTGGGTCCCAAAGGAATTCGTTGTAATGGTATTTCTGCTGGCCCCATTAAAACGCTGGCAGCATCAGGCATCAAAGGTTTTGGCAAGATCCTAGACTTTGTAGAAGCGAACGCACCACTACGTCGCAACGTAACGATTGAAGACGTAGGAAATGCAGCAGCATTCTTAATGTCTGATTTAGCCGGCGGCATTACCGGTGAGATCACCTATGTAGACGGTGGTTTTAGCCATGTGGTCGGTGGCATGGCCGAGGGCGAGTCTGCTTAGAGTGACTTGAAGGGCTATAATTCACGTTCTTTTTAGCGCCCTTCTTCTCGGAGAGATGGATGAGTGGTTTAAGTCGCACGCCTGGAAAGCGTGTGTAGGTTAATAGCCTACCGCGGGTTCGAATCCCGCTCTCTCCGCCATGCAAAGTTTCTTCAAATCTTCAATCTTTCAAACGCGGCCGACAAGCTGTTGATCTGATTGACTTTTTATCGGTCAGCTCCTGACCAGAGCTTGAAGAAAGTCCCTTCATACAGGGGCTTTAGCGCGATTGAGACGCTGTTCTGCTCAGAACCACTTGACTGAGCGAGTTCGAAAAAATCCAATTGGAACAATGAGTTACGCGATTTTGCCGTAACCCCCGTTGCCGTACTGCCGCAAAAAAGTCAGGAACTTTTGTAGAAAACCTGGCTTTAGGCCGTGGTTAATTTTTGAGGCTTTGCAGTTGTTCTAAAAAAGGTATGACCAGTTTTTGATATTTGTCCGGCGCATCCCGGTAAGCGTAGGTGTGGTCCACGTCAGGCAAAACTGAAATTTGTGCATTGGCAGCGCTGCCGAACGCAGTCAAGAGTCGTTCCCCATGATCAGGGGGAGTGAATTTGTCCTTATCCCCGTAAATCAGCAGAACAGCAGGGTATCCCAACACCTTCGCCGCCTCGCTTTCAGGGCGTAGCTTTCGCTCCATGGCAGGCCACAAAACCTGCGATATTTTGAGGACTGCATGTGCCGCAGGATAGTGTTTCCAGAATTCGGGCAGGGTGGGAAAAACAGCCTCCAAGACAGCAAGTTTGTATGGATTGCCGTCACGGGCAAGCGCGCACAGCCCCCAACCGGCTCCAAATGAGGCACCGACGAGGCCGACATTCAAGTTTGGGGTCCTTGATTGCGCCCACAAGCCTGCCGCGAGAATGTCCGCTGGATAGTCGAACGACGATGCCGTGCTCTCTCCGAAGCCATTGGCATCAAAAACGAGAACATGAAAGCCCGAGCGCCGAAACAGGTTGGCATGGCCCTGCTTGAGCCAAAAGCCTTTTGCTGCTTTGCCCATTGGGTGTGCGAGGACCAGCGTGCCGATCGCAGACCCTTGTGCTTGTCCCCAGAGGCCAGAGAGATGTGCTCCCGATGGATTGGTAAATGAAACACGTTCCCACGACTTTGGATCCTCTCCATCTGGCCAGGCCCAGGGGACTTCAAACCTACCGAAAAAGGGTTTGCGTAGAAGGCGGTGTAGAGCAGTCATTCAAATATCCTAAGGACAACGGGCGTAGCAGAGCGAGCCAAAGCGATCAGCCTTAGTATGCTGAGAATACGTTCATGGGATATCGACTCGTGCGTCATGGCTTAGGCTTGGCACTGACCCACCACTTCATCAGCCACTCCATGGGGCCTTGCTCAAACCGC
>RFPI01000088.1 GCA_009926205.1 Methylophilaceae bacterium
CCTTCTGGCTCATCAGGACTGCCTAATGACCATACGCGGAATCCATTGCTATCACGCAACACGCATGAAATAGCGACCACGCGATGATGCTGCAAGGCGAGAAACTCGCTGCCGTTTTGCTGACGCCGCTGATGAAAAGCGACATTGGCCACATCCTCAGCGCTAGTGTCTGATGGCAGGTCCAGCAAGCGACGCAAGCCATCGGTATCAGGAATCGTCTCGATATCAAACACTAGGGTTGGAATCATTTAAATACTCCTGTGGACAGATAGCGATCACCACGGTCACACACAATCGAGACGATCACTGCGTTTTCTAGCGTTTGTGATAACTGCAAGGCCACATGCAAGCCACCACCAGAGGAGATGCCAGCAAAAATACCTTCCTCTTCTGCCAATCGTCTGGTCATATTTTCTGCATCTTGCTGACTGACATAACGCAACTCATCTACGCGGCTAGCGTCATAAATTTCGGGTAAATATTCTGGTGTCCATTTACGAATGCCGGGGATTTGTGAGCCCTCTTCTGGCTGCACTCCAATAATTTGTATGGCGGGATTTTTCTCTTTCAAAAATCTGGATGTACCCATAATGGTGCCCGTGGTTCCCATGCTAGAAACAAAGTGGGTAATGCTGCCAGCGGTGTCGCGCCAAATTTCAGGTCCTGTACCTTCGTAATGGGCCAAAGGATTATCAGGATTAGCAAACTGATTAAGCACTTTGCCACGGCCTTCTGCTTGCATATTTAATGCCACGTCACGTGCCATTTCCATGCTACCTTCCTTAGCCGTCAGAATCAGCTCGGCCCCAAATGCACGCATGGTTTGCCTGCGCTCCAGGCTTTGGTTTTCCGGCATGATAAGTATCATCTTGTAGCCCTTCATGGCGGCTGCCATGGCCAGTGCTATCCCCGTGTTTCCCGAAGTCGCTTCGATCAAAGTATCCCCGGGTCGAATATCTCCGCGCGCTTCAGCTTTACTAATCATAGACAAAGCTGGACGATCTTTCACTGAGCCAGCTGGGTTATTGCCCTCGAGTTTAACCAATAGGGTATTGCTGGTATTGCCGGGAATACGCTTGAGCTTTACCAGCGGCGTATTGCCGACATAAGCCTCGATAGGATTAAACTGCATGACGACGCGCCCTGATGATTAAGCCGGCAAACACTGCCAAAGCTAGGTAGGCAATCAAAGCCTGCTGAGGCAAGCTTAAGCCCAGCACGGTCCAATCAATATTGGCACAATCGCCGGTGCCACGAAAAATCAAAGTCATCATTTTTTTGAGTGGGAAATTCTCGAACATATAGTCAAATCCAACACCACAATCGACCCACATTTGGCCTTTGTGCGCCTGTATCCACCAGTGGCGGATGGCAACTCCAGCACCAGCCAGTGCAATGCCCACCTGGATGACACTCAAGAGCAGATTGATGAGCGGCTGACGCAATAACAGAGACAATAAAAATGCCAAGCCCAAGCCCATAAACACGATGCGTTGCGTGATGCATAGTGGGCATGGTTCAAGCTGATAAACGGTTTGGATCACCAAGGCCAATATCACCAAGCCAAAGCTAATCACAAATCCAGCAAAATCAGCCCAACGGCTCAACAAAAACTGTTTCATAAACGGTCTCCTAAAGGCGTGTATTCTATCATTGAGGATGTCGGCTGCACGGGTTTATCGTAGTAGCGCACACAAATATTAGGTTCGATTAAGTCAATCAAGCTTCAACATCACCCCTATGCCTCTCTGCTCAATCAAATGCAGTAGTTTCATGCTCGCATCCATGTTATCTTAGCTATTGCACTATATGCACTACTTTATGGTGATGGGCTTCTTGGATTTTTTCTTATTTTTACCAAATTTAATCTATAAAAATCAGCTTAAATTCGCCCATTACATTCAGTTTTTAGCATACTAGATTGGCTCAATAATGGCTTTATTTGTACATATCCTCAACCTTACCCGAGCCAGTTCTGGGCATTGGTATTTCTCATTAAAAGACGCTCAAGCGCAGGTTCGCTGTGTCATGTTTCGTGGGCGCAACCAATCCGT
>RFPI01000089.1 GCA_009926205.1 Methylophilaceae bacterium
ATTATAATCTGCATCTGGTCGACTTTAAAAAATAATTCAGGGAATTCGACCAGTGAAAGTCCTTGCAGCAAACCAATAATAAAAGGAAGCCTCTTGATGAAAAAAGTGCGAGATTCGCAAGCACCCGCAATCACCCAATTATTTGAACAAGCCCGACAATTGCACCAACAGCAACAGTGGGGCTTAGCCGAAGCACACTACTTAAGCATACTCGAACAACAAGCGCAGCACGCAGAGACCCTCAAGTTGTTGGCGACTTTATATCTGCAACAAAAGCAATTTAAAAAAGCGATTCAAACCTTTGAACAGCTTCCTCTGATGCAATGTATAGATGGCCCTATCCTCAATGGCTATGGGCTCGCTCTGCGCGGAAATCAGCAATACTCAGAGGCTTTGAAATGGTTTGATCGTGCCATAGCGGCTCAGGCCAATTACACCAAAGCATATTACAATCGCGGGCTAACCCTGCTCAGTCTTTACAGAGAAGATGAGGCCATCGAAGCTTTTCAACAAAGCATAAAATTGGATGCCAACTATGCTTGGGCGCATTTTTATTTGGCATCGCTATGGCAAAAAAGACGGCAGGATAGTCAGGCCATGCCGCATGCACTGGCCGCAGTAAGGTTGTTACCTGAGCAAGCCGAAGCATGGTTTAACCTTGCCTTATTGCAGTATCGTGAGCATCGATTAGATGCTGCGCTGCACAGTTATAACCAAGTGATCAGACTCGCACCCCAGCACGCTGGCGCTTGGCAAAATCGTGGCGTGGTATTAAATGATTTAAAGCGACCGCAACAAGCCATACAAAGTTACCAACAAGCGCTTGAGCTCGAACCGCACAATACCACGGGCTTATGGAATCAATCCCTGCTGCTATTAATGGTAGGCGATTATGCCCAGTACGAATCGCGCTGGCAGGAGGCTAGTTTTGAGAAAGCGCGTCATAGCCAAGTACCACGTTGGAACTCATCCATATCTCTAAAAGGCAAAACTTTGTTGGTATGGGATGAGCAGGGATTGGGCGATAGTTTGCAATTCTGTCGTTACCTCAAACAACTCGCCAATATGGGGGGCAAAGTGGTGTTAGAGGTTGTTCAACCCTTGGTGAGTCTCATGCAAACGCTACATCAGGATATCCAAGTATTTGCTCGCGGTCATGTGACAGAAGCTGTTCATCTGCAAATTCCTATGATGAGCCTAGCACTCGAACTTGGCACGCGCTTAGAGAATATTCCCGCACCTATCCCCTATTTGTTTGCCGACCCGCTTAAACAGCAACAATGGTCAGAGTGGCTTGGAGAGAAAACCAAGCCAAGAGTAGGATTGGTTTGGAGTGGACGCGCCTCGCATTACAACGACTTCAATCGGTCTATTGCTCTGACACACCTTCTACCTCTTTGCGATTTATCTATCGAGCTTCACTCCTTGCAATTGGAATATCGTAGCGAGGATGCATTAACCCTCGCCCTGCAAGATCAAATCCAGCAACATCAAAACAGAATCCAGGACTTTTCTGACACAGCGGCTCTCGTTGCCAATATGGATTTGGTGATTAGCGCCGACACCTCAGTAGCGCATTTGGCAGGCGCGATGGGCAAACCCTTATGGATACTGTTGCCCTATGTGGCTGAATATCGATGGATGCAGGATGTAGCGACTAGCCCCTGGTATCCGCAGGCGCGATTATTTCGCCAGAAAATCAGGGGCGATTGGCAGAGCGTGATTGTAGAAGTCAGGGAAAATTTGATATTCAATTTGGGGCTGTTAGAGAAATCACCCAGCTAAATTTGTAACTTTTTGATTTAGATTAATTGACCTTTAGATTTTGGTACTTCAATGCAGAGGGAATTCAAATTAAATTTAAACCTTGTGTATTCAGTCTTATATTGGTTCTTAACTTAGAAAATTTAAGAGGCTCAAAAATA
>RFPI01000090.1 GCA_009926205.1 Methylophilaceae bacterium
CACGCACTATTACAGAGCACTTTTTCTAAACTTGCACTAGTTTCGCGCGAAGAATTTGATGTGCAGTCGGAGATATTGCGTCAAACACGCGCAAAGTTAGATGCACTGCAAACATTGGTCGATGAGTTAGAAAAACAACGCCATTCATCATGAGTTTGGCCATCCTCCACAGTCGGGCGCTGTCAGGCATTCATGCCCCGCCTGTGGAGGTGGAAGTTCATTTGGCCAATGGCCTCCCTCAATTTTGTATCGTTGGTCTGCCCGAGGCCGAAGTAAAAGAGAGTCGTGATCGGGTGCGTGCCGCCATCCAAACTTCTCAATTCGAATTTCCCTCGCGCCGTATCACTGTCAACCTTGCCCCAGCAGATCTGCCTAAAGAAAGCGGACGTTATGACCTACCTATTGCGCTTGGTATCTTGGCGGCCTCAGGGCAAATTCCAAAACAACATTTAGATCAATATGAGGTCGCTGGTGAGCTTGCCCTCACGGGAGAGCTCAGACCCGTGCATGGGGCGCTGGCCATGGCGATAGGGATATATCAACAAAATAGTGCGCATGCACACCGTCAATTAATCCTGCCCCAAGAGAGTGCTGTCGAAGCAAGTTTAATTACCAATGCACAGATTCTGCCTGCGCAATCTTTGCTGCAAGTGTGTGCGCACCTAAAAGGTCGGCAACCTTTGAAGACTTTGCCTGCGCATCCTCATCTTGCGCCTGATACTCGCTATGATTTTCATGATGTCAAAGGGCAACTGTATGCCAAGCGCGCATTGGAGGTTGCCGCAGCGGGTGGTCACAGCGTGCTGATGAGTGGCCCGCCTGGCACAGGTAAGTCTATGTTGGCCTCACGCTTCGTCAGTATTCTGCCGGCCATGACAGAGCAAGAGGCGCTTGAGTCAGCTGCGATTCAATCTTTGAACGGTCAATTCAAACCTCAATATTGGGGTTTACGACCTTATCGGGCCCCGCACCATACTGCCTCAGCAGTCGCTCTAGTCGGCGGTGGTGGCACGCCCCGCCCTGGTGAAATTTCTTTGGCTCATCATGGCGTGCTATTTCTCGATGAGTTACCTGAATTTGATCGTAAGGTCTTGGAGGTACTTCGTGAGCCACTAGAGTCAGGGCATATCACCATTTCTCGTGCCGCCAGACAAGCTGATTTTCCTGCACGATTTCAATTAATCGCCGCCATGAATCCTTGCCCCTGCGGCTATTTATCGCATTACAACAATCGCTGTCGCTGCACCCCTGACAAGATACATCGCTACCGCAACAAAATCTCTGGGCCTTTGCTGGATCGGATTGATATCCACATTGAGGTCGCCGCCCTGAAACAAGAAGACTTGATGGGGGTGGCTAATGGCGAGCATAGCGCATCCATCCGAGCACGTGTTCAGGCTGCCCATGAGCGACAATTAGCCCGCCAACAAAAAACCAATCAAGGGCTGAGTACTGCAGAAATCGAGCAGTTTTGTCATACCGATAGCGAGAGTCTACAGATGCTTAAACAAGCAATCAGCAAATTCAATCTGTCTGCTCGGGCTTATCACCGTATCCTCAAAGTCGCTCGCAGCATTGCTGATTTAGCAGCAAGTCAGGATATACAGTCACAACATATCGCCGAGGCGATACAATATAGACGTAGTGAATCTATCCAGTATTAATCCGCATATTTTGCTCGGGAGACAGCATGCAGGCATGGAACAGTTGGCATGAAGAGATGCAATCGGCTTATTTATATCGCATCGTTGCACAACATGAAACACTCAAAAATCGTCAGCAATTATTT
>RFPI01000010.1 GCA_009926205.1 Methylophilaceae bacterium
CATGCTGTGCTGTTTGCCACTGGCAGACGCGCTAATACCCATCAATTGGGATTATCCGCTTTAGGTTTGGCTTGTGAGCAAGATGGCCGGATTCGAGTAGTCAACGAGCATTATCAAAGCAATATTGCCAGCATTTACGCCTTGGGGGATGTGGCAAATAGTATACAGCTAACCCCCTTAGCTTTGGCTGATGCCAGCCGTTGGATCAATCTGATTTATAGCGATAGCGCCAAACCAGCACCTGCCAATATACCGACTGCGATTTTTTCTCATCCTGAATATGCCTGCGTGGGACTTACTGAAGAACAGGCCATACAAAATTATGCTCAAGATCTCAAAATATTTACCGCGCAGTTCAGACCGATGAAGCATACGCTTTCTGGCTTATCAGATCGCGTTTGGATGAAGTTGATTGTGCAGACTTCTACTGATTTGGTTTTAGGTACACATATGGTGGGGGATGCAGCAGCAGAGATTATTCAGGGACTTGCGATTGCTATGACAGCTGGGGCTACTAAAGCCCACTTTGATGCAACGCTTGGTATACACCCCAGTACCGCTGAAGAATTTGTCACCATGCGCCAAGTTTCTCGCTAAAAAAAGTCCGACTGTCTTATCGATGCTTTTCTTTTTTTTAGTTGGCCTCCTAATATATACTTGCATTTTAAAACCATGCTAAAAGGTGACAAAATTGACCCATTAAAACTATTACTGATTACACAAAAATGAGGCAATAAAAAACCCCAGTTATTACTAACTGGGGTCATTTGGTGGGCCCACCAGGACTTGAACCTGGGACCAAAGGATTATGAGTCCTCTGCTCTAACCAACTGAGCTATAGGCCCGAAACTATTAATCCTGACCATTCTCCAAGAAACTACGTAGGCGCTCAGAACGTGTTGGATGGCGCAATTTACGCAAAGCCTTAGCTTCTATCTGACGAATACGCTCACGCGTCACATCAAACTGTTTACCCACTTCCTCTAAGGTATGGTCAGTATTCATCTCAATACCAAAACGCATACGCAAGACTTTTGCTTCACGTGGTGTGAGTGATTCCAATACCTCTTTGGTTGCGTCACGCAAACTGGCATAAACCGCCGCGTCAACTGGTGCCAAAGTAACACTGTCTTCAATAAAGTCACCCAAATGGGAGTCATCATCGTCACCGATTGGGGTTTCCATAGAAATCGGCTCTTTGCTGATTTTTAGGATCTTACGAATTTTGTCTTCTGGCATTTCCATCTTTTCTGCCAATGTTGCTGGATCAGGCTCTAAGCCTGTTTCTTGCAGAATCTGACGGCTAATACGATTCATCTTATTGATGGTTTCAATCATATGCACAGGGATACGGATAGTGCGCGCTTGGTCAGCGATAGAACGAGTAATCGCCTGACGTATCCACCAAGTTGCATAAGTCGAGAATTTGTATCCACGACGATACTCAAATTTATCCACCGCTTTCATCAAGCCGATATTGCCTTCTTGAATCAAGTCGAGGAACTGCAAGCCACGGTTGGTATATTTCTTAGCGATAGAGATGACCAAACGCAAGTTGGCCTCAATCATTTCGCGTTTCGCACGGCGGGCTCTTGCTTCACCTGTGGTCATTTGTTTGTTGATTTCTTTCAACTCTTTGATGGGGATTCCAACACGGGTTTGAATGTCCAACAAACGTTGTTGTTGATCTTGAATAGAATGGGTAAAGCGTGCCAATTTCTGAACATAAGGCTTATCCACTGCCAGCTCACGATTTAACCATTCCATATCACATTCATTACCAGGGAATGATTTAATAAAGTGCTGACGAGGCATGCCAGATTTATCTACGCAGAAATCCATAATCTTGCGCTCGTGACCACGGATTTCGTCCACCATGGTTCTTACTTGGTCGCACAAGGCTTCAACTTGTTTTGCAGAGAAACGGAAAACCGTCAGCGCTTCTAAAATTTGGGCTTGTAACTCTTGGTATTTCTTATCCTGAGAGCCTTTATCAGCCAATATTTTGCTCATCTTTTGGTGAGCATCACGGATATCAACAAAGCGTGTTAATACTTCTTGTTTAAGTTTGGCTAACGCTTCGGCAGAGATGGCAGCGGATTTTGCACCGTCATCATCATCTTCTTCGTCCTCTTCTTCTACATCAGCGTCTTCGTCCTCAGAGGCCGATGCAATCACATCATCCATGCCCATATCAGCATCGATTAAACCGTCTACCAATTCATCTACGCTTAATTCGTCTTTTTCGACCTTTTCAATCAGCGCAAGCAACTCGGTAATCGTGGTGGGGCAAACTGCAATGGCTTGCACCATATGCTTGAGACCATCTTCAATACGCTTGGCGATTTCAATTTCACCCTCGCGTGTCAGCAAATCTACGGTCCCCATTTCGCGCATATACATACGCACAGGATCGGTGGTGCGGCCAAATTCAGAATCAACTGTGGCCAAGGCTTGTTCTGCTTCTTCAGCAGCGTCTTCATCTGCCACTGCTGGAGGGGCATCAGACATCAATAACACTTCGGCGTCAGGTGCTTCTTCGTAAACCTGAATCCCCATGTCATTAATCATGCCAATGATGCTATCTATTTGTTCAGAATCTTGAACATCATCCGGCAAATGGTCATTGATCTCTGCATAGGTCAGGTAGCCTCGCTCCTTACCCAGCACAATCAACATCTTTAGACGTGCACGGCCGTCTAACTGTTGTTCCTGATCGTTGTGGGATTCTTTGTTTGCTAGGTCTTTATCTTTTGCCATGTCTTTTGCCATCACTACCTCTATGCCGAAAGTTCGTAAAAACTGCGGAAAGCCTTATATTATATCACAAAACCACTCTCTAATTTGAGGAATCACCTTTTTTTGAGTATGGCTTTTTCCTCTTCGGTCAGCGCACTCAAAGGTTTTTTCAGTAGTTCTTCACGCGATTTTTCTTGGTGTCCTCTACGCAAATTTTCCATACCCGCCAAATATTCCTGCGTCATATCAGGGTTTTTGTCGGTCAAAGCAACATCATGATGCAAGGCAGATGAAATCGATTCGCTCATGGCTGACTGCATATGCATCAACAAACTACCTGCGTTTGACTGTGGAAATTGTAAGGCAGTTTCAATCGCTAATGCCAGCAAACCTTGTTCGGGCTCATCGCGCTGCAACACAGTCAAATCTTCTGCTTTAGCCAGCTCAGGGAACTGCAACAAAATAAGTAACATCCTACGTGCCAGGGAGAACGCTTTGCGCTGTAGTTTCTGTGGCGCTTTGTTACTCTCTTGGCTACGCGCAGCAGGGCGAATATGCTCTCGCAAAGCGGGGACGGTAAGCCCCACCATATCCGCCACAGATTTTTCTAATAATAAACGAAATTTTCCTGCGCGGATTTGTTGCAGTATAGGTTCCACCTGCTTAAGAAACTTAACCTTATCCTCTTGCGCGGTCAGCGCATTGTCTTGCGTCAAGGTTTGCAATAAATACTGTGACAAAGGCATGGCTTGTTGCATCATCTGCTCGAAGGCAGGTTTGCCGTGTTCACGCACATAACTGTCAGGGTCATGCTCAGCAGGCAAGAATAAAAAGCTTAGGCGCAGTCCATCTGTCAGCGCTGGCAATGCATTCATCGCAGCTCGCCAAGCTGCGCTTCGACCTGCATTGTCGCCGTCGAAACAGAAGATGATATGGTCGGTGTGGCGTAATAATTTACTGATATGAAATGGCGTGGTTGCCGTTCCCAACGCAGCGACAGCATAGTCTATGCCGTATTGCGCCAAGGCAACGACATCCATATAGCCCTCTACCACCAACACTTTACCGGCATCGCGGATGGCGCGACGCGCCAAAAACAAGCCATATAATTCATGCCCCTTTTGGAATACTGGGGTTTCTGGTGAGTTGTAATATTTGGGACTGTCCTCTGGATTGATGATGCGACCACCAAACCCGACTACCTGACCCTTTTGATCATGAATGGGGAACATAATCCGATGGCGAAATCTGTCGTATCGCTTGCCTTGCTCGTTACTCACCACAAGCCCTGCTGTGTCCAACACCTCAGCATCGTACTGTTTGAATACTGTCTGTAAATTTTGCCAACCCTGCGGGGCATAGCCAATTTGAAAGCGCGCTGCAATTTGACCTGTTAAGCCTCGGTTTTTCAGATATTCAATCGCTGCGGGAGACTGTTTTAATTGCATACGATAAAACTCATTGGCTTTTTGTAGCACATCCAACAAGCCCATACTCACTGCTTTTTGCTCGGCTACTTGTTGAGCATCACGGGTTTGTTGTGGCACGACCATACCGACTTGCTTCGCCAGTTCTTGTACCGCCTCAATAAAGCTTAAACCTAAATATTCCATCAAAAATCCGATGGCTGTGCCATGCGCCCCACAACCAAAGCAGTGATAGAACTGCTTGCTTGGGCTGACGGTAAAGGATGGGGATTTTTCTTGGTGAAATGGACAGCAAGCCATGTAATTGGCACCGGCTTTTTTAAGCGGTACGCTTTTGTCTATCAAATCAACAATGTCGATACGATTGACCAGTTCTTGGATAAAGCTATCTGGAATCATGGCTTGTCATTAGCTTGTTGAGAATGCACCGTTAGAAATAAAAAAGGAGCTTGCGCTCCTCTAAATTGTAAGCCAAATCGTTCAGATTTAACCGAGTTTTGCTTTAATCAGCCCGGAAATTTTACCCATATCGGCTCGACCCACCACTTGAGGTTTAACCAAAGCCATCACCTTGCCCATTTCTTGCATGCCTTGTGCGCCGCTGTCAGTAATGGCTTGCGCAATAATTTGAGCAATCTCATCTTCACTCAGTTGTGCCGGCAAGTAAGCTTGCAAAACCTCTACCTCAAATTTTTCTGCGTCAGCTAAATCATGGCGCTGTGCAGCTTCGTATTGGCTAATAGAGTCACGACGCTGTTTCAGCATCTTTTCTATGGTTTCGATGATTTGCTGGTCATTCAGCTCGATACGGTCATCTACTTCGCGCTGCTTGATAGCAGCTTGCAAAAGGCGAATAGCGCCAAGACGCGCCGTTTCCTTGGCGCGCATGGCGTTTTTCATATCTTCGGTAATACGCGTCTTTAACGACACGAGAAGGCTCTGCTAAAAGGTTTAGTAGAGTTTAGGTGCCAGTGTTTGGCTACGAATGCGGCGATAGTGACGTTTTACAGCAGCTGCTGCTTTACGCTTACGTTCCCATGTTGGTTTCTCATAGAACTCACGGGCACGCAAATCGGTTAGCAAACCAGTCTTTTCAATCAAACGCTTGAAACGACGTAGCGCTACGTCAAATGGCTCATTCTCTTTCACACGAACTGTGGTCATAACAATCGGTTCCGTTACTTGCTTAGAAAAGTGCGACATTCTAGCGACATGAGAGTAATTAATCAACAAGATATGCAATAATTTCGCCTTTGTTTATCGCTGAGCGAACAGCCATGCTGATTTTAGGGATTGAATCTTCTTGTGATGAAACTGGTGTCGCCCTGTATGACACACAACACGGCCTTTTGGCGCACGCCCTGCATTCACAAGTGGAAATGCATGCTGAATATGGCGGGGTAGTGCCAGAATTAGCCTCGCGCGACCATATTAAGCGAGTACTCCCTCTACTTACTCACACTTTACAACAAGCCAACAAATCGCTGTCCGACCTGCATGCTATTGCCTACACACAAGGCCCAGGCTTGTCAGGGGCTTTATTGGTTGGCACCAGTGTTGCCAACGCTCTGGCATTTAGTCTGAACATCCCCGCCATCCCCGTTCATCATCTTGAGGGTCATTTATTAGCCCCGCTGCTTGAAGCCGACGCCCCGGCCTTTCCTTTTGTGGCTTTATTGGTATCTGGTGGGCATACGCAGCTCATGCAAGTGCAAGGCATAGGCGAATATCGCTTGCTTGGGGATACGCTTGATGATGCAGCAGGGGAAGCTTTTGATAAGACTGCCAAACTACTGGAGCTTGGCTATCCTGGCGGTCCAGCACTGGCTAAATTAGCTGAACAAGGTCGACCAGATCGATTTAAATTGCCTAGGTCTATGTTGCATAGCGGTGATTTAAATTTTAGTTTCAGTGGACTCAAGACTGCGGTTTTGACACTGATACAAAATCAAGCGGCACCTTTAGATACGCAAACGCGCGCGGACATCGCCTATGAATTTCAAGAAGCAGTGACTGACGTATTGGCGCATAAATGTTTGCTTGCCTTGAAACAGACTGGCATGTCGCAATTAATAGTTTCCGGTGGGGTTGGCGCCAATCGACGTCTTAGAGAAAAGCTGAGTGCTCGTGCCCAGCAAGCAGGCGCGCAAGTCCACTATCCGCGCATCGAGTTTTGCACCGACAATGGCGCCATGATTGCCTTTGCTGGAGCTATGCGTGCCAATCACAATATGATTAAAGAAAGTGCTTTCTCGGTAAAACCACGCTGGGATTTGGCGGATTTAAATCCAGCTTAGGGATTTTATTTTTTGCCAAAACCAGCCTCTGTTCCTGCCAATAATTTTTGTATATTGCTGCGATGACGCCAAATCAGCATCAATGAGATAAACGCTATCACCAATTCCAAATCCTGATAGGGCAATAAATACCAAGCGAACACTGGCGCTAAGACCGCTGCAGAAAGCGCTGCCAAAGAAGAGTATTTGCTCAACGCAAACACCAACAGCCAGGTAAGTAATACTGCAAAAGCCAAGGGTACAGATAATGCCAAAATCACGCCCAAGGCAGTCGCAACTCCTTTACCCCCTTTGAATTTATAAAATACGGGATAAAGATGACCCACGAACACAGCTATCGCGACAGCGCTGGTAATCCATAACACTCCGCCATCAGGTTGCATCACCAACCAAACAGGAAACCAGCCTTTAAAAGTATCCCCTAACAAGGTGAGTGCAGCTGCGGCTTTTTTTCCGCTACGCAACACATTGGTGGCGCCGGGATTACCAGACCCCACGGTGCGTGGATCTGGCAAACCAAATATCCGACTGACCACGATGCCAAATGCAATCGAGCCCAATAAATAGGCTGCAATAATTTGTACGACTGCAATCGGATTCACGTCAATAAAACCTAGCTCATTCATGATGTTCTACTCTACAATCATCAGGAGATAAAATCTTATTGTAAACCATCACCCCAAGTCACCACCATGAGAGAAAGCTAGTTTAGCGCGATGAACAGTATTTTTATTCAAGACCTCAAAGTCAAAACCAAATTGGGCGTGCCTGATTGGGAGCGACTATTACCACAAAGCGTGCTGATAGACATTGAAATCGCGCTTCCTAATCACGCGAATTTCAACTCAGACAATATTCAAGACACGATTGATTATGGTGAGGTCTGTGCCATGGTAGAAAGATTGCTGGGAGAACAAACTTTTAAGTTGGTCGAAACTATGGCGGAACAGATTTGCCAACATATCCTGCAAGATTTCAAAGCCCCTTGGGTGCGCATTAAAATTAGCAAACCCAATATTTTGCGTTCTGCAAAAGCGGTGGGGGTCATAATGGAAAGAGGTCAACGCCCTCAAGCTTGATCAGCCGCGTGGATGGTGCACGCTATGCAACTGTTTCAAACGCTCACGCGCGACATGCGTGTAGATTTGTGTGGTCGAGATATCTGCATGCCCCAAAAGCATCTGAACCACGCGCAAATCAGCACCATGATTTAATAAATGTGTCGCGAAAGCATGACGCAATACATGTGGGGAGAGTTGTTTGCGTATGCCGGCTTGTAACGCATAACGTTTAATCAAATACCAAAAAGCTTGACGCGTCATGGCGTCGCCACGTTGCGTAACGAACAAAGCATCGGATAGACGCTGTTGCAAAATTTGCGGCCGTGCCTCTTGCATATAGCGTTGTATCCATTCAACCGCCACTTCGCCCATAGGCACCAAACGCGTTTTACTGCCTTTGCCCGTCACCCGCACGACGCCCTCATTAAGGCTCACCTCCATCACTTTCATGCCCACTAATTCACTCACCCGCAAACCACTGGCATACAACAGTTCCAACATAGCTTTGTCGCGCATACCGATGATTTGATGTATGTCGGGAGCAGCTAATAGGGATTCAACTTCTTCTTCATTCAAACTTTTGGGCAGAGAGCGTGGCAACTTGGGTGCCTCTATCAAGGCACTAGGATCTTTGCTAATCCGATTTTCGCGCAAATAGTAGCGGTAAAATCGCCGCAAACTGGCAATTAAGCGAGACACACTGCGAGCTTTGGTGATTGGGGTTCGATGCGCAAGATAGCGTTGGATTTGCGCTTGGTCTACTTGCAATAATCGGCCTTGATGCTCTCGCTCTAACCAAGTGGCAAATTGGCTGATATCTAAGCGGTAGCTATCGAGCGTATTTTTGGCCAAGCCTTCTTCTAGCCACAACGCATCGATAAACATATCCAATGCTTGCTGATTGTCAGCTTGCAAGACGATAGCCATCGTTCACCCCTTCATGTTGTAACAGCCATTGCTTGATGGCCAATCCCTCGGGACTGCCCTGCATAAACCCACCCAATCCCCTTGCCGCCACTACCCTATGGCAGGGAATTAAAATCGGCAAAGGATTTGCCCCGCAGGCATTGGCAACAGCACGGGCACCTGAAGCAACTTTGTGCGCTAAATCCTGATAGCTCATTACTGAGCCGGATGGGATTTGGGCGATGGCTTGCCAGACTCTGCGCTGAAAAGCAGTACCATCATCTAGCTTTTCTAGTATAGCTGTCACATCCACTTGCAGCAGACTAGCTTGCATCAGATAGGCCTCGATAGAGTTTGCCAAGTTTTTGGCGCGCGAAGAACAACAGGATGGCGCAGAAATTGAGCACAAATCGATTCTGGCAAGCCGGCCAGTCTGATCGAAGCGGATGACGACCGAGCCAAAAGGCGACGGAATAACAGCTTCTTGCAATAAATCTGATTGAGACATAGCGTCCATTATGCGCAAGTTGAACACAATTTTCACGCAATAATCGTGATTTGATAGGCAAAAAAAAAGCCCCACAAAAAGTGGGGCTTGTTTGAGCTTTGGCTTATTCAGCTGCTGCTTCTGGCGCCATGATTTCTTTTTCACGCGCTTGCAGTTTTTCTTTAATACGAGCGGATTTACCAGAACGATCACGCAAGTAGTACAACTTGCTACGACGAACGTCACCACGACGTTTCACTTCGATGCTGGCGATCAGCGGTGAATATGTTTGGAATGTACGTTCCACACCTTCACCTGAGGAAATTTTACGCACAACGAATGAGGAATTCAGGCCACGGTTGCGCATAGAAATCACAACACCTTCATAAGCCTGTACACGCTTACGGTTACCTTCAACCACATTCACGCCCACGACGACAGTGTCACCAGGTGCGAACTGAGGAATATTTTTACCCAAGCGGGCAATCTCTTCCTTCTCTAGGGTTTCAATAATATTTGCCACTTTACTACTCCTTTTATTTATCTGAATCTTGTTCCTGCTCTGCACATGCAAGCAGCCGAGATTCTTCTTTTGTTAAAGACCTTGCGGCCAATAAGTCGGGACGTTGATCCCGTGTTTTCAATAACGACTGTTGAAGTCGCCATTGTTTTATCTTGGCATGATGTCCTGATAATAATACTTCAGGCACGGCCATACCCTGATATACCTCTGGTCGGGTGTAATGTGGACAGTCTAATAATCCGTCTACAAATGAATCCTGCACTGCAGAATCAGCATCACCCAACGCGCCCGGCAATTGCCGGATGATGGCGTCCATTAATACCATGGCAGGTAACTCGCCACCAGATAGGACGTAATCTCCTATCGAATATTCCTCATCAACTTGAGTATCCAGCAAGCGCTGGTCTACTCCTTCATAGCGACTGCACAATAATGTCAGCGCTGAAAAACTACTTAATCGCATCACATCCTCATGACGCAATGCTTTGCCACTAGGCGACAAATGAATCACAGGACCACTGACTTTGTCTTTTTGTTGCCGCGCCTTGGCGGCTTTAATCGCCGCCGCAAGGGGCTCAATCAACATCACCATACCTGGGCCACCACCATAAGGTCTATCATCCACAGTGTGATGTACATCCTCAGTGAAATCTCGCGGATTCCACAAATGGCATTGATACAACTGACGCTCTATTGCGCGGGCACTAATACCATGCTCAGTCAGCGCGGTAAACATAGGGGGAAACAGTGTGATTACATCAAACTGCATACCATCAATCCCACTCAGCTAACCAATCTACTGTGACCACGCCGGTTGTCGTGTTCACCTCAATCACGGTTTGTGCAACAAACGGCAACAAACGTTGTTTTTTGTGTGTGCTGTCTTCTACCACCAACACATCATTGGCTCCCGTAGCAAACACATCCTGTATCTGCCCAAGTGCCTGTTGTTGCAGGTTAACTACCTGCATACCAATCAAATCGGACCAATAATATTCATCTTCTGACAACGCTGGCAAGGCATCTCGGGGAACCGCAATATGCTGGCTTTTGAGGGCCATCGCAGCTTCTCTATCATTCACACCGACTAATTTAACGATTAAAAAGTCCGCATGAATTTTCGCTGTTTCAACTTTATACTCACGCCATGGCGCGGCTTTTAAGCCAGGTTTCAAAGTCTCTTCAGCTCGTCCCAACCACCAACGGTCATAATCTAACAAACCGTCTAACAGCTCAGTACTAGGCTGAATTTTTAGCCAGCCTAAAATGCCATATGGGGCGACCACGCGCCCCATAACGACCATATTTTCCAAACTCAATTGCTCCGGTTGCAACAACCGTTGCTAATCTTATTCAGCTGCAGCTTCTGGTGCAGCGTCAGCAGCAGGTGCTTCTTCTGCGGCTGGAGCAGCTTCTTCAGCAGGCGCAGCTTCCACTGGTGCTTCTTCAGCAGCAGGTGCGGCAGCAGCGGCAGCAGCTTCTTGCTCAGCCTTCAATGCAGCTTCAGCTTCTTTTGCAGCAGCAGCGGCTTTAGCAGCAATTTCAGCTTGCTTTTTAGCCACTTTCGCAGCGTCCTTAGCGCGGCGCTTAGCTTCGCCCTCTGGACCTTGAGCGTGTTCTTTTACCAAACGTGCCACACAGTCAGACAACTGCGCGCCATTATCACGCCAGTATTGAATACGGGCAGAGTCCAAGCGCAAGTTTTCTTGACCTTCTTTACCAAGTGGGCTGTAAAAGCCAACACGCTCGATAAAGCGGCCATCACGTCTGTTGCGAGAATCAGCAACAACAACGCTGTAAAAAGGATTTTTCTTCGCGCCACCACGGGCTAATCGAATAATGACCATAATTTTTTACTCTAGTAGGTTTTACGGAAAGGGGCGGATTTTACGTTATTTTGTCATTGCTTGGCAAGGCAAATTGATGAAATTTCATCATTTTCTGCTCAAGACATGAGCTCAAGTGTCAACAAGCCACTCAACCCTAGGATTGATAAGGCGTTGGGTCGGGCACACCTGCTTGCTCAAAACCCGCTTTACGGAAGCGACAAGAGTCACATACCCCGCATGCCGCGCCTGTTTTATTTGCTTGATAACAAGAGACAGTCAGACTGTAGTCCACTCCCAAGGCTGCGCCAGTTTTAATAATCTCTGCTTTGGTCATGTCTATTAGCGGACTGTGAATGTTAATTTGTTTACCCTCAACAGCGGTTTTTGTAGCTAGATTTGCCATCTGTTGGAACGCCTGAATATATTCGGGTCGGCAATCTGGATAGCCAGAATAATCGAGTGCATTGATGCCCACAAAGATATCTTGCGCTTGTAATACCTCGGCCCAAGCCAATGCCATGGAGAGCATGATGGTATTTCTAGCAGGCACATAAGTGACTGGAATACCCTCTGTTGGCGACTCCGGGACTGCAATATGGCTATCAGTGAGGGCGGAGCCTCCAAAAAAAGACATGTCTAGTTGTATAGTATGGTGTTGTGCGGCACCCATCGCCTTGGCTACCCGCTGTGCGGCTTGTAATTCAGCAATATGGCGCTGATGATAATCCACACTCAAGCAGTAACAGGCAAATCCTTGCGACTTGGCAATCGCCAATACCGTCGTCGAATCCAACCCGCCAGAGAGTAGTATCACCGCTTTCTTCATGACTAGACCCCTTGCTTTTCGCCCCATAGAATTTTATGCAACTGCACCTGCATCCTCGCTGGCACACCACTTTGCAGCAACCATTCGGCCAAATCTTGTGCTTGAATCTGATGATAGCTAGGGGAAAAAATAAGCGGGAATTGTTGTAACTGATATTGCGCAATACATTGCACAGCCCAATCAAAATCGGCACGAGAACAAATGACAAATTTAATCTCGTCGCTAGGTTTCAAGTGCTGAATATTGCCCCATAGATTTTTTTCCACCTCAGCAGAATCTGGCGTTTTGATATCCATCACCACCAAGACGCGTGCGTCGACTTCAGCAATATCCATAGCCCCACTCGTCTCAAGAGAGACTTGATATCCAGCATCCGCTAATGTTGACAGCAAACCAAAACATGCTTTTTGCGCCAAAGGCTCACCCCCAGTGACACATACGGTTTTGCATGGATATTGTGCTATGGCTTGCAAGATTTCTTGCTCGGTCATCATGTTACCGCCACGAAACGCATATTCGGTATCGCAGTACTGGCAACGTAACGGGCAACCCGTCAGACGAATAAAGATAGTGGGGAAACCGATACGAGAGGACTCACCTTGCAGTGAGAAAAAGATTTCATGAATACGTAAGGACATGACGGCTCCAAAGTTATTTTTTTAGTGAGTTGAGTACAGCGAGACGTTTTTTTGCGACCGGAATCACTTCGCTATCCGGATGCTGCGCAATCAAATCTCGCAAAGTTTGCTTGGCAGATTGAATATCAGAAAGTTGTATTTGGCAGTTAGCGACCATCATTTTTGCGTCTGCTATGCGGGTACTCTCAGGATAAAGGCTAATTAATTTTTGCTGAGTCAGCATCGCCGCCTTGAAGTTTTTTAGTGAAAACTGGCTCAAAGCAAGATGATACTGAGCTTCCGGCAGCAGTTTGCTGGATGGGTTGGCTTGAATAAACTGATTAAAACTCTCAAAAGCAAGTTTAAACTGCCCCTCATTCAGTTGTGTCATTGCGTCATTAAATTGCTTGGTTTCAGCAGCCTGGGAGGCGCCTTCAGGATTGGCTGCAGGGGCAGGCGTTGCAGCAGCCTGAGTTTGCTGGCTTGCTGCAGCTGCTTCTAATTTCTTAAGGCGACTATCAATATCTTCATACAGAGACTTCTCTCTCTGTAGCGCCTGATCGAGGTGATGCTGAATAACTTCTAGATCACCTTTCAAAAAACTAATTTGTCCACTGACTCTCTCCACTTGGGCGAGTAAATCCATCAATGCTTGACTTTGTATGGTGAGTTCTACGCCTTGAAGGCGATTTTCTAAAGATTTAATACTGCTGATTAATTCTTGGATTTGGTTCTTAACTTGTAAACTTTGTTGGTCAGTTTTTTCTTGAAGATCTTTGATATCTTTGCGAGCACCAGAATCTTCCAGAAACGCCGAAGCGTTTCCGGAAAATACCAGTAAGCAAAGAACTGCTGTGATTTGCCCGAATAATCTACGGGCTAAAACATTTAAAGCAATCACTTAAGACTTAGTCGTTATCGTAAACGATATCAACACGACGATCTTGTTGGAAACAGGTTTCGTCTTTGCAATCATGCGCTTTTTCTTCACCATAACTAATGGTTTCGATACGCGCATCAGGTGCCCCGTTTAAGTTCATAGCTTTTTTGACAGAAACTGAACGACGTTGACCCAATGAAAGGTTGTACTCTCTTGAACCGCGGTTATCAGCGCCACCTTGCAATGTTACTTTTGCACCGGCATGCTCAGCCACATATTTACCATGCGCAGCAACTAGATCACGATATTCTGCTTTGACTTCATCCTTGTCGAAATCAAAATAAATCGTGCGTTTAGACAAGATATTATTTGGATCTTTAAGTGGGTTGTAAGCCACATCGCTGGACTTAGCAGAGCTAGTATCAGCCGCATTTTCTGCTGCTGGCGCTGGAGCTGGTGCAGATTCAGTGACTGGCGCTGGTGCAGCAGGCTTATCCTTGACTGTGTTACTGGAACAGGCAGCCAATAAACTCAACAATACCGCACTAATAATTAACTTTTTATTCATCATTCTCTCCTTAACAAACATAAAAAACTTTTACACAATCACCAAAACAACTACACATATACTAGTTGACTCGAGGTCCCCAAGAGGGTTCCCGAATATCGACGCCAGTATCAGTAAACGTTTGTTTTATTTTACCGTCAGTTGATACGGCTGCCAAAGTGCCCTTGCCGCGAATTTTGCTAGCATACAAAATCATACGCCCATTAGGCGAGAAACTTGGTGACTCATCCTCAGAATTATTGCCCAATACTTGACCTAAACCATTCTGCAAATCCATCACAGCCACTCTAAACCCTTCGGGCACTTGCTTAATGTAGGTCAGCAATTTGCCGTTGCTGGAAATATGAGGACTCACATTGTAGCCACCCTCGAAGGTAACACGCTTTGCCTCTCCTCCACTGACAGGCATTGAATATATTTGTGGCGCACCACCTCGGTTAGATGTGAAATACAGCAAATTACCGTCTGCTGACCAAGCTGGTTCAGTCTCAATCGCATTATTGGATGAAAGTTTTTTTAATCCAGAACCATCAACATTAATTACATAAATTTGTGAGTTGGCACTGTAAGTTAAAACAATCGCAATCTTTGAACCATCAGGTGACCAAGCGGGCGCACTATTATTGCCTTTAAAATTTGCAAGAATACTGCGTTGCCCTGTCAACAGTGATTGCACATAAATGACAGGCTTCTTTTTTTCAAATGATACATAAGCAAGTTTAGTCCCATCAGGAGACCAACTGGGTGAAATAAGGGGTTCTTGCGAAGTCACAATAGTTTGAACAGCAAAGCCATCTGCGTCTGCAACTTGCAACAGATATTTATTGGATGTCTTAGCAACATAGGCAATTTTTGTAGCAAAATCACCCGGCTCACCAATTAATTTCTCGTAAATCATATCTGCAATTTTATGTGCTGTGACCCTTTGCTGAGCTTGAGAAATATTGAACTCCATGCCCAATAACTGGGTTTGCCTCAACACATCGAACAGTCGGAAAGTAACACGCAAGCGATTACCCGAAATCGGTTCTACCATGCCGATGGTCAAAGTTTGAGCCTGTATGGCAGTCCAATCAGAAAAGTTGATTTCGGCTGGACTATGAGGAATCGTGTTAATTCCGCGAGTATCTAAAGTTTTGAACAAGCCGCAACGATTTAGGTCTGCTTCAACGATAGCAGAGATTGTGTTGCTATTGGTCTTATGATCTTGGGCTTGAAATGGTGCTACCGCAATAGGGATTTGATTAGCAGCGCCGCCTACGATTTCTATCGTTAGATCAGCTCTAGCTGAATTAGAGAATAGAACAAGTAAGTTAAAGCACAATAACAATAGATACTTTTTCATAGTACAGATATTTTTACTTTAATGAGGTTTTTTAATTTCATTATCATTTTACCAAACAAACTATTCTTCATTTGGCCTAAATTTTAGCTTGAGCTCTCTAAACTGACTAAATAAGTCGGCTTGTTTGGGTACTGGCAGTGGTTGTGACTCTAAAATGGCTCGTTCGACTGCCTCATTACAAGCCGCGGTTGCGTTACTTACACTCAATTTTGGCTTACCTATCAAATATCCAGTAGGCATCAAACTAATAACAAACTGCAATTCTGGTTTTCCATTCCCGCACACCTGCGGATTTACGTGTTGCTTAATTTGCGCGGTAATTAACCCAATATATTTGGCCATTTCACTCGTGTCTGTGGTTGAGCCTTGAACCGCTACATTACTTTTTACCTCTGCAGCAGGCGAACTTTTGGGTTTATCTTGCTTATTTAATTGGGTATCTTCTTTCAGCAGTGATTCTTGTAATTTCTTTAGATCTTCATCAGATTTTTTTTCAACTTTTAATGGCTCAGGTTTTTTTTCAATTTCTTTCTTTTTAATTTCTACTTTTGGCTCTGGCTTAACTGGATTTTTTTTCACCTGAATATCGACCTTTGCAGGAGGTTCAGGCTCCACCTGAGGTTCAGGTTTCACCTCCACTTTAGGTTCTGGCTTAACTTCTGGCTCGGGAGCTGGCGTAACTATGGGATGTGATGGCAAATGATCCCAAAGCTCTACTGTAGCAATTTGCATTGGTTGTACAGATTTCCAATGTATGGAGAAAAACAATAGCAGCAATAGAATGCCATGAACCAACAAGGTCATAATACCGGCACGCAAAGCAATTGGTTTTTCGTGTTTTCTAATCATCTAAATGATCTAACTAGGATTCAGTAATAATCCAACTTTGGCACCAGATTTTTTGAGCAATTCGAGTACAGACACCACTTTGTCATAGCTTACTTTTTTGTCGGCGCTGATCACAAAAGACTTATCCGGCTGTTTATGAATCTCTTGCTTGATTTTTACCAGCAATTGATCATTCGCATATTCCTTATCATCAAATCGTACCTTGCCATTGGCTTCGATTGTAATCACAGATGGAGTGGTTTGAGGCTTAAGGATGTCACTTCCCACCTTGGGCAATTCCACTACTCCGGGATTTGTCATGGGCGCAGTGACCATAAAAATGACCAACAATACCAACGTTACATCAATATAAGGCACAACATTGATTATGCGTCTTTTGCGTTGTCTGCTCATGATTAACCCTTGCGTTGCAAGATATTGGTGAACTCCTCAATGAAACTCTCATAACGAACTGCCAAGCGATCAACGGAGGAAGCAAAACGATTATATGCAATCACCGCAGGAATCGCCGCAAACAAACCAATCGCGGTAGCAATCAGTGCTTCAGCGATACCGGGCGCCACATGGGTAAGCGTAGCTTGTGCCATATTAGCCAAACCCCTAAACGCATTCATAATCCCCCATACAGTTCCAAACAAACCGATATAGGGGCTGACCGAACCAACTGACGCAAGAAAGGGTAAATGGGAATCCAAATCATCCATCTCTCGATTATAGGCTGCGCGCATGGCACGTCTTGCACCTTCCATGACCGCACTGACTTCCATACCACCTTGTTGCTTAAGACGTAAAAACTCTTTAAACCCTGCTTCAAAAATACTCGACATTCCATGTGGTTTATTTCGACCTTGAGTGAGCCCATCGTAGAGCTTGTTCAAATCACCACCCATCCAAAAAGTATTCTCGAAGTTTTCGGCCTCTTTTTCAGCACGTTGCAGCGTCATCATTTTTATAAAGATATACCACCACGAAATAACTGAAACCATCAATAACAAAATCATCACAATTTGCACTGGTACACTAGCACCAGTAATTAAGGTAATCAGGGATAAGTCTGAACCTAAAGACAAATTAGAACTAACAGGGCTTGCCATTATGCTTACTCCATATTTCAGGCTTGATTGATTAAAGGAATACTGTCTAAACGCGCTAACATTGTTGCAGGGATACGCGCAGGTTTGAATTTATCTAAGGCCACGCAAACAACCTCAACATCTGCAGCTATCAAAACTTCATCCTCGCGTAAAATTTTTTGGCTGAATTTTAAGCTAGCCCCATTGCGTTGGGATAGCCCGGTACTAACTTGCAAAGCGTCATCAAACCTTGCCGGTTTATGAAACTGAATCTGCATTTGTCGCACGACAAATACGATACCATGCTGCTCACGAATTTCGGTTTGCGCCAAACCTAGGCTGCGCAACCACTCGGTACGCGCACGCTCCATATAATTTAGATATTGGCTATGATAGACCACGCCACCAGCATCGGTATCTTCATAATAAACACGAACTGGCCACATAAATTGCATGGCTACTCTGTCTCCGCCGCCCATAAATCTCCACTAGATAAAGCTTGTGGTAAAGGCAGTCCAAAGTGTTCATAAGCCAAACGTGTTGCCACTCGGCCTCGAGGAGTACGCATTAAATAACCTTGCTGGATTAAATAGGGTTCAAGGACATCTTCGATAGTGTCACGCTCTTCTCCAATAGCTGCCGCAAGATTATCTAATCCTACTGGGCCTCCGTTGAATTTCTCTAATACTGAATGCAAAAGTTTTCTGTCCATCACATCAAAACCCAAGGCATCAATATCCAACATTTTGAGTGCTTGATCAGCGATGTCTGCACTGACGATACCATCAGATTTAACCTGAGCGAAGTCACGCACTCGACGCAATAATCTATTGGCGATACGCGGAGTACCTCTGGATCGTTTGGCAATTTCAAGGGCTCCGTCTTGCTGGATATCAACTTCCAGCAATGAAGCCGAACGTGTCACAATTTTGGCTAATTCGTCTTGAGAATAAAATTCAAGACGGGATACGATACCAAAACGATCGCGCAATGGATTGGTTAACATCCCTGCCCGCGTGGTAGCACCGACCAAAGTGAATGGGGGCAAATCTAGGCGTACGGAACGAGCGGCAGGACCTTCACCTATCATGATGTCTAATCTGTAGTCCTCCATCGCTGGGTAGAGAATTTCTTCGACCACGGGTGAGAGACGGTGTATCTCATCGATAAACAATACATCATTCGGTTCAAGATTGGTCAGCATAGCTGCCAGATCACCTGCTCGTTCCAGCACGGGACCTGAGGTTTGTTTCAAATTGACGCCCATTTCTTTGGCAATGATATGGGCCAAAGTAGTTTTACCTAAACCTGGGGGGCCAAACAGAAGAACATGGTCTAGGGCTTCGGCGCGACTGCGCGCGGCATTGATAAAAATCTCCAACTGCCCACGCGCCTTTTCTTGCCCAACGTACTCGTCCAGCACCTTAGGTCTAAGCGCACGTTCAAGACTATCCTCTTGAGGGGTTGCAGCTTCCGGGGCAATCAGTCTGTCGTTTTCAATCATGATTTGGCTAACATTTTAAGCGCTTGGCGTATACCTTCTGAAACATCTAAATCATCGCCTAATTGCTTCACGGCGAGCAAGGATTCTTTTTCGCTATAGCCTAGTGCCAATAAAGCGTTGAGCACATCATTGCCAATGGCTTTAGCACCCGATGCCAAGGTAATGGCTTCCGGTAGAAATTTGTCTTTTAGCTCTAACAACAAACGTTCGGCAGTTTTTTTACCTATGCCTGGTATGCGGGTAAGCAGTCCAACTTCCTGCAAGGCGATGGCATTGGATAAATCTTCTACCGATAAGCCACTCAAGATAGAAAGCGCTGATTTTGCACCGATACCATTCACTTTGAGTAATTGCCTAAAAGCGGTGCGCTCACGCTCAGTAGCAAAACCATACAATAATTGCGCATCTTCGCGCACCACAAAGTGCGTCATCAAGGTAATCGTTTCGCCTATTGCTGGTAATTGATAGAAGGTACTCATCGGCACTTCACATTCATAGCCTACACCTTGGCAATCAATCAAGACGAGTGGAGGTGTCTTCTGTAGTAATTTTCCGTACAATCTTGCAATCATATTAAGCGTCCACCTCGAACTCTAAAACCTGCTGTGGCTAAATGTCCCAAACCCTGTCCACCATGCGCATGGCATATTGCACACGCCAAAGCATCAGCCGAATCAGGTTGGGGTAAGCCGGGAAGTAGTAATAAACGTTTGACCATTTCTTGCACTTGTTGCTTTTGTGCATGTCCATTACCTACGACTGACTGTTTGACCTGCAAGGCTGTATATTCAGCGACCTTTAAATTGCGTATGACTGCAGCACTAATCGCCGCTCCACGCGCCTGACCCAGTAACAGTGTAGATTGAGGATTTACGTTCACGAATACTTTTTCAATCGCGACTTCTTGTGGTTGATAACTGTCTATCACCTCGAACAAACTATCCACAATGACTTTAATACGTGCTGGCAACAATTCACGTTCATCGGTTTTTACGCGTTCAGTTTTAATCGTGCCACTGGCGATATAGTGTAGCTTCTCGCCTCGTTTTTCTATGACTCCAAAACCAGTGAGCCTCAACCCCGGATCTATCCCAAGAATTTTGATACTCGCTGGTGCTGAATCAGTATGCAAATTAATCCTCTATAACGGCAGAGGTGTACACCTCTTGCACATCATCCAAATCATCCAAAGCATCCAGCAGTTTTTGCATCTTAATGCCTTCTTCACCCGCCAATACAGTATCGTTGCTCGCCTTCATGGTGACCTCCGCCAATACGGGCGTCAGACCTGCCGTTTGTAATGCTTGTTTTACTGCATCAAATTCATTTGGGGCGGTGATCACTTCAATACTGCCGTCATCATTATTGATCACATCCTCAGCACCGGCCTCGAGTGCAGCTTCCATCACTTGCTCCTCGCTAGTACCAGGCGCAAAAACGATACTGCCACAGTGAGTAAACATAAAAGCGACTGAGCCGTCAGTACCAAGGTTACCGCCATATTTGGTAAAGGCATGACGAACATCTGCCACTGCGCGATTACGATTATCCGTTAGACAATCCACTATCACCGCTGCGCCACCTATGCCGTAACCCTCATAACGGATTTCTTCATAGTTCACACCCTCTAATGTACCAGTGCCGCGCTTAATCGCATTTTCAATATTGTCTTTAGGCATAGACTCAGACTTTGCTTTGTCTACTGCCATACGCAATCTTGGATTAGAGCTAATATCTGCACCCCCCATACGCGCAGCGACTGTGATTTCTTTAATCAAACGCGTAAAGATTTTTCCTCTTTTGGCGTCTTGTCTGCCTTTACGATGCTGAATATTCGCCCATTTGGAATGCCCTGCCATTTTATGCTTACCTCAAAATATCTATTCGAAATGTCGCTTATTTTAACATATGCATGGCCAGCACTTGTGCTGGCTTTAATCTTGTCCCATCGCAGGGTCTATCTCACGATGTTGTCGTATGGCATGCGATGAAATTAATACCAAAGCAATCGCGATAAGTATCATTCCCCATCCTTCAAAAACACTGGGCACCTCGCCCAATTGCGCCCAAGCGGCGATGACACCGATTAAAGGAGCCAACATAGAGGTCATGCTCGCCACCCCTGCCGCCAAGCGTCTGAGGGCATATAGCCATAACAACCAGGCTAAGGCATTACAAAAAACTGCATTAAAAATCACTGCTGAAATCAGCATACCACTCCAATGAATAGGTGGCGCATCTACCCAAAATGCGACAAGCACCAAAGGAATAGAGCCGAATAACATTTGCCATGCGGTCATGGCAATCAAGTCCATATTGGGATGTCGATGATGCATTTTTTTGGCCAAAATCACTGCGATTGCCCATGAGACTCCACCCATTACGGCTAGCAACATACTGAATCTATCTTTCCCCAAATGGGTTGGATCAAATATCA
This sequence comes from Methylophilaceae bacterium, assembly GCA_009926205.1. Taxonomy (GTDB): domain Bacteria; phylum Pseudomonadota; class Gammaproteobacteria; order Burkholderiales; family Methylophilaceae; genus RFPI01. The sequence continues at coordinate 21,369 of RFPI01000010.1, forward strand.
GTAACAATCCAATCACCATCAATAAACCTGCTATCCATTGAATACCCTGTATACGCTCTTTCAACAGTGGCCACGCTAATAACATGACCCAAAATGGCATGGTGTAAGTCAAAACAGCGGTCTTCCCCGCGCCACCCTCAACCAAGGCCCAAATAATCATTCCAGTAAAGCCACAAGTCTGCAGTATCCCGAGAACGATTAATGAAGGTATTGCTTGTATGCTAATAGGTCTTCGACTCACCATAAGCAAAAGAAACAGACACAGTGCCCCAAAAAATGTCCGCATTGCTCCAAACTGAAAAGCACCAGCATCTAAAAGCGCGAACTTCATCACCACCCAGTTATATCCCCATAATATGGAGAGCAATACCAAAGCTAAAAATGCTTTGATTATCTCGATTCTTTTTTTAATCATCACAGTCACACCCTAATCAAAGGCTTTTATGCCCTCTTGAACGCCATCTAGTAAGTCATCTAATTCAGCAAATCGCTCTTTTCCCAAGGCCTGCATACTGGCTTTAACACGACGATAATAATCTGGTATCAATGCATCCAATTTTTTTTGCCCCGCACGTGTCAAGGTCACACTAAAGCTTCTTCTATCTTCTGAGTCGAATTGACGACTGACCAATGCATCACGCTCTAGGCCATCGATTAAACGGGTCATAGTGGCGCGGCTTACTCCGGCCTTTTCGGCTAATAGAGAGGGGGTGGAAGTAAAATTATCCTCGCGCATCAGTAATATCATCACCCACCAACGTCCCTGTAATAGACCATGTCGGTTCAAATACTGATCAAGCGCAGAGGATAAATCCGAGGTAACACGTAACAAACGTAGAAAAATAATGATGCTGGCGATATCTGCATCAGGATAACGTTGCTCAAATTTTTTCAAAATTTCTTCATTGGGCAAATCACGTAATTGCAACATGGTTAATATCCTTATAGTTAGCTACCTAATTATTATGAATGATTATCCAAATCATTGCAATCGCGCTAATATAGAAAAAACTGTGTTGATCACAGTAATAACAAGACGGAGGAATTAATCATGAAAACTGCTCGCCAACTTTTAGCTCAGAAAGGCAACCAAACCCTTTCTGTTGAAATTTCTGCCAGTGTTTATGACGCGCTATTAACCATGGCTGAACATGATGTAGGTGCGCTTCTGGTCATGAACAAAGGAAAACTGGCTGGGATCTTTTCAGAGCGCGATTATGCGCGCAGTGTTATTCTTAAGGGCTTAAGCTCTAAGCAAACCAGCATCACCGAGGTAATGTCAGCAAAGGTTATTACTGTCAGCCCAGATCAAACGGTGGAAGACTGTATGAATTTGATGACTGACAAGCGCATACGTCACTTACCTGTTCTCGATCAGGGCAAGCTCATCGGAGTCTTATCGATTGGTGACTTAGTTAAAGAGACGATTGCTTATCAACGTTTCTTGATTGAACAGCTAGAAAAATACATTCAAAGCTAGAAGCTTGTCGCATAAAAAAAGCCGCATTGAATGCGGCTTTTTTTGTAGCGTTTTTTTAGAGATAACGCGCCAACATGACATTATTGACTGGCACTTTGGGCATAGGCACACGCACTGTGATGCCACTTCCCGGCGCCTCAGTCAAAGGCTCACCTTTTTTGCTGAACATCGCTTCTACCAAAATATCCTGATTTCCTTGCGGATGAACGATTTCCAATTTATCCCCAACACAGAAACGATTTCGCACGGAAACTTCTGCCCAGCCTTGTTGATCATCGTAGCTCACGATATCGCCAACATATAAGCTGCGGTTAGATTTGGAAAAACCCTGTACATAATTCTGATGGTCTTCACTGTGATGACGCTCATAGAAACCATCGGTATAGCCGCGATTGGCCAGACTCTCCAACTCGCCCAATAGTCGCATATCAAATGGACGACCAGCGACTGCATCATCGATCGCTTTTCGATAGGACTGACATGTTCTCGCGACATAATAACGGGACTTCGTTCTGCCTTCGATTTTGAGTGAGTCCACTCCGATTTTTGCCAAGCGCTCGACATGCTCAATAGCACGCAAGTCCTTGCTGTTCATAATGTAGGTGCCATGCTCATCTTCGATAATGGGCATCAACTCGCCTGGACGGCCTTTCTCTTCTATCAAATAAACTTTATCCGCAGCTGGGTGACGTTCAATACTGCCACAGCTGGATAGATTAGATTTTTCCATTTCAGCGCGGAAGTCAAAGTCTTGCATACGAATCACACCCGCGGCATCTTCTTCTGCATCATGCACTTTGTAATCCCAACGACAACTATTGGTACAAGTCCCTTGATTTGGATCGCGATGATTGAAGTAGCCAGACAACAGACATCGCCCAGAGTAGGCAATACATAATGCACCATGGACGAATACTTCCAATTCCATATCTGGACACATTTGACGAATCTCTTCAATTTCGTCTATGGATAATTCGCGTGACAAAATCACTCGGGTCAATCCAAGCGACTGCCAAAATTTCACACCAGCATAATTCACTGTATTGGCTTGAACTGAGAGATGGATATCGATTTCTGGCCATTTTTCACGCACCATCATGATTAAGCCTGGGTCAGCCATGATAAGAGCATCTGGCTTCATGGCAATCACTGGTTCCATATCCGTCATATAGGTTTTAATTTTGGCGTTATGCGGCAGGATATTGCTGGCTACAAAGAATTTTTTTCCACGCGCATGCGCCTCTTGAATACCAAGCTCTATATTCGCCATAGAGAAATCATTATTTCTCGCACGCAGGCTATAGCGTGGCTGCCCTGCATAAACAGCATCCGCGCCAAAATCAAAAGCTGTGCGCATTCGATCTAGGTCACCGGCAGGGGCAAGTAATTCTGGGATTTTCATGATTCCACTCTCTCTAAATTTTTTATCGTTTTATTCGCCAATAATTTTTACTAATACACGTTTTTTACGACGACCATCAAATTCGCCATAAAAGATTTGTTCCCATGGGCCGAAATCTAAGCGCCCTTCTGTCACTGCGACCACGACTTCTCTCCCCATGACTTGACGTTTGATATGCGCATCAGCGTTATCTTCGCCAGTGTAATTGTGTCTGTAATCGGCCACTGGCTCATGCGGAGCAAGTCGCTCTAGCCAAACCTTATAGTCATGATGAAGACCACGTTCATCATCATTAATAAATACACTGGCAGTGATATGCATGGCATTCACCAACACCAAACCTTCTTTAATTCCACTTTCACGCAGACATTGGTTGATATCGCCAGTAATATTCACAAAATCCATACGCGCAGGGACATTAAACCATAACTCTTTGCGATAGCTTTTCATCCTATTTTCCTCGTTTTTTGTCGCATACGTGCAACAAAGTTGATATACAATTTGCAGCGTTTGGGAATTTTTTTACAGAAAAGTTCTCAAACGCATGACCAAAACAAAATTTTGGTTTTTATTAGTTATATTTCCCAAAAGGACTCGATAGTATGCAAACACAACCATCAGATATTTTGACTGGCCAAACCTCCGAAGCCAGCAAAAATTCAAACAAAACAATCATTGCTGAACAAGCAGAAAAAAACTCAACCACCATGCAAGATCGTCAACACCTTGTCGAGACCATCAATGCATTGGGTGATTGTGTCTGATTATTTTATCGGAACAAGTTTACAGTTGGTATAAGCAGTATCGGCTGACATCGTCAAATCTGCGGAATCTTTTGCTAGAGACAAACGTGTGTTGTCACTAGCATACTCTGTCTGACTGACTTTGCGCAGTGCTATTTCACGCTCTTTGGTGATTAGCCAAACTGTTTCACCCTTGTCTAATAATCTGACAAAAAACTTTTTACCTTTATCACATTGGTACTCTGTCGAATTGGCCGGGCGGTAGGTGCGAACTTGCTCGCTATTGGTACCATCATCAAACGGCCATAAATCTACATTCTTTACCTTATCTAGTGCATTACCCATACTGCTACAACTGCTTAAAAACACCATCAGAAAAGCAGCTGCGACAAGTTTTAAATTCAATAAAAAAGTTGTTTTCATATCACCCTAAATATTAGCGGTGTGTCATCACCACTATTAAGACTTTAACCAAAGACCGCATTATCGCAAAAAATATGACGCAATGAATGAAATAATCACAATGGCTATTTATGTCCGAATACTACCCCTGCCACTCACGACCATAGCCAAACAAACCAATCAAACCACGTAGTACGCCATACACTAACCAAGACAGTAAACGGCGAAAGAGATTCCCCTTTATCCAAGCAGGCGAGCTCACTTGCTCAGCGCCGTCTTGGATGGACTGAAGCAAGCTCTCTCTTAGCTCATTTGCAAATGTTTGATCGAGCACAACTACATTGGCTTCTCTAGCTAACATTAAACTAAATGGATCAATATTGGACGATCCTACCGTCGCCCATTCCGAATCAATCACAGCCACTTTGCTGTGCATGAAGCTACGCCTATATTCGTAAATCTGAATGCCATCTCTCAGAAAAGCCGCGTAAAAAGCATGGGTCGCCACACGAATCCAATACTCAATGCGACCTTGAAGTAATAATGTCACTTTGACACCACGATTACTGGCCTCTACCAGCGCATTACGCATACGCCAGCCTGGAAAAAAATAAGCATTGGCGATGATAATTTCATATTTAGCGCGAGCAATTGCATCTAAATAAGCCTGCTCAATATCTCGTCTATGTAATACATTGTCACGCAATACCAAGGCCGATTTTATAGGTCTCAAGTGACTAGCTAGCTTGGTAGTGGGTTTGATAAATTGCTGTGGGATTTCGCGCCATTGAAACCAAGATAATCGTCGCCATAATCGATGTACACTCTGGGTAAGGTGCAATAACATAGTCCCTTGAATCTCAACTGCGTAATCTACTCTTGGGCTTGCATCATCCGGCACATTAAAATCGTCAATGATATTAATGCCTCCCACAAATCCGATTGCTCCATCAATCACAGCGACTTTACGATGCTGTCTACGCAAACGGTTTTTACTGAAATAATTAAACCGTCGAACTGGCCGATAAAACATCACTTGAATATTGGCTTGACGTAGATCTTGTACAAAACGATTTGGCAAAAACTGACTACCAAGACCATCCAACAGCAAATATACCGACACACCACGATACGCTGCCTGTTTTAGCGCATGGGCAATTCGCCTGCCCGTCTCATCATCTTCGAAAATATAGGTTTGTAGATAGATCTCGTGTTGCGCTCGTAATATCGCTTGCTCAAGCGCAGGAAAGTATTGCAGACCATTTTTGAGCAGTCGAAGATGATTATTTTTTTGTAGTCTGATCATCTACTAAACCCAAGCTGCATTGAATTTTAGTCGCTGTGAAAATGCTTATGACACAGCCAGCATTCGATCTAAAGTGAGCTTAGCTAATTGCGCTTCGGTGGCAGGTACTTTGATTTGATTGACCACATGACCATCTGCAAGATTTTCCAGAGTCCAAGCAAGATGTTGTGGGTCGATACGTGCCATGGTTGAGCACTCGCAAACCACGTGCGACATAAATTGCACCAATTTGTTTTGCGCTTGCATTTGCTCTGCTAAACGATTCACCAGATTCAACTCGGTGCCTACCAGCCATTGTGTTCCGGGTTCGGCTTCGTTGACCGTTTTCAAAATATATTCGGTAGAGCCTACAAAGTCAGAATGCAAACAAACTTCAAACGGACATTCTGGATGAGAAATCACTTTGCCCTCGGGATATTGTTCACGGAAACGCGTGATATTTTGCTCACGGAACATTTGATGCACTGCACAATGTCCTTTCCACAATAATATTTTGGCTTGTTTGATTTGCTCTTCGCTTAGTCCACCCATAGGCAAATCTGGATCCCACACTGGCATTTGCTCTAGCGGAATACCCATCTTGTAACCACTCCAGCGACCAAGATTTTGGTCGGGGAAAAACAAAACTTTTTCACGCTGCTGAAACGCCCACTCAAGAATCTTAGGGGCATTGGTTGAGGTGCATACGATGCCACCATGCTCACCACAAAAGGCTTTCAAATCAGCGGCGGAGTTGATGTAAGTCACAGGCGTGATAGTGGCATCAAAATCTAATACTTTGCTCAGCTCACGGCGACTGCGCTCAACTTTGGCCAAATTCGCCATATCGGCCATAGAACAGCCAGCTGACAGGTCTGGCAAAATGGCAATTTGCTCTGGGCGCGACAAAATATCAGCCACCTCGGCCATAAAATGCACACCCAGAAATACGATAAATTCTGCATCCGTTTCAGCGGCATAACGCGACAGTTTGAGAGAATCGCCAGTGTAATCCGCATGACGATATACGCTTTCATGCTGATAGTGATGTCCCAAAATCACCACCCTTTTGCCCAGCTTTTGTTTAGCTGCAAGGATACGTGCTTGTAAATCCTCTTGCTTGGATTGAAGATATGGTTCGAATTTAATAGCAGCTTGTTGCATAGCGATGAAACACCTATAGACTTAATTGATGCATTTCTCCCAGCTTGCGCAGGGCTTCCACATTGGTCCACGAGAACACTCTCTGCGCAGCTTCGCGCCAATCCACCCATTCATAGGCAATATGTTCACGTGGTGCGAGTTTGACCGGTACGCGGCCAGGTAATTCCAAACCAAATACATGTTCAACATTTTGTGTCACGCCTGGTGCATAACGATGACGCCAGTGCGGATAGATTTCGTAGGTCTGGCTGAACTGCCAATCTTGCAACTGGTATTGATGCGCGTCTATGCCTGTCTCTTCCATCAACTCACGGGCGGCGGTGGCGAGTAAATCTGCATCCTCACTCTCGATACTGCCCGTGACCGATTGCCAAAAACCTGGCTTATCTGCGCGTTCAATCAACAACACCTCGAGCTGCTGGGTGTACACCAGTACTAAGACAGAAACCGGCGTTTTAAAGGCAGTAGCCAGCGACTATGCCCCCGCCACATTTTGTTGACGCACACGAATATGCAATTCACGTAATTGCTTCTCATCCACCTCGTTTGGCGCGTTGGTGAGTAAGCACTGTGCTCTTTGTGTTTTAGGGAAAGCAATCACATCACGAATAGATTCTGCGCCTGCCATCAAGGTCACTAAACGATCCAAACCGAAGGCTAAACCACCGTGTGGAGGAGCACCATATTGCAAGGCCTCGAGCAAGAAGCCAAATTTTTCTTGTGCTTCTTCTGGGCTAATTTTCAGAGCATCAAATACTTTGGACTGTACTTGTTGATCATGAATACGCACTGAACCACCACCAACTTCCCAGCCATTCAATACCATATCGTAGGCTTTAGATAAGCATGCCCCAGGGTTGCTCACCAACAGGTCCTCGTGACCATCTTTTGGCGAGGTAAAGGGGTGATGTAATGCCACCCAGCGATCAGCTTCTTCATCATGTTCAAACATAGGGAAGTCCACCACCCATAAAGGTGCCCATGCTCGTCCATCCACATGACCCTTTTCATGACCTACTCTGACACGTAAGGCACCCAGTGCTTCATTCACAACCTTTGCTTTATCCGCACCGAAGAATACCAAGTCGCCATTTTGCGCACCGGTACGTTCAATAATCGCTTTTAGTGCCTGCTCATGGATATTTTTTACGATAGGACTTTGTAAGCCTTCTTCACTTAACTTGGTCTTGTCGTTGATTTTGATATAAGCAAGACCTTTGGCGCCGTAAATTTTGACAAATTCTGTATAAGCATCAATTTCAGAACGACTAATCTCAGCGCCATTCGGCACGCGTAAGGCGGCCACGCGACCACCTTGCATATTGGCAGCCCCTGAGAACACCTTGAAATCAACATCTTTCATGACGTCGGTAAGCTCAGTAATCTCCAGAGTGACTCGCATATCCGGCTTATCTGAACCATATTTATTCATCGCCTCGGCATAGCTCATACGTGAGAACTGTGCTGGCAAGTCAATATCCTGAACTTGTTTGAACATCTGACGAATCATTTCTTCGACGATATTCATAATTTCTTCTTCGTTTAAGAATGAAGTTTCGATATCCACTTGGGTAAATTCAGGCTGACGATCTGCACGCAAATCTTCATCACGGAAACATTTGGTGATTTGGAAGTAACGATCAAAACCTGACACCATCAACAATTGTTTAAACAATTGTGGCGACTGTGGCAAGGCGAAGAACATGCCATGATGGACACGACTTGGAACGAGGTAATCACGTGCGCCCTCTGGAGTGCTGCGTGTCAACATAGGGGTTTCTACTTCGATAAAACCATTTTGATCTAGGTAATCACGTAATGTTTTAGCCACGCGATAACGCAACATCAAATTTTTCTGCATGGCAGGACGACGTAAATCGATATAGCGATGTTGTAAGCGCACTGCCTCACTCAGATTGTCATCATCCAACATAAATGGCGGCGTGAGTGATGGGTTCAATACTTCAATCTCTGTGGCCAACATTTCCACTTCACCAGTAGGAATGTTTGCGTTCACAGTGCCTTCTGGGCGTGCGCGAACTTTACATACCACACGCAAAACAAATTCATTGCGCACAGTTTCGGCGATACTGAATGCTTCTGGCGTATCAGGGTCAATCACGATTTGCGCCATACCTTCACGGTCACGCAAATCGATAAAAATAACACCACCATGATCACGGCGGCGATGTGCCCATCCGCATAAAGTGACGGTTTGTCCAATGTGGTCGCGGTTTAAATGGCCGCAGTAATGTGTACGCATCATATTCGAGTTATCGTTTAAAAAAGGTTAAAAAAATTAGGCGTCCGCCGTATCGTCCATCGCTAATGGCGGTTCAGGCACCAAAGGGTGTTTGGGAGCGACAACTCCCATGGAAATAATATATTTCAATGCTTCATCCACTGACATATCCAGCTCTATGACTTCATTCTTGTGCATCATCAAGAAAAAACCTGATGTAGGATTAGGCGTGGTTGGCACATATACACTGATGTAATCACCTTTCAAATGATTGGCCACATCGCCACCTGGACGACCAGTCATAAAGGCTATGGTCCAACTGCCCTGACGCGGATACTGAATCAATAAAGCTTTTCTAAATGCGTTGCCAGAATCAGAAAATAATGTATCTGACACTTGCTTCACGCTGGAATAGATAGACTTGACCACTGGCAAGCGTTCTAACAATCCTTCCCATAATGCCAGTAAGCGACGCCCAAAAAAATTACTCGCAATCAACCCTGTAATAAAAACAATGGCCAAGGTCAGTAAGGCGCCGATACCAGGAATAGTAATTTCCTCACGCCAAGAAGGCGGCAACAACAGCAGGCTCTTATCCATCACGCCGATTAGCGCGCTAATCACCCAAACAGTGATTAACAGTGGCACGAGCACCAACAAGCCAGTAATAAAATTTTTCTTCATCGTTTACTCAAATTTAGTGACAAGCGCAGCCTGTGCCACAGCTTGGCGCCTCTGTCTCTTTTGCTTTCTCACTCGGTTTGCTGCCACCTTTAAAATCTGTGGCGTACCATCCTGTGCCATTTAATTGAAAGCTGGGCGCGGATAGCAGTTTAGTAAAAGTGTTTTGCTGACATTGTGGACAGGCTGTGACACTAGGCTCACTCACCTTACGCATCACTTCTTGTTTAAAACCACAATGGCTACATTGATAGTCATAAATCGGCATGATGTGCCCTCCAAAAAAGCAAAACCGGAATTATACCCGCAACACCCGCTTTGAAAAAGTAAACAGGTGCCGTAATTCAAGGCTAAGCCACTTGAATTCAAAGAAATTTTGACAAAAATACCCCTAGCTTATTTCAGGGAATGAGAGGACTCTTCCCGCCAAGGTGCAACTTTGACCAGCAACAACATCCCTGGGATTGCGATAAGGAAACACATCACAAAGAATTGTTGCCAACCCAAGCTCTCTACCATATACCCTGTGGCGGCATTGGCCACTGTTCTTGGTACCGCAGCAAGACTAGTAAACAAAGCAAATTGTGTCGCGGTGTACATCGGATTGGTTTCACGGGCGATATACGCCACAAATGCCGCCGTCCCCAAACCAACCCCAAATGCCTCAATGCCAATGACTGCGCCTAGGGAAAATAGGCTATGTCCAGCATCGACTAACCAGGCAAATCCAAGAATCGCCACCATCTGCAATACGCCAAATACCCATAAGGCACGATTTATTCCAATTTTTAGCATCCACAATCCGCCCAGCATGCCCCCAATGACACTGGGCCAAAGCCCAGCATTTTTAGCAATCAAACCAATCTCGGTTTTGCTAAAGCCCATATCCAAATAAAAAGGGGTGGCTAAGGCGGTAGCCATGCTGTCACCTAACTTGTAAAGAAAGATAAACAACAAAACCAGAAGCGCAGATTGCACACCTCGACGTTGCATGAACTCGACGAAAGGAGCCACCACAGCTTCTCTAAGAGTTTTAGGCCTGTCCAGTAATAGCGCTGGCTCTCGCACTAATAATGTCATCATCATACCCGGCAGCATAAACATGGCAGTGATGACAAACACATAAGACCAATCTAAATGATCTGCCAAAATCAAGGACAAAGAACCAGGGATTAAGCCAGCTAATTTATATGCGTTGACATGGACTGCATTGCCTAAACCTAATTCCTCATCCAACAGCAATTCACGCCGATAGGCATCTAAAACAATATCTTGGCTCGCACTGAAAAAGGCTACTAAGCTACAAAAATAGGCAATTGTCCAAATGTCCAATTGGGGATGAAAGCGCCCAAACATGGGCAAAGTCAGTATTAATCCCAGTTGGGTCAGTAATAACCAACCCCGTCTTCGTCCTAGCGGTAGGGTATATCGGTCAAACAACGGCGCCCAAATAAATTTCCAGGTAAAGGGTAACTGTATCAGCGCGAAAAGTCCTATTGCCTTGAGATCGACTCCCTCACTGCGCAACCATGCAGGCAACAAACTCACCAAGATATAAAGCGGTAAGCCCGAGCTAAAGCCAGTAAAGAAACAGATAAGCATTTTGCGGCTAAATAATTGCCGGCTGAGTGATGTTGGTTTTGTCATGGTGATAAAGAGTAACCGAAAATGTTGGCTTCATGCCAAAATACCGCATCTTTATTATAGAAAATTCGCATGATTGAATTATCGCTTTGGAGTGCCTTTTTAGTCGCCATGTTGGGTGGGGGACATTGTATAGGCATGTGCGGTGGCCTGATGATGGCGGTGGGCATGCAACTTCCTCAGCCCAAATGGCTTTATCTACTCACTTACAACCTTGGTCGCATTTCTAGCTATGCCCTGGCTGGTGCACTGGTTGGCTCACTTGGTCAGGCAAGCTCGGTGCTAGAGTTTATTTTGCCTATTCAACAAATCCTATTTTTATTGAGCAGTCTTATGTTGCTGCTGCTAGGGCTTTATATCGCCAATCTCTGGCATGGTTTATTGCTGATAGAAAAATTGGGGGGGCGCTTATGGGTGCGAGTCGAGCCTTGGGCGAGAAAATTATTACCCATTCAGCATCTGCCTCAAGCATTCTTTGCTGGCATGCTATGGGGATGGCTACCCTGTGGCTTGGTGTATAGCGTGTTAATTGGAGCACTAGCCAGCGGCAGCGCGCAAAATGGTGCCATCATGATGTTGATGTTTGGATTGGGTACTTTACCCATGTTAATTAGTCTTGGTTTTGCCAGCGCGAAATTGAAACCAGTGTTGCAAAGCGAGCGTTTACGTATGATTTGTGGTGGCATGATTGCCATGTTCGGCATCATGGGGTTATATCGACTTTTTTGGTAAGCCCAATGAAAGCGAAATTAGGACAACTCTATTCTTGTGCGCACAAGCGATACATCGCCAAGCTACCCCGCAGATTGGGTAGTAGGTGAATTTCACGCTTGGCATTTATCACTAATCTTTGCATCACTCGAATGCGATGATTCGCGCAAAACTCATCAAAATCCTTGATCGTACATAAGTGCACATTCGGTGTGTCATACCAATGGTAAGGCAAAGATTTAGAAACTGGCATTTGCCCCGCGATTAACTGAATACGATGACGCCAATAGCCAAAGTTAGGGAATGTCACAATCGCCTCACGACCCACTCGCAACATTTCATGCACAATCGCTTCGGTACGTAACACCGCTTGCAAAGTCTGCGACAAAATGACGACATCAAAGGATTGCGCCTCAAAACCTGACAGGCCTTCCTCAAGATTGTTCTGAATCACATCTACGCCATTCTCAAGCGCTTTTAGCCAACTGGCATCATCTTTCTCAACGCCATAACCACGAATTTGATGGCTCTTTGTCAACTGTGTCAGCAAAGTGCCGTCGCCACAGCCCAAGTCCAACACCTTGGCACCAGGCTTAATCCATTTGGCGATTAAATCGAAATCGGCGCGGCTTTGTGATTGCAAGGCTAGCATTTGTTGAGAGTTCATCTTGGTCACCTATCTAAACCTTCACTTTATTCAGATAACTACGCACAATATTGTGATAGTGAGGATCGGGCATCAAGAAAGCATCGTGGCCATGCGCAGCTGTCACCTCGGCATAACTCACGGACAACTCATTATCCAGCAGCGCTTTGACAATCTCTTTGGAACGCGCTGGAGAAAAACGCCAATCACTAGTAAACGAAACGACTAGAAAATCTGCCGTCACATGCGCCAGTGCTGCGGATAAATCGCCCCCTGCTTGTTTGGCTGGATCGAAATAATCCAAAGCACGCGTCATCCGCAAATAGGTATTGGCATCAAACTCACCCGCAAATTTATCGCCTTGATAACGGAGGTAAGACTCCATCTCAAACTCAACGTCAAAACTATATTGATACTCTTCACCACGCAGTTTTCGGCCAAATTTGGCGCCCATGGCGTCATCACTCAAATAAGTAATATGGCCTAACATGCGGGCGATGCGTAAACCTCGGCGTGGCAATACGCCATGGTTGTAATATTCGCCATTGTGAAATTCTGGGTCAGTAATAATGGCTTGGCGCGCAACTTCATTAAAGGCAATATTTTGCGCGGTGAGATTGGGCGCAGAAGCAATCACCAAGGCGTTTCTTACGCGCTGTGGATGTGCAATTGTCCACTGTAGCGCCTGCATGCCACCCAAACTACCACCGACAACAGCAGCGAGACTTTGAATGCCCAAATGGTCCAACAGGCAAGCTTGCGAATTGACCCAGTCTTCTACCGTCACTATCGGAAAACTCGCGCCCCATGGTCGATCGGTACTTGGGTTGGTCGTGAGTGGGCCACTACTGCCGTGACAACCACCAAGATTATTCAAGCCAATCACAAAGAACTTATTGGTGTCCAAAGGCTTGCCGGGGCCTATCATATTGTCCCACCAGCCCGGATGTTTATCTTCGGCGCTATATTTACCCGCTACGTGGTGATTTCCTGAAAGTGCATGACAAATCAACACCGCATTGGACTTATCTGCATTCAATTTTCCATAGGTTTCGTATACCAAATGAAATTGCGGCAGAATCTGACCGCTGGACAAAGTGAGCGGCTGATTAAAATGCGCTGTTTTTGGGGCAACAATGCCCACTGAGGAGTTGTCTTGTATGGCTGTGTTTTCTTGCATGCGAGCATTATACATGCTAAAAGCTGATTCTCGCCCCTCTAAGGCAGAGCGCTTAAGCATCTATCCACTGACAAATTGGTAATGAATACGCAAAAAATAACTATTGAACAAGCATTGCAACAAGCAGCGCAAAAAATCATAAGCGCATCGGGATTGCCTCTCGCAGAAGCACGAATTGAGGCACGCACGCTGCTATTACATACGCTGAAACAATCGCATGCTTGGCTGATTAGTCATGGTGATGACATGCTAAGCGAGCGTCATGGCCAGGACTTTCATCATGTATTAGCCCGTCGACTTGAAGGTGAGCCAATTGCCTATATTTTGGGATATCGTGAATTTTTTGGACTGCAACTCAAGGTAAGTCCTGCCACTCTGATCCCGCGTCAGGATACCGAAATTCTGGTTGAGACCGCCCTAGCACTCATCCCATCAAAAAATGCTTGGCATATTGCTGATTTGGGCACTGGATCGGGGGCGATTGCGCTGGCCATCGCGCATCAACGACCTGATTGTCAGTTATGGGCGACTGACCAGTCGGAAGAGGCATTAACAATCGCACAAGAAAATGCCCGATTACTCCAAGTGAATAACATTCATTTTCGCCATGGTTCTTGGTTCGCGCCGCTGACTGATTTGAGTTTCGATTTAATCGTGAGCAATCCACCTTATATCCCCCAGCAAGACGCACATTTGACTCAAGGTGATTTGCGTTTTGAACCACTTTCCGCACTAGCATCAGGGCATGACGGTTTAGATGACATCCGTTCTATTATTCAACAAAGCAAACAACATCTTTCCCCTCACGGTTTTCTACTGCTAGAACACGGTTTTGATCAGGCGCAAGCCATTGCAAATATCGCTTATGAAAATCAGGCAAGCCATGTCAGTCATATCAAAGATTTGGCTGGTCTAGATAGAGTCAGCCAAATCCAGTTTTAATATCCGCTAAGATTTACTTTCTGCATTTAAAGGTCAACTCTCTGACAGTACCCGTGCTATTTTCATCTTTCGCGATGACGTCATATCCTTTAGGACAGGTGTTCATCGCTTTGTTGTTACAACTCCCCCAAGTCTCGACTGCGCCACCACATCCAACAAAATAATCACCATTTGAACGTGTTTTGACGGGTTGTTGTTGACCATTTAGTAATTGCTGACAAGCAGTTAAAAAAAATAACGCACTTGATATTACAAAAAAAATTTTCATACGATTCCCAAAATAAAAAAACGGCATCCGAGGATGCCGTTTTGTTTTATCAAACTAAGCGTTGAATCTTAGAAGAACAAGATCGCGCCCAAAGAGATGTTTTTGGACTTAATGTCTCGGTTTGCACTTGAATCTTGAGCTTCAGATTTAACATCATTGTACTCAGCAACTAAGTTCAATGACTTTGTTAAAGGATGATAAGCACCGATGGTCCAACGACGGTTTGTATCAACCAAGTTACCAGCATCACCTGCTACATTATCCAATTTGGATGTACCATAAGATACGCCCAATTTTGTTCCTGTCGGAATTACATAAGTACCTTGAATATATCCACCATGTGAATCACGTGTTTTTCCAGTAGCATCAGCACCTAAAAAACCGAAGAATGTAGTACCTAAACCAGAACCAGTGTAGTAATAACCTGTAAGACCAAGATTACCAGTATTAGCATTAGCACCGACTTCATAGGCATGGATAGAGTAATCAACATCAGCAGTTTTAGTTACTTTACTTGAAGCAAAACCAAACCATGCTTTACCAGAAATATCGCCAGCCCATGAATATGTTGCTTTGCCCTCTATTCCAAGACGGTCTTGGTTAATACCATCTGTACCAGGAACCATATTTGGATTAATTACACCAACTGTAGCTTGGAAGCCATTAGCAAACACAGGGGTTGTATAAGTTATTTGGCCTTTCCATGCAGCATAGATATAGCCGGTACCGATACCACCTAATGTGGTATTGTCAGCAGAACCACTGCGGTTTGCACCAGCGCCAACGCCCAATAACGTCATATCAGACAAGATAGCGTCAGAACCGAAAATACCTAAATCCTTACCTAATTTGATAGAACCCCAAGAAGCATCACCAAAAGTTAAGAATGTTTGACGATTCAAGAATGTGTTGCTATTGCCTGGACCTACAGCACCATCACCAGTGACTGTATTCTCAGATACGCCTGGTTGGAAGCTGATTGTCCAGCTGATATCCAAGTCGTTTTGACGTGTTTTACCTGTGAAACCTAACCATGCTGGTAACAAACCAGTATTGATGCCGTTTACAGTACGTTTGCCATTAGTATCTTTACCAGCACCTTGCACATCATTAATACTGCCAGTAATAGAGCCTGGGTTACCGCCACTGTAACGTGTATTTTGGTAGTAAGCATTGATATTACCGCTAATATCCAATGTCCAATCGCCCGCTGGAATGGTAATTCCAGCGTTAGCAGTAAAATAAGTACAGCACCAGCATCATCTAATTTTTTATTAACCTATTGATTCTATTATTTTTTATAAAAATCAGAATAGTAGTCGATTATCTGGCATTTCGTCGCTATTAAAAGGGCACATTTTATCTAGATAATCACCCCACCATTGCATCAAATCAGTTCGTT
Source organism: Methylophilaceae bacterium (assembly GCA_009926205.1). Classification (GTDB taxonomy): domain Bacteria; phylum Pseudomonadota; class Gammaproteobacteria; order Burkholderiales; family Methylophilaceae; genus RFPI01. The sequence goes on from RFPI01000010.1 coordinate 37,561, forward strand.
CTTGCATGTACTGCGCACGATTGTAGGCACGGCGCACCTGATTGGATTCTGCGTGCGCCAATTGGCGCTCGATCACATCTGCGCGGAACTCATGCTCATTCAGTATCGTGCTGGCAATCGCTCTAAAACCGTGCACAGTCATACGATGCTTATATCCAAGATAGTACAGGGCAATAATCAAAGCATGATCAACCAAGGGGGTCTCTGGCTGGCCTCGATAAAACACATAATCTTCACTCGGATAAAGCTTTTTAATGTAGCGCAGTAAACCAAGCGCTTGCTTGGAAAGAGGCACAACATGCTCCACGCGCATTTTCATTCGCTCAGCGGGGATTTTCCAAATGGCATTGTTAAGATCGAATTCACTCCAGCGCGCCAATAGCATCTCATTGGTACGCACAAAGGTGAGTGCAATTAATTGCAAAGCATATTTCACCTGCATATCATCTTGCTTGTCATACTTGGCAATATCTTGCATCAAGCGTGGCAGCTCTTTGGGGGTGACCGAATTAAAGTGCTTGACGGTGTGATCATGCAGCACAGAGCCCAAGCCAGCGGTAATATCGGTTTTGCAATGTCCTAGCACCATGGCAAATTGCCAAATCTGGCGACAGTCACTCAATACTCGCTTGGCAAGGT
>RFPI01000091.1 GCA_009926205.1 Methylophilaceae bacterium
ACAGGCGCGGCAATTAGATCTGCCGAAGTTTGCCATTGCGCCCAATGCGCTACTGAGCTGATATCCCCGGATAGCACCCAGCATTTGTCCAATAAAGCCCGATATAGCGGACCCCAAGTGACTAAAAGAGAGAATATTGCGGCATAGCGCCAATGGGTCCTGAAATACGTAAGCCCGTTTTTTATCAGCATGAATAAGTAAACTTTTTCTAAGATTTGCTATCCATCATCAGACAATCTATTTCGAGAATCAATCATGCAGCGACAAAATATTTTCTGGCTTGGCACGATGATAAGCCTGTTAACGGCTTTTTTGGCTGTTCAAGCGCATGCTTCGCCCTCTGCTGAACTGGTATATCGCCTAAAAGGAACCATTACCAAAGTGCACAGTGTGGATAATCAAGGTGGCCAAAGTACTGGAACTGGTGTGGTGGTGGCCGAGAATCTGGTGGCCACCAATTGCCATACATTATCTAATTCAGTAGGAATGAATATTGCCGCTCTGGGTGAAACCTATCAACCTGTGGGTATCAAAGCCGACTGGAAGCATGATATTTGCATTTTGCGCTTCCAGTTCTTGCCATTAAAAGCTGCAGAATTTGCTAGCCAAGATCCTGCTTACGAGCAAGATACTTTCTCAATCGGCTTTCCAGGCGGACCACCCAAACCGATTACTACCACTGGCAAGGTGAAAGCTCTTTATCCCATGGATGGAGCGAACATTATCCGAACCAATGCGTCCTTTCAATTGGGGGCCAGTGGCAGTCCACTGTTTAATGAACAGGGTCAATTGATAGGCATGAGCACTTTCAAGAGTCCTGGACGCAATGCTTACTTCTATCATGTTCCAGCGAAATGGATACAAGCCGCAATGCAGTTACCTGATACCTCGATGAAGGAATTCCAATCGCCATTTTGGGATGCACCCGAAGATCAGAAGCCTTTTTGGATGCAAGTGGTGTTGCCTCTGCATCATGAGAAATGGACAGAGTTAAAGAATATTGCGGAAAATTGGTTGAAAAAAGAGAAAAACAATGCCGAAGCCTATCATTATCTAGGTGTCGCTTTGATGAACTTGGGGGATAAGCCTGCCGCCAAAACGGCACTGCAAGCCTCACTCAGTTTTAATAAAGCTCATAGTGGCAGCATGTTGGCACTGGCGCAGATTGCCCAACAAGAAGGCAACCAGCAAGCATTTCAGGGTTATAAACATATGCTGGCTGAACTGAATAGTGATGATTTAGAGATATTGGAAACCAGCCATTGATTCATGAAAATCATTAGTCTGCTTTCATGAGATTGTTCATGCGATTGGACTGAGGGATATCTACAATAGGAACTGTCGTAAATGACAATTAACTTTAAGGAGATTTACCATGTGGACTAAACCAGCTGCTACTGAAATGCGTTTCGGTTTCGAAGTAACAATGTACGTAATGAACAAGTAATTTGTTCTGGTACAACAAAAGGGAGCTTAGGCTCCCGGGAGCTTAGGCTCCCTTTTTTTATGTGTGCTTATCCACTCTATGGTGAAAGATGCGCATCACAATCTGTGATAGCATGACTCTATGACCAGTTCATAAATAAATTCTAATAACAAATAGTATAAGAGAGTCTAAATGAGCGCTATCCAAAAACCTTCTCTTGCCGAGCCGCATCATCATCACCATATATCGGTATTTTTTCTTCTTCTTTTCTTGGGGAGTGGTTTTACTGTCTACAATCTTTATGCAGATGTATTA
>RFPI01000092.1 GCA_009926205.1 Methylophilaceae bacterium
ACCGATTTCATGTCCCAATACACCGGCTAATTCACCCTCATTGCGGGCGGCAATCATCAATCCAGTATGAACACCAATCACACCCCCCGGCATAGCAAACGCGTTAATACTATTGTCACGCACTACAAAAAAATTAAATGATTGGGTTTTGTCAGGACCACTCTGCGCCAACTTACCCCCCAGTTGGGTTATGTAATCATTGACTTCGGCATCATCAATCACTTGGTCGCTGGCCATTACATCGCGCATGATTTGATAAGCGATTTTTTGCTCATCTAAAGGCGACATGACGGTTGCCGAATAATCACCCAGCTCGGGCAACTCATCGGCAATCACGCGTGGAATCAATACAAAACACGCAAAAATAATATAAATAACTCGCATCATTGTTTTATGATATTGGGCTTAAACATGAGTTCAACAATCCAAGTATTTTAACTTAGCGTGGAATGAGATATGAGCAAACTTTCCCATTTTGACCAAGATGGACAAGCGCATATGGTGAGTGTCAGTGACAAAGCTGACAGTCTCAGAAAAGCAATCGCTGGCGGGACTATCCATATGTTGCCGGATACGCTTGCTTTGATTCAACAAGGCAACTCTAAAAAGGGTGATGTGCTTGGAGTCGCTCGCATTGCAGGGATACAAGCCGCCAAACGCTGTGCTGACCTAATTCCTTTGTGTCACCCCATCGCGTTGAGTCATGTTTCTGTCGATTTTGCGATGGATACAAAACTAAATTGCATCCATTGTTCGGTCACTGTCGAGTGCACAGGCAAAACCGGGGTAGAGATGGAAGCGCTAACCGCGACTAGTGTTGCCCTTTTGACAATTTATGATATGTGCAAAGCGGTAGACAGAGGTATGACGATTAGTGATATAGGCTTACAAGAAAAGTTGGGGGGTAAGTCTGGGCATTGGAAATCGGAGAAGTAATCACTAACAAAAACCGAGTTGTAAAAAGTTAAAAAGAAGATTTGTCCTGATTTGGTCCTTTTGAGGGGGTGATTATGGCTACTTTTAGAAATAGAGGCGGTAAATGGCAAGCACGCGTTCAACAGATTTGGCATCGCACAATAACAAAAACATTTATAACCTTGCAAGACGCAGAAAAGTGGGCAAGGCAAACCGAAGTTGAGCTCGACAAGAACACATACTCAAATACTACTTTGGCTGAAAAAACTACATTTAAACGCAGTTCAACAGGCAACAGCTCAAATTATCACTAGCACCCTATTGGCAGTGGCAACGATGGTGTAAAAGTGATGAAGGACATTGAGCAGCAAGGTTGTTTTTATCCCCTCGCATCACATCACTACTTTGTGCTTGATGAAGTGGATCGCTTAAAACCTGAAGTGATGTTGTCACTTAAACAAGTAATGAACTTACCTAACAGCGTGTTTATTCTGACGACAAACAATCTGTCAGCAATTGATAAAGGTGTGCTCAGTCGCTGTGTGCGTGTTGATTTTAACGCAGCCCCAGCTGAAGCTTGGTTACCAAAAGTTAAGCAGATTTTAGGCGACTATGGTGTGACACGCACTGACAAAGAATTGCTTGATGCGATTACTTTATGTAAAGGTGACGCACGCGAAATTCTTTATACAACGCAGCGCATGGTAGCAAGAGTTTAGTTATAACCCTTCAGTAAAAGTCGTTTAAACACGAATTTTGAAAAAAGCGCACTAGCACATCAAATACGCATTTTATTATTGTTGTGCTAGTGCGTATTTCGTTTC
>RFPI01000093.1 GCA_009926205.1 Methylophilaceae bacterium
GAAAACTGATAATTTAGAGAAATTGTTCAGACAAATGCTAGAGGAGGCCGGCGTTGTTCTGAATGGCTCTCAGCAATGTGATTTTAAACTCAACGATGCAAATGCTATTCATCGTATTTTAGCTCAAGGCAATCTTGGATTAGGCGAGTCTTACATGCAGGGAGACTGGGATTGCATCGCTTTAGACGAGTTTTTTTATAAAATTTTGCGATCCGAAGTACACAACAAACTTCGACCAATCCGGCTTCTGTTTCATGCAGTGCAATTTAAGTTATTTAATCAACAGAATAAACGCCGGGCTTGGCAAGTCGGCGAGCACCACTATGATATTGGTAATGACTTTTATCAGGCTATGCTCGACAAACGTATGACCTATACCTGTGGCTATTGGGTCAAGGCAAAAAATCTCAATCAAGCCCAGCAGGATAAGCTAGAGCTTGTTTGCCAAAAACTAGGCTTGCAGCCTGGGATGCGCCTGTTAGATATAGGTTGCGGGTGGGGAAGTCTAATGGCCTATGCGGCAGAAAAATATCAAGTGCATTGCGTAGGTGTTACGGTTTCTCGGCAACAGGTTGAGTTGGGTAAAAAGCGCTGTCAGGGCTTACCCATAGAGTTCCGCCTGCAAGATTATAGAGAGCTAAACGAAAGATTTGACGCGATAGCCAGTGTCGGAATGTTCGAACATGTTGGTAGGAAAAATTATCAAACTTTTATGCAGGTAGCTGAGCGCTGTTTGGCTGATGACGGCTTATTGCTATTACATACCATAGGCAAAAATATTACGGATAGTGTGCCTGACCCATGGATCAATCGCTATATATTCCCCAATGGAGACTTACCCTCCATCAAACAAATTGCGCGAGCAATAGAAGGCCGATTTATTGTCGAAGATCTGCATAATTTTGGCGCAGACTACGATAAGACATTGATGGCTTGGTATCAAAATTTTCAGCGTCACTGGCCAAAGTTTTCGGAGCAATATGGGGAGAAGTTTTACCGAATGTGGAAATATTATTTGCTCTCATGTGCCGGCGCATTCCGTGCTAGAGACATTCAATTATGGCAGTGGGTATTGTCCAAAAAAGGTGTGCTGGGAGGATATCGTCGCCCAGCTTTTTAGCGGCTAGCTTGGCGCATAGTGACAAATTCTTCAGCGGCACTGGGGTGTATGCCAAGCGTTGCATCAAAGTGGGCTTTAGTAGCCCCCGCTGTCATGGCAATCGCAAGTCCCTGAATAATCTCTGCGGCTGCATCGCCCACCATATGTGCACCTACGACCAAATCAGTAGAAGTTTGCACAAGCAACTTCATCCAAACGCGATCTGATAAGCCTGAAAGCGTATGCTTCATTGGTCTGAACTGCGTGGTAAATATGTTGAGATCTTGACCATATTTTTGTATGGCCTGTTCTTCAGTAAGTCCCACGCAGGCATATTCAGGGTGAGAAAAAATCGCAGTAGGTATATTGGCAGGTGCTGATTTGGCACTATCGCTATAAATCAGGTTGACCCAACGGCTGGCATCCGCCAAAGCTAAGGGGGTTAACTGTATACTATTTGCCACATCCCCCAAGGCGTAAATGCTGGCAATATTGCTTTGATAATGCTCGTTTACTCGAATCCGGCCATCTTGCTCACAAGCCAAACCTAAAGCGGATAATCCCAATTGATGGGTATTAGCGCGTCTGCCAGTGGCAAACAGCACAGCATG
>RFPI01000094.1 GCA_009926205.1 Methylophilaceae bacterium
CGTCAGTTTCGTGACAACGAAATGATTATTTGGTTTAGTTCTGGGCTAAGTATCTCGCGTTGGGTTGGTCCTATTTTATCGTTTTCTTTGCCCGTCATACTCACTATCGCGTTTTTGAGTTTGTTTGTAACGCCTTGGGCAGTCAGCAAGGGCAATGAGTTCAAAGCTCAGATTAAACGCCAAGATGAGTTGTCTACCATCACGCCAGGTATATTTAAGGAATCTGCCAACGCCAATCGTGTGTTTTTTATTGAAAGCTTCGATGAGCTAGGCAATGTGGTAAAAAATATTTTTGTGCAAACCAACGAGAAAGATAAATTGGGAATCATTGTGGCCTCGCGCGGCTACCGTGAAGTTCAAAATAATAATGATCACTTTGTCGTGATGGAAAAGGGCCGTCGTTATGAAGGTGCCAAAGATACCGCTTCATTTACCTCGACCACTTTTGAGCGCTACGGCATACTCGTGAAACAAAAAATGGTGGCGCCAGAGCCGCTATCTACCCAAGCTTTGAGCAATAGCGAATTATTGCGTCAACACACTCCCGCGAATATTGCCGAACTGCATGGGCGTATCGCCCTGCCATTATCAGCCATGATATTGGCCTTGTTGGCAATTCCACTTAGTTTTGTCGAACAACGCAGCGGTCGCTCGACTAACTTTATGATGGCGATTTTGATTTTTATGATTTACAACAATATGCTGAGCATTATGCAGGCATGGCTATTACAAAAGAAAATTAGCCTGTTATTTGGCTTGTGGCCGGTACATATTGTTTTTGTGTTGTTGGTGTTTTATCTGTTCTACCGACGCATAAATCAGCGCCCCTTGCTACCGGGATGGGGAGGATAGATGTCGCTTATCAATCGCTATTTGTTTCGAGAAACAATCTTTTCTATCCTGCTTATTATGGTCGCCCTATTGGCGATATTTTCCTTTTTTGATTTGATTCAAGAATTAGAAAATTTAGGCAAAGGCAGTTATACCCTAACTCGAATTTTTGTATATGTGTTACTCAGCGCACCAGGACATGTATATGAAGTGGTGCCTGTGGCCGTACTCATTGGCGCACTCTATGCACTGGCGCAGACTGCGCGCAACTCTGAATTGGTGGTTCTGCAGGCCAGTGGCATGTCCATGATGCGCATCGGCAAACCTTTGCTGTGGGCTGGTGTGTTGATGGGTTTATTAACTTTTGTGGTTGGCGAGCTCATCACCCCCATCAGCGAAACGACCGCTCAACGTATGCGTATCAAGGCGACCCATTCGATTGTGGCGCAAGAGTTTCGCTCTGGCTTTTGGGTAAAAGACGGCCTCAGCTTTGTTAATGTGCGCCAAGTAAAACCAGATGCCCAATTGGTCGATATCAACATTTATCGCTTTAATCAAAACTTTGA
>RFPI01000095.1 GCA_009926205.1 Methylophilaceae bacterium
CACCCCAGTATTAAGTTTTATTAAGCATTTCCGCCCCGAATTCGAATATTTTATTCAGCACGGCCGGTCCATGGTGACTGGTGCTAGTGTGAAGAAGTCCCGATAGGGGAGATTGGGTTAGCATGTTAAAGATTGAAATTGACGAGTAGAAGTCGACCACGGCACCACCATTATTGATGCTGCGGATCAACTTGGGATTGCAATTCCACGCTTCTGCTATCACAAGAAATTGTCGGTGGCGGCAAACTGCCGTATGTGCTTGGTGCAAGTGGAGAAATTCAATAAGCCTTTGCCTGCATGCGCGACGCCAGTTGCCGATGGCATGAAGATTTATACCCGCTCAAAAGCGGCCGAAGAAGCGCAAAAGAGCGTGATGGAATTCTTGCTGATTAACCATCCGTTGGATTGCCCAATTTGCGACCAAGGCGGTGAGTGTGATTTACAAGATATCGCGGTGGCCTATGGTGCCAGTGGCTCACGCTATCAAGAAGAAAAGCGTGTGGTACTCAATAAAAATATTGGCCCGCTGATTAGTACCGATATGACCCGTTGTATTCAATGTACCCGTTGTGTGCGCTTCCTCAAAGAGGTTGGCGGCATGATGGAGTTGGGTTTAATTAATCGCGGTGAGCATGCAGAAATTACTGCTTATGTCGATAAAAGTGTGGACTCAGAGTTGTCCGGTAATATTATCGATTTGTGCCCAGTGGGCGCGCTGACCAATAAGCCTTTCCGTTATTCAGCGCGAAGCTGGGAATTAACCCGTCGTCCTGCCATTGCAGCGCATGATGGGCTCGGTTCGCAAATTGAAGTGCACGTTAAAGATAATCGAGTGATGCGCGTATTACCGCGTGAGAAAGAATCGATTAATGAGTGTTGGTTATCTGACCGCGATCGTTATTCTTACGAAGGTTTGAATAGCAGCGAGCGTTTGACTAAGCCCATGATACGTCGTGGCAAGGTCTACGAAGAAGTCGATTGGCAAACCGCTCTAGAATTCACTGTCGCTAAATTACGCGGCATTGTGCAACAAGATCCGAACCAATTGGGTGTGTTGTTAAAGACCAATTGCACCATGGAAGAAGGTTATCTCGCTAAGAAGCTGACCAAAGGACTTGCTTGCGGCAATATCGATCACAGATTACGTCGCTCAGATTATCGCTTGGATGGCCGCTTCCACGGCTCTTCATGGATGGGTTGCAATATCAGTGATGTCGACCAAATGGATAGATTCTTGATCGTCGGTAGCAATCTGCGCAACGAACATCCGCTATTGGCGCACCGAGTGCGTAGTGCCGTGAAAAACGGTGCACGTATGACGTTGGTGAATCCTATGGACGA
>RFPI01000096.1 GCA_009926205.1 Methylophilaceae bacterium
CAACCATAGGCTTGCTGCCATTAACGATAGCAATGTTTCAGCAAGTCTCCTTGATATCTCCCATCGCCAACATACTTGCCATCCCTATCATAAGCTTGGCGGTTGTCCCGCTCACTCTGCTCGGAGCGATGACCCCCATCGATGTTTTTTTGCACGCGGCGCATTGGTTAATGCGCTTTACCATGTTTTGTTTACAGTCCCTGTCTGCATTAAGTTGGAGCAATATCCATTTGCCTCCTGTCGGTCCGTTTGCGATTGGGCTTTCTGTGCTGGGTGTCGTGATTTTGTTATTACCCAAAGGCTTCCCGTTACGTTGGATGGGCGTTTTGATGCTAGCGCCACTGTTTGCCATGGCGCAGCCAAGTATCCCCACTGGCGCCATCAAGGCGAGTGTTATTGATGTGGGGCAGGGGTTGGCAGTATTGGTGCGGACTCGCCACCATCAATTGCTATATGACACAGGGCGTATGGTAAATGCGCAAATTAATAGTGGTAATCGTGTCATACAACCTTATTTGCACTCACTTGGCATCAATAGTCTAGATATGATGGTAGTGAGTCATCACGATAGCGATCACTATGGAGGCATGGAAAGTTTGCTGATGCAAATCCCAACAAATCAGCTACTCGCTAGCTTTGATTTGCCAATCGATGTGAATCGCCAGCTGGGTTTTTCCCAGCGCTGTGTGCAGGGGCAGTCTTGGTTTTGGGATGGCGTGAAGTTCGAGGTGCTGTATCCAGATGAAGACTTGTACCATCAAGCCGAGGTGAGTGATAACAATCGCAGTTGCGTGTTACGGGTCAGTAATGCGAGTGGCAGTTTGTTGCTGACAGGGGATATTGAATTGCAGGCTGAGCAACGTCTTCTGGAGAGTCAGCAAAAAATACAAAGTACATTGATGACTATCCCCCATCACGGCAGCAAAACATCCTCTAGTCAGGCATTGATTGATGCCGTAAAACCTCGATGGGCGATTGCAACCGTAGGGTATATGAATCGCTACCACCACCCTCGTGCGGACATCATGCAGCGCTACCAACGAGCAGGTGTGCATTATTTTCGCTCAGATTGGGATGGCGCTGTGTTAATTGACTTTCCAGCCAATCCTTCAGCAGAGCCCGCTGTAAAAGCTTGGCGTTCAAGCCATGCAAGATATTGGCAAGACCGTGAATCACTTGCTGAAAACAGGCTGACGCGCTAAAGTAACGCAGTTTTATATCACATCATTTTAGGGAGTTCAGAGTGTTAGAAATCATTCTTGCAGCAGGTTGGCCTATCTATCCGCTGATA
>RFPI01000097.1 GCA_009926205.1 Methylophilaceae bacterium
GTTGTTGATTTTGTTCACACCAAGCTTGCGCACTCGCTTGATTAAAAGGTGGTAACAGCAAAAATCCTGATGGCAAGAAGCCCGTGGGCTCGCCGGTCTGTTCTGTCAGTTGTTGAAGCAACTGCGGATAACGCTGCATGCCTTCATTGGTCAGCGCATTCACCTCGGGGCGATAAAGCCAAGGTAGCAAGGGAAATAAAATACCCCCGCCTGCCCATGAAGACTCACCGGAGGTTTGGCTGGCAATCTGATTACGCTCCACGATGGTCACTCGGTAACCACGTTGTATTAACTCAATTGCTGTCATACAGCCGACGATACCACCGCCGACAATCAGCGCATGTTGTCTCATCGATCACGCCCAGTTAATAAGATACGCTCGGCCATCACCAAATCATGTGGCTTTGCCAGCAACACCACGACGTCGTTTTCTTTGAAGACAAAATCTGGGGTTACCTCGACTGGGTGCGTATCGCGACGCACCGCAGTGATTTCAGCACGACACTCCCCAAAATAAATATCTTTGATGGCCTTACCTATACAGAAAGCCAATGCATTTAATGGCACGGAATGTAATCGTGGGGCAGCGCGCTCAACTGCCTCGTCGCCATCAGTAAGTCCGTGGAAGAAGCCCTTAAACATTTTGTAGCGCTCTTCGCGGAACAAACGTATACGTTTGACCACTCGGTTAAGTGGCACACCTAGCAGCACCAAAGCATGTGAAGCCAACATCAAACTGCCTTCCAATACTTCTGGCACAACCTCTGCCGCGCCCGCATCACGGAAGTCTTCCATATTGCTATCATCGACTGTACGCACAATGACCGGTAAATTGGGGAAGTAATCGTTGACCAAATGCAAAATCTTGATCGCTGAGGGCGGGTCGTCATAACTGATAATCAGCGCTTTAGCGCGAGCAGCGCCAGCCGCGTTGAGCACAATACGTTTTCCTGCATCACCATACATGACTTGTTCGCCTGCCGCAGCGGCTTCTTGCACACGCACTGGGTCGATATCAAGCGCGATGTAGGGGATATTTTCCTCTTTCAAAAAGCGACTCAAATACTGACCGCTACGGCCGAAACCGCAGATGATCACATGATGACTAAGATCTTTTCCGGCATTTGTGATTTCTTCAATTTGATGACGGCGGTTGCGGGTGTAACTACGCGCAAAAAATTCAGCGATTTGCAAATTGTGTTGAATAATAAATGGAGCAATAATCATAGAAAG
>RFPI01000098.1 GCA_009926205.1 Methylophilaceae bacterium
TTGAGTCTGAATCGCAGTGAGAAAGAAGCGGTCATCGCAGAAGTGACCGGCCTCGCCGCTAAAGCTCAAACGCTGGTGATGGCGGAATACCGCGGCATCACGGTCGCTGACATGACGAACCTGCGCATCAAAGCCCGCAGCCAGGGCGTGAACCTGAGTGTTCTCAAGAACACCCTGGCACGCCGTGCTGTGGCTGGCAGCAGCTTCGAAGTGGCAGCCGACCAGATGACCGGTCCGCTGATCTATGGCTTCTCTGAAGACGCTGTGGCCGCCGCCAAGGTGGTGGCCGATTTCGCGAAAACCAACGACAAGCTGGTCATTCGCGGTGGTGTCTACGGTGGCAAAGCCCTGGACGTCAACGGCGTCAAGGCCCTGGCAAGCGTTCCCACCAAGGAAGTGCTGCTGGCCCAGCTGTGTGGCTTGCTCATGTCCCCCATCTCCCGCACCGCTGTGGTGCTGGGTGCTCTGGCGGCCAAGAAAGAAGGCGAAACCGCTGCCGCCTGATCGGTGCGCAGCTTCGTTCAAACCAATTGTTAGGAAATCAAAATGGCATTCGATAAAGACGCATTTCTGACCGCTCTGGACGGCATGACGGTCCTGGAACTCAACGACCTGGTGAAAGCCATCGAAGAGAAGTTTGGCGTGTCCGCCGCCGCCATGGCCGCTCCGGCCGCTGGTGGTGGTGCTGGTGGTGGCGCAGCCGCTGCCGAAGAGAAGACCGACTTCAACCTGGTGCTGGCCGAAGCCGGTGCCAACAAGGTGGGCGTCATCAAGGTGGTTCGCGAGATCACCGGTCTGGGCCTCAAGGAAGCCAAGGACATGGTCGACGGCGCTCCCAAGGTGCTCAAGGAAGGCATGCCCAAGGCCGACGCCGAAGCTGCCAAGAAGAAGCTGGAAGAAGCCGGCGCCAAGGCCGAACTCAAGTAATTCGGTTTTGCTCCAAGGCTGGAGTGTCCGCAAGGGCCTCCAGCCTTTGGTGCTTTCAGAAAGCACCGCAAAGCGGCCTCGTGCAGACCCCTTTGCAGTGTCTTTTGACCCGACTGCAAAAGACCCTTGGTTCGGGTTGCGTGCAATGCGCAACCGTCCGCCAACGCTGGTAGTGGCCAGCCGCCAAGTCAGCAGGTGTCGACCGGATCGATGCCTGCCCCAGTCCTGAAAGATCGTAGCCCGGAGATCTCATGGCCTATTCATACACCGAACGCAAGCGAATCCGCAAAAGTTTCGGCAGCC
>RFPI01000099.1 GCA_009926205.1 Methylophilaceae bacterium
CCATCCAAGTCACCGAGAGTGGGATTAAGTTGCGCGAGCGCAATATTCACCTGCGTGCTAATAGCTACCACCTGCCTGCTTGAGTAAATTAACGATTTCTGTGTTTTGATTTTTTAGCGCATACACTAAAGGAGTCAAACTGTACTGATCTTTAACATTCACATTTGCCCCTTGCTCAATTAACATTGCGGTCATTTTTGTATCATTATTCGATACCGCCATATGCAGTAAATAACTGCCAGTTTTATCGGCTACATTCACCTTGGCGCCTTTGCTAATCAGCATTCTGGCAGTAACAATTTGTTTTTTTCTGACAGCCCAAGTTAGCGCTGTCCAACCAGAACCATCCATCAAATCTATACTCGCCCCGCCTTGCAAAAGCTCTTCACAAGCCTCTACTTTTCCGCTTCTTGCCGCATACATTAAGGCTGTGAGCTGCTGATTATCACGTGCATCCAACTCAACTTTATGTTGCACCAATGTTTGAATCGTGGCTTTATCGCCATTTTTTCCCGCATACATCAAAATAGTCTTGCCATCATCACTGCGGCCGTTCACATCAACACCATAGTCAATTAACAAGGATACAAAATCAGAATAGCCCGAGTTAGCTGCAAGACCCAAGGCACTCCATCCTGAAACATCTCGAACCTTTGCATCTGCACCCTTTTCTAACAACAACTTAGCGCAGTTAAGATAATTTTTTTTAGCTGCGTACATGAGTGCCGTCCAGCCACTGCTATCACGTAAATTAGGATCAGCTCCTTTACTTAACAGCAACTTAACCACTTCTGCTTTATCTTTACGGGTGGCATACATCAGTGCGGTCAATCCATCTATATCTTGCGCATTTGGGTTGGCACCAGTGTCCAGCATAGCTTTAACACTTTTTACATCCCCCTTGCTGGAAACAGTGAGCAAATAAGGCACATCTTCTGCCCATACTGAACCATACATAGACAAGCTCAATATGATTGCCAAAAAGAGGGTGTAAAAATATTTCATCCATTTGCCTCTTGACGATGGATTGCTTGCATCATTGCCTCGCCCAAACCAGCTGGCGAGCTTGCAACGACAACACCGGCTTTTTGCAAGGCCTCAATTTTATCTTCCGCTTTTCCACTTCCACCGGAGATAATGGCGCCAGCATGCCCCATGCGCTTACCTTTGGGGGCTGTCTGTCCCGCAATATAG
>RFPI01000100.1 GCA_009926205.1 Methylophilaceae bacterium
ATCAATCAGTATGCTTCTCTGAATATTGGTTATGCATACTTTTGGGCAGGAGATTTTGTGACACAAGCAGCAAAGATACCTTCGAATAAAAACGATCCAAACCGTTCTGATACATCAGAATTTTTCTACACTGAATTAACACTAGTAGGCTTTTAATAATTTTTAAGGATTAATACAATGAATTGGACTAAAAAAATACTTGCCATCGCATTGCTAGGAGCTAGCTTATCTCTCTCAGCGTTTGCAGCGGAAGTAACTTTACTCAACGTATCCTACGATCCAACGCGGGAGTTATATCAGGATTTTAATGTTGCGTTTGCAAAATACTGGCAAGCAAAAACTGGCGATACCGTTACTATCAAACAGTCGCATGGTGGATCTGGTAAACAAGCTCGTTCCGTGATTGATGGTTTGTCCGCTGATGTCGTCACACTTGCGCTTTCTTATGATATTGATGAAATCAGCGCCAAAGGAAGATTGATTCCTAAGGAATGGCAAAAACGATTACCGCATAATAGCTCGCCTTATACCTCGACCATCGTTTTCTTAGTCCGCAAGGGTAACCCTAAGAAAATTAAAGATTGGGATGATCTCGTTAAACCTGGTGTATCAGTCATCACTCCTAATCCAAAAACCTCTGGTGGAGCACGTTGGAATTATTTGGCGGCTTGGGCGTATGCGCTAAAGCAAAACAATAATAGCGATGCAAAAGCTAAAGAGTTTTTGACTAAGCTATTCAAAAATGTGCCTGTATTAGATACCGGAGCGCGTGGTGCAACTACGACATTCGTCGAGCGCGGCATTGGTGATGTATTGCTTGCTTGGGAAAACGAAGCTTTCTTGGCGCAAAAAGAATTAGGACCAGATAAATTTGAAATTGTGGTTCCTTCATTGTCCATTCTGGCTGAACCACCGGTTGCAGTCGTTGATAAAGTCGTTGATAAACGCAAAACACGAGCTGTAGCTACCGCATATCTTGAATATTTATATACCGAAGAAGGTCAAGAAATTGCAGCTAAAAATTACTATCGCCCTACATTGCAATCCGTAGCTGCAAAATATGAAAAGTTTTTCCCAAAGGTAAATCTAATTAAGGTTGACGATGTTTTT